>JANRKT010000266.1:0-6761 GCA_033763355.1 Chitinophagaceae bacterium | reverse complement strand
TTGCGTTTTGGGAATACCCGCAGTGTATAAATGCCAGCGGCAGAACCAGCACCCACATGAGCCTTTTTATCATATTTCCGGTAATTTTAATCATAACAAATGTACGAAGATGGGGTTTAAGCGGTTTGTCAACTGGCTGACCACTTAATTTTTGGGAAAATGGTTTAACATTTTGTTTTTCCCATTATATTTGAATTCTCACCAAAAACGGGTTAGTAAGCGGTATGTTCAATTTAATCATATTCGGGCCCCCGGGCAGTGGAAAAGGTACGCAATCGGCAAAACTTATCGAAAAATATGATTTAAAACATCTTTCTACCGGGGATTTGCTGCGCAGTGAAATTGCCGGCAAAACCCCGCTTGGCCTTGAAGCAAAAAGCATCATGGATAAAGGCCAGCTTGTGCCTGATGAAGTAGTAATTGGAATGATCAGTTCCGCCCTGGATAATAACCCCAATGCCAAAGGTTTTTTGTTTGATGGTTTTCCCCGCACAACAGCCCAGGCAGAGGCGCTGGATAAACTGCTTACCTTAAAGAAAACTTCCATTGCGGCAGTGCTCTTTATGAAAGTGGCCGATGATGAGCTGGTGAAACGCATGGTGCACCGGGCCAAAACATCAGGCCGCAGTGATGACGCAGATGAAAAAGTACAGCGCAAAAGACTTGATGTTTATAAAAAAGAAACGTTGCCTGTAGCAGATTACTACCGCAAAACGGATAAAGTAGAAGAGGTGGAAGGGATGGGCGCCATTGATGATGTTTTCGAAAGGCTTTCATCGGTAATAGAAGCAAGAATGGCCGACGTATAAAGATATTGACCCAAACCAACTGCAATGCCCCTGGTTGTACCGGGGGCTTTTTTGTTTTACTTTGCAACATAAGAAGGCCTGCCATGAATGAAGAAAAAAAAATGTTTCTCAGCAAAGCGTTTATACCACTGTTGCAAAAGATACCTGCCGGTACACAGGCAAGATGGGGTAAAATGAATTTTCAGCAGATGATAGAACATTTCAGCCATGCGTTGAAAATAGCCACAGGAGCTGTTCAGCAACCCCGGATATTGGCAGGAGAAAAACAGCAGAAGGCTTACGAATTTATGATGAGCGAAAAACCTTTCAGGGAAAATACAGTCAACCCCAATCTGCCTGAAACTCCTCTTCCCCCGGCTCACCATACTGTTCAGGCATCTATAAATGAATTACAGGAAACATTGCTGGACTTTTTTAAAACTTATGAGGGGCAACCGGGTAAAAGGGTGATGAACCCCTTTTTTGGTGAATTAAATTATGCAGAACAAGTGCATTTGTTGCATAAACATGCGCTGCACCACCTGAAACAATTTGGTGTGGAACCGGTTGTAAAAGAGTAATTGTTGTTTTAAT
Organism: Chitinophagaceae bacterium; assembly: GCA_033763355.1. Taxonomy (GTDB): domain Bacteria; phylum Bacteroidota; class Bacteroidia; order Chitinophagales; family Chitinophagaceae; genus JANRKT01. The sequence continues at coordinate 5,379 of JANRKT010000266.1, read as the reverse complement.
CAATCATACTATGAAACTCGGAAATTATATTTCAGGCAAATGGATTGAAGGCGATGGTGAAGGGCAGACTTTATACAATGCTGTTAATGGAGAAGTGATTGGTGCTGCTTCAACAAAAGGCATTGATTTTTCTGCTGCCCTTGAATATGCCCGAAAAACAGGCTATCCCAATTTGTGCAAAATGACTTTTCACCAGCGTGGTTTAATGCTCAGGGCGCTGGCCATGCACCTGCGGAACCACCTCGAAAAATTTTATCAGATCAGCTACCAGACAGGCGCAACAAAAGCAGATAGCCGGATTGATATTGAAGGCGGAATCGGGAATTTGTTTTCCTATGCTTCATTAAGAAGAAAATTTCCTGACGAAACTTTTTATACTGATGGCGAAGGGCACAATTTAAGCAAGAACAATACTTTTATGGGGCATCACATCATGGTGCCCAAAGAAGGTGTTGCCATTCACATCAATGCATTCAATTTTCCGGTATGGGGCATGCTTGAAAAAATTGCAGTAAACCTGCTTGCAGGAATGCCTGCGCTGGTAAAACCTGCAACAGTAACTTCTTATTTAACCGAAGCGGTAGTAAGGGAAATTGCAGCTTCAGGTATTTTACCGGAGGGGGCTTTACAGCTTATTTGCGGAAGCGCAGGAGACCTGCTTGATCATGTAAGTTCGCAGGATGTGGTAACATTTACAGGCTCCGCTTCAACAGGTTTAATGCTGAAGTCCCACCCGAAAATACTCAGCGAAAGTGTGCCTTTTAATATGGAGGCAGATTCCCTTAATTGTATTGTACTGGGCAATGATGTAACCCCTGATATGCCGGAGTGGGATATTTTTATTAAAGAAGTGAGAAAAGAAATGACAGTAAAGGCGGGACAGAAATGCACCGCCATCCGAAGGATATTTGTTCCGGAAAATAAAATGGAAGATGTGTGGAAAGCCATCAGCAAAGCATTATCGCAAACAACAATTGGCAATCCATTAAATGAGAAGGTAAGAATGGGTTCCCTTGCAGGACAGGCCCAGCGTAATGAGGTAAAAGAACAGGTGCAAAAGCTTCTTGCCTCATCGCAAATTATTTATGGCTCGCTTGATGGCGTTGAAGTTATTGATGCCGACAGCAGCAAAGGAGCTTTTATCAGCCCTTTATTGCTGATGAACGAAAAGCCATTTGAGGCCAATGAAGCGCATAACGTAGAAGCATTTGGCCCCGTAAGCACCATTATGCCTTATAAAAATACAGATGATGCCATAGCTTTATCAAAGAAAGGAAAAGGCTCATTGTGCAGCTCAATAGTTACTGCTGATAATGCCATTGCAAAAAAATATGTATTGGGTGCAGCAACACATCACGGAAGGATACTGGTATTGAATAATGAATGTGCAAGGGAAAGCACCGGTCATGGTTCGCCTTTGCCATTGCTGGTGCATGGCGGCCCCGGACGTGCAGGAGGCGGGGAGGAAATGGGTGGTATAAGAGGGGTAAAACATTATATGCAGCGGGTTGCCATACAGGGTTCGCCAACAGCCATTACAGCTATTACCAATGTTTACCAGCCCTATGCAAAAGGAAATACAGGCGCTGTTCATCCTTTTAAAAAATATTTTGAGGATTTACAAACCGGCGACCAACTGATAACCGGAAAAAGATTGATCACTTCAGCGGATATAGACCGCTTTGCTGAATTAAGCGGCGACCATTTCTACGCACATAAAAAAGAAACTGATTTCAGCGGCACTATGTTTGAAGAGCAGGTGGCACATGGTTATTTTATACTAAGCGTTGCCGCAGGTTTGTTTGTTGACGGTTATGAAAAAAACCCTGTTCTGTTAAACTACGGCATAGATGAGTTGCGGTTTACCAAACCGGTTTATGCAGGCCATAGCGTTTATGTAAGGTTTACCTGTAAAGAAAAAATTCAGCAGGAAAAGAAAGAACCTGCTGATATTGCAAAAGGCATTGTAAAATGGTTTGTTGAGGTGTTTGACGAAACAGATGAACAGGTGGCTGTTGCAACCATTCTTACAATGGTTAAAAAGAAAAACCAGGATTAACTACTCACCATAAAATGTTTGTTATGGTTACAGATGTAAAAGGCGGATATGTAAAGTACGAGCTTCACCAGGGTATCTGTACAATTGAGTTCTTTCATCCGCAAAGCAATTCTTTGCCGGGATTATTGCTTGAAGAACTTGCCAAAGCAGTACACCGGGCGGGGGTGGACCCTGATGTAAAAGTGATCATACTGAAAAGCGCAGGTGAAAAAGTATTTTGTGCCGGCGCTTCCTTTGATGAACTGATTGGCATAAAAACGGAAGAACAGGGGCGCAAATTTTTTATGGGCTTTGCCAATGTAATCAATGCCATGCGCAAGTGCCCCAAATTCATCATTGGCATGGTGCAGGGCAAATGTGTTGGCGGAGGGGTGGGGCTTGCCGCATCTGTAGATTATTGCATTGCAACTGAAACGGCTGAAGTGAAACTGAGTGAACTGGCAGTAGGCATCGGCCCTTTTGTTGTTGGGCCTGCTGTTGAAAGAAAGATGGGTGTATCGGCTTTCAGCCAGCTGGCCATTGATGCCGGCATGTGGCGCAATGCAGAATGGGCAAGGAGGAAAGGCTTGTTTGCAGAAGTGCATGCCAGTATTGAAGAGATGGAAGAATCAGTACGAAAACTATCCCTCTCTCTTACCCATGCCAGCCCTGATGCCATGACCGAAATGAAAAAAGTATTCTGGAGAGGAACGGAACTGTGGGACAGCTTACTTGCAGAAAGGGCAGCCATCAGCGGCAGACTGGTGCTGAGTGATTTTACAAGAGAGGCGATTGCTAAGTTTAAAAAGAAATAGCTTGTTTAAAAACTACTGTTTATTCCTTTCGGTTATTCTTCTTCTTACCCTCCCCAAGCAACTGTTTTTTCGCCCCCTGCAGTTTTGCTTTTTGCTCTTTGCTCACTGCGGGATAACTCAATTCAAGTTTTTCGAATTGTTTGTAGATAATGGCAGCAAGGCACAGGTGGGTAAACCATTTGTCATCAGCAGGCAATACAAACCACGGGGCATCTTCCTGTGAAGTGTTGCTTAACATTTCTTCATAAGCATACATGTAGTCATTCCAGCGCTTTCTTTCTTCCACATCTGCCAGCGCAAATTTCCAGTTCTTGGAAGGGTCATCTATCCTTTCTATAAAACGCTTTTTCTGTTCTTCCGGGGAAACATGTAAAAAGAATTTGAGAATTACGGTGCCGTTATGTGCAAGGTTTTTTTCAAAACGGTTGATTTGTTTAAAGCGGTTATCCCAGAATTTTTTATCAATATCCTTCAGCGAGTTGATTATGGGAATATTTTCACCCAGCACATATTCAGGATGAACACGGGTTACAAGTACATTTTCATAGTGTGAACGGTTGAAAATGCCTATTTCGCCCCTTGCAGGCAGGGCTTTGTAATGCCTCCAGAAATAATCATGGTCCAGCTCTTCTTTAGAAGGCACTTTAAAACTGGTTACTTTAACTCCCTGCGGGTTAAGGCCGCTCATGACATGCTTAATGGCTGCATCTTTGCCTGCTGCATCCATGGCCTGAAGCACAATCAGCACACTGTATTCATCATGAGCATACAGTTTATCCTGTAGCCGGGAAAGGTTTTTAATTCCTTCTTCTAGCAATTGCTGCCCTTCTTCTTTTGAAAAAGTTTTGTGATCATAGTCAGCATGAAAATCTTTTGAAAGTGAAATTCTCTTTCCGGGTTTTACTTTCAGCGTGTCAAGATAAGAGAGAAATGCTTTGGTCATGATTACCTGTATTTATAATGCCCGGGCATTAAATAAAAATAAAGATAACAAAGCCGGCGGATTAAATATTACAGTTATAAATCATCATATTCATAAAGATCGTCAATGTGCGTTCCGGCAGGCATTTCAAAAACCGGTTTAATAATACCATCTGTTAAGCGGTAAGCCCATCCGTGAAGGTCAGGGCGTTTTTCATTTTTCCAGGCCCTCTGGATGATAGATGTTTTGGCAAGGTTAAATACCTGCTCCTGAACGTTAAGTTCTACCAGCCGGTCTGTTTTCTTTTCATTGTCAGAAATGGCATCCAGTTCTGCCCGGTGAATCCGGTACACATCTTTTATATTTCTGAGCCACATGTTGAGTACTGCTTTAAAGTCGTTGTTTGTTATTGCAGCTTTAACGCCGCCGCAGCCATAGTGGCCGCAAACAATAACATGTTTTACTTTAAGGTGGTTAACGGCATAATCAAGCACACTCAGCAGGTTTACATCCGTATTGATTACAAGGTTGGCCACATTGCGGTGCACAAATATTTCACCGGGCTGTGTTCCGGTAATTTCATTGGCAGGCACCCGGCTGTCGCTGCAGCCTATCCATAAAAATTCAGGTGATTGTATGTTCACCAGCCGTTTAAAAAAATCAGGGTCTTCATCAGTTTTTTCTTTTGCCCATGCTTTATTTTCCAGGAAAAGCTTTTCGTATGATGTCATGGCGGGTAATTTTAATTTTGTGAAAATAATGGTTCTTCTGTTGCATTTTTTTCACGGGGCTGGATAAACAATTCGTGCATGGGTTTATGCAGGCTTTTCTTAACTTCAACTGTAATGTTTTTCAGGTGGGCATGCTCCATAAATTCATTCACCACATCAATAATATCCTTGTCAATAAAATCAGCACGAGTGGCATCGAGCAATACATAGGCATTGGCCGGCACCTCTTCAAGTTTTTTCCTGATGATGGGTTTGTTGAGAAAAGAAACGTCTTTTCTGAGCCTGAATAAATACTTGTTGTTATCATTTACCACAAAAACAGAAGAGCGGAAATTGCTGCGTACCATATAAAACAGTCCAACGAATATACCAACCATAATGCCAATCAAAAGATCGCTGAGCAAAATTGCACCCACAGTAACCACAAAAGGCACAAACTGGTCCCATCCTTTCTGATAAAACTCACGGAACAGCGGCAGTTTGGCAAGTTTATAACCGGTAAAAATGAGTATAGCCGCCAGTGCGGAAAGCGGTATTTTATTCAGGATAACAGGAATAAACATAACACAGAGCAGCATCAGTACCCCATGCATAATGGCTGAAAGTTTGCTCCTGGCCCCCGCATTTACATTAGCTGAGCTTCTTACAATAACTGATGTAACAGGTATGCCGCCTATTAAACCCGACAATGCGTTGCCAACACCCTGTGCTTTTAATTCCTGGTTATTGGGTGTTACTCTTTTGTAGGGGTCAAGCTTGTCAACCGCTTCAATACTCAGCAGGGTTTCAAGGCTTGCAACAATTGCAAGTGTAACGGCAGTTATCCATACCGTGGGGTTATTCAGGTAACTGAAATCAGGAAATGTAAAGAAA
>JANRKT010000265.1:0-4888 GCA_033763355.1 Chitinophagaceae bacterium | reverse complement strand
TACGTTTGGTTTATGCATGGCAACACTCAAAGCTTCATCCTGCCAGGGCCATGAGGGATGCGCAATAATGATGGGGGCATCAGGGAAATCAATGGCAACATCATCGAGGTGAATAGGATTGGAATACTCCAAACGCAAACTACCACCGCCACGGACTCCACTTCCAAATCCTGAATGACCGCTGTGAAATAACATAGGCAACCCTGCTGCAGCAATTACTTCGTATAAATGATAGGCCATGCGATCATTAGGATAAAAACCCTGTACAGTTGGATGAAACTTAAATCCTTTTACCTTATAATCTTCAATCAAACGTTTTGCTTCCCTTGCTCCCATTCTTCCTTTATGGGGATCAATGCTGGCAAATGGAATCATCACATCTGCATTCTTCATCGCTTCTTCTGCTACTTCTTCATTGGGAATTCTTCTTCTCCCCAGTTCATACTCCGCATCAATAGTAAACATCACCAATGCCATTTTTAAAGAACGATAGTAGTCGCAGGTCTCCTGTATAGTCGGCCGGTGTGTTGATTTAAAAAATTTTGCAAATGCTTCATCAAAGTCCGGGCGGTAATCATCATGCGGTTGGCGGCAGCTTACTTCGGCATGCGTATGCACATCAATGGCAACAATTTCATTTAAATTTATTTTCATGACAACGTCTTATAGTTCTTTTCTTTTAAAAGAAATCAATATAACTACTATACAACATTCATTTTATACTCCCCGCCTTCGCTTTATTACCCGTTTTTACCCATTCCCTCAGTTCATCAAAAGCTTTACCGGTTTCTGCGGGGCTAAACTGGCAATGGCCTTGTCCATTAGTGTACTTAACAATAAAATAATCGTCCTTGCCCTGCTGGTGTACCATGTTCTCAAAATTTAACACACCATACTGGGGAGGAATAAGCTGGTCATAAACCGTATGCATTAAAACAACAGGCTTATTGATATTGCCGGTACGATCATATTTACTGAAAATAACATCCGGGCTGACTGTTGCTGCAAGGCGTTCAGCCTTTTGGTTTACTTCCCAGTTATCAGGAAACCCGCTGTAAACGGTATTGGTATTATCAAACGGATTGCCGCCTGATTTGACAGCAACATCCCGTAATACATTTTCATTAAAGAATAAAGAAAAAGCAAGATCATCAAACTTCAGATCGAAACATTTGGCAAATGCAACACCCAATGCCGAATCATTTTGAATGATCGCTTTGCGAATCGCCATGGCTTTTGGCATCATCTCATTAAACAGTGTGGCAGGTTTTGCTTTGGATAAGTCAAATATTTCAATTAGAGAAGGTACAATACCCGGGAACAAACCATTGAAGGCAGCATACATGTCAAACTCCTTACGGCATTGCAGGTAAGGCCTGCTTGACAAAGGGCAAAGCGGCAATCCGCCATTGTAATATTTTCCAAAATTTTCGATGGTCGCCAATGTTATTCCTCCGCCCATCGAATGACCAACCATAAATGTTGTATCTGGTTTCCCATATTTCTTTACAAAATATTTTCTCAATGCTTCAGTATCATTTACTCCCTCCGGTATAGCATACCCTTGTACCGAATAATCGGAAGCTGCTACTGCAAAACCCCTTTCCAAAAAAGGCTTCATCGAATTAACGAACACAGGGTTTTGGCTTTGCCGAGGTGATGCACCCATAAATTCATATCCGTGTGCATACATCACAAGTTTACCCTTCCAGTTGGGTGGAAAAAGTATTTTATAGTTTGCGCCTTTAATACGTCCAGTATCTGTTTTATCAACAAAAGGCTGCGCCAATACCGGTTTGATACAAAGAATGGCAACCAGCAATAAACAATACTTTTTCATATCCTCCATTTAAGCTGCAATAACATCCGGATTATTTCGGCTGCATACGCAATGCACCATCTATTCTAATTACTTCGCCATTGATGTAATTATTTTCAATAATATGCAGAACCAGTTTTGCATATTCATCTGCATTGCCCAACCTCTTAGGATAAGGTATGGCAGCCGATAAACTTTGTTTTGCCTCATTAGATAATCCTTCCAGTAATGGTGTTAAAAATAATCCCGGTGCAATGGCATTTACCCTTATGCCGAACTGTGCAAATTCCCTCGCTGCGGGCAAAGTCAAACTTACTATACCGCCTTTCGATGCTGCATAAGCGGCTTGCCCTATCTGTCCTTCATAAGCGGCCACAGAAGCTGTTGAAATAATTACCCCTCTTTCATCGTCCCTGAGCGGTTCTGCTGCTATCATATCTGCTGCACATAAACGCATCATATTGAAACTACCAATCAAATTCACTTTAATCACTTTTTCAAAATCATTTAAAGCCATCGGCCCCTGCTTACTCACAATTCTTGATGAAGTACCAATGCCGGCACAGTTCACTAATATTCTTGCAGTTCCATGCTTTTCTTTTACAACAGCAACAGCATTTATCGCAGACGCTTCTTCAGCCACATTACATTCAACCGCTATGCCTTTTATTTCATCTGCAATTTCTGTCGCTAAAGAAAAATTCATATCCAGCACAGCTACTTTAGCACCTGCAGCCGCCAAAGCTTTGGCAGTAGCAGCTCCTAAACCAGATGCACCGCCTGTTACTATTGCTGATGTATCTTTCAATACCATATAAAATATTTAATCGAACGCAGATACCACTGATATTTCATATCGCTGATAAAGGCTGATTATTAATTAGGAATATCAATTTACTTCGCCAGTCCTGTCGGTGATCCTATCCATCCAAATTTTTTCTTGAATTCTCAAAGACTTTCCTCCTGAACTCAGGTTTTTTACCAAAGTTCAATAATAACCCCACCTCTTTATCTGTTGCACGTAAATAATTAAGCAACTGCCACTCGAATTCTTCCACGATCATTTCCGCCGCCTTAAGCTCGGCAATTACCAGATCATTAATTACTAAATCAGCGTAATACTCTCCAACCAGTTGGCTTTTATAATAAACTTTTATCGGTTTTTGCGCTTCAACATTAAGCCCTCTGGCTTTTAATTCATAATACATAGAATTCTGATAGACTTTCTCTAAAAAGCCGTAACCCAGTGTATTGTAAACATCATAAAATGTTTTTATAATAGCCTCAGTTAAATTTTTATGAAGCAGTTCCATAAAATTATTTGTTGTTGTTAACTGTTAGCCCAGTTTTTTTAGGTTAAGCAAAGTTTTACCTGCGGGTATCTGTGTTGCCAGTATTCGCGTCATCAGCGTTCCATTGTGACGTCAGCTTTCTCCCCAAACTTTAATAGCGGTATTCACTACCAGTTCCAGTTTTCTCCATTGGTCATCGTGTGTCAAAGCATTGCCATGATGGGTGCTTGAAAATCCGCATTGCGGGCTCACACACATATTTCCCAATGGCATATACTTTGCGGCTTCATCAATGCGTTTGCACAAGTCATCCATTGATTCAGGCGCCGCAATTTTTGAAGATATAATTCCCAATACAACTACTTTGTTCTTCGGGACAAACCGCAACGGAGCAAAATCACCGCTCCTTTCATCGTCATATTCGAGGAAATAAGCATCTACATTGACGCTGTTAAATAATATTTCTGCTACCGGTTCATAACCGCCTTCGGCAAACCAGGTGCTGCGGTAATTGCCCCTGCAGAGATGGATACCTATAGTCAGATCATAGGGCCTGTTATCAATTACTGAATTGATCAACGCAGCATAAGTACGGGGCAGTTCATTGGGGTCATCACCACGTTCTTTTGCTTCTTCCCGCATTTTTGCATCGCATAAGTAAGCAAGGTTTGTATCATCCAATTGAATATAGCGGCAACCATTTTTATACAATGCATCAATTTCAGCTTTATAACAATCGGCCAGGTCATGAAAGAACAAATCCATATCGGGATAAGAATTGATATCAATGGATTTTCTCCCGCCACGAAAATGTACCATCGTAGGTGAAGGAATGGAAACTTTGGGTGTTTGCGTTACTGCTGATTTAAGGAAATTAAAATCATCAACCTGGATATTTTTTACATGCTTTAGTTTGCCGGTAACAGTTAGTTTGGGTGGAGTAAAATGATCCTCGGCTGCTTTTGCATGCGGGTTTGCATTAATGCCGCCTGTTACCGTAACACCTTCCAGTTGTTTCAAAAAATCAAGGTGAAAATAATCCCTCCGGAATTCACCATCGGTAATAGATTTCATGCCAATACTTTCTACCTTCTTCACGGTTTCAGCAATGGCTTTATCTTCAATAGCCCGCAGCTCTTCTGCAGAAAATTCACCATTCTTCCAGCGAAGACGGTTTTCTTTTACTTCCGGAGTTCTGAGCAAACTGCCTACATGATCGGCACGAAAGGGAGGTTTGATTTTATACATGATGTGTAGTTGTTATTATTTTTTTACTTCAACAATATCTTTGCTTGTTTGAGCAGCATACAATTTTTTTACTGTTTCAGGATGGTTCTGAAGCACCATTCTCTGGTTAACAGAACCCTTATCAGTTATCTCCCCTTTATCAATGCTCAATACAAAATCAGCAAACATTGCACGCCTGATGAATGTGGCACTTCCCGTGCTTTTCTTTGCCAGTTCATTTAAAACACCCAGCAGTGTTTCTTTTAAAGCCGGAAGTAAAATCAATTCATCCGGTTTAACTTCTTTATTCAAACCAGTCATTTTTTTACAATAGTCAATACCGGGAAAAACAATGGCGCCGATAAATTCATTGTCATGCCCCGTGATCACCACATCCTGTATGAGCCCTTTACCGGCTGCTATCATTTGCGCCCTTAAATTTCCTACACTTACCCATGTGCCGGTATTGAGTTTAAAATCTTCCGCAATCCTTCCATCAAAGATCATTCCCCTGCCGGCATCGTTTTCATCAACAAATTTCAATGCATCG
>JANRKT010000264.1:0-30762 GCA_033763355.1 Chitinophagaceae bacterium | reverse complement strand
CTTAAAGAGCAGGCGCAGATGATGAAAGAAGCATTACTGCGGGGAAAGATTGATGAAATTGGTGAAATACTTGATTTCGGTTTCAGGTACAAGAAACAAATGGCCGACAGCATTTCCAATACTTCGCTGGATGAAATTTATGAAACCGCAAAAAAAGCGGGTTCAACAGGTGGTAAGATCAGCGGCGCAGGCGGAGGCGGGTTCATGATATTTTATTGTCCCGCTAATACGCGTTATGAAGTAATAAAGCAGCTTCAGCGTTTCGGTGGCAATTTCAGGCCCTACCAGTTTACGGAACATGGGTTTTCAAGCTGGACGATTTAATAAATCCTCCTCATTCCTATTCTGCTCCGGCAATCTTGTCATTTTTCCCGAAATTGTACGGATTTTGATGGTGAAACATCTTTACTGCTTATTCATCCCCCGATAAATATTGTATGAAAATATTACTGAAGTATCTCAAACCGTATAAATGGCTGGTAGCATTAACTATACTCCTGGCAGCTATCAATACCGGCTTTTCATTAATTGACCCTATCATCTTTGGTAAAATGGTGAACCTGGCAAACGATCACCAGACAATTAAACCGCCTGATGTAAAACATACCTGGAATGATTTTCTTTTCATGAAAAGTACTTATACAAACAAATCCGGAAAACCCGAAACGATGTATGGTATTGTATGGTTGGTACTGGCATCAATAACTGTTGCCATGATCAGCCGTATTGCAAAAAATTTCCAAGATTATTTTTTAAATGTGGTGATACAGAAATTCGGTGCAAAAGTATTTACAGACGGTTTAAAACATGCCATGAAACTGCCTTACCAGGAATTTGAAGACCAGCGGAGCGGCGAAACTTTATCAGTTCTTACAAAAGTGAGAGCTGACGTGGAAAAGTTTATGAATTATTGTATCAACCTGCTTTTCGGGATTATTGTGGGCATAGTATTCGTTTTTGTGTATGCGGCTATTTTTATTAATATAAGCATCCCCCTTGTTTATCTTGTGGGGATATTCCTGCTCTCAGTTATTACCAACCTGCTCAGTAAAAAAATTAAAACCATCCAGAAAAATATTGTGGGGCAGACAACAGCACTGGCTGGTTCCACCACTGAATCATTACGCAATATTGAGCTGGTTAAAAGCCTTGGGTTAACTGACCAGGAAGTGGGACGGCTCAATAAGAACACTTATAAAATTCTCGGACTTGAACTCACCAAAGTAAAACGCATACGCAGCATCAGTTTTATACAGGGAACTTTTGTAAATACATTGAGGCAGGTAATCCTTTTTATACTCATGTATCTTGTATTTGGCAGGCAAATGGATGCCGGCCAACTGGTAACCATGCAGATATTTTCCTTCTTTGTATTCGGCCCTTTACAGGAAATAGGTAACATCCTGCTCTCCTACCGTGAAGCGGAAGCATCTTTGAATAATTTTGAAAACCTGATGAAAAAATTACCGGAACCGCAACCGGCACAACCCAGGCACCTTGGCGATATTGAAACGCTTGAATTCAGTTCAGTAAGTTTTAAACATCAGACTGCCAGGCAGAAAGCCATTGAAAATATAAGTTTCTCCGTACGTACAGGAGAAACCATAGCTTTTGCAGGGCCATCAGGCTCAGGAAAAACAACATTGATGAAACTGCTGGTGGGTTTATACCGTCCGCAGGAAGGAAAAATTTTATACAATGGAATTGACGAAACCGCAATAAACTTTGATGATCTGCGCAACCAGATAGGTTTTGTAACACAGGATACCCAATTGTTTTCAGGGACCATTAAAGAGAACCTGATGTTTGTTAACCCTGAAGCAGGAGAAGAACAATTGTATGATGTATTGAACAAAGCATCCTGTAATAACCTGCTTACAAGAGCAGAAAAAGGGTTAGATACCATGATTGGCGAAGGCGGATTAAAATTATCAGGCGGGGAAAAGCAGCGTTTATCTATCGCAAGGGCCCTGTTGCGCAAACCCAAACTGCTTATTTTTGATGAGGCCACATCATCACTGGATTCCTTAACCGAAGAAGATATTACCAATACCATAAAAGAAGTTTCTTCACAACGCAACCAGGTTACTATTCTTATTGCACATCGCCTTTCCACCATTATGCATGCCGACAGGATTTATGTATTGGAACAGGGTGACATTGTAGAAACCGGCACACATGAAAAACTGCTAGCAGAAAAGGGCCTGTATTATGCCATGTGGCGCCAGCAAATCGGCGAACGCAAAAAACTTAGTGCAGTGACATAAGTTACAAACCCGGCCAAAACTTCAAATTAGTTTTACCGAAAATCATTTCATGAACCGGGTTATAAGTTATTTCAGCAAATGGGGTATTCATCAATGGGTGAGGATGGCATTTGGTTTATTCTTTACCGGGGCTTATATCGTACAACCCCAATGGCCCTTTATTTTATTTGGCGCAATTTTTATCCTGCAGGCCTTTACCAATAAGGGTTGCAGGGGAGATAGCTGTTCCTTATGATTTATTCTTTTCGTCATCTCCTTTAGGCTTCCAGATATTGCCGAGAAAGCTTTCTTCACTCAATTCCTGTATATCGCTTAATTCCAGTTCAAGCGCTTTGGTGCTGTAAAAAATTTCAATCAATGAAATAACAAGCGATAACAAAAGGCTGATGAGGCTTAAGGCAAATATGTAATTGGCTATAGCCATCCATTCGTTGTAAATACAATACATACATACCACACAGAGTAAAAAGCTGAATACACCAAGCCCCTGCATGGAGCGTATAAAATTCAGCCTGCGGCGAAGGCTCTTCAGTTGCTGGATAAGAATTTTCTGTTTTTTTTCTTTATTGTATTCATCATGCAGTTTACGGATGACATTGGCAATGGCCAAAAAACGGTTGGTATATGCCAGGAGCAGCAGGCTTATTGCAGGGAACAATAATGCAGGGGTATTGATGGAGATTTCCATAACAAGTATTTGGCATAAAAATAAACCCCGCTAAGGAATATTCCTGAGCGGGGTGAAAATTCATTCCTGCCAGCTTACCTGCTGCCCACCGAAAAATTTAATGGCACATTCAGTTTAATACTAAAGTTTCTGCCCATGTTAAATACGCCGGTTCTTCCTGTTACCATATTTTCAGCAGTGTATTTCAGCCTGCTCAGGTGGTTCTGGTAAGCTTTATCAGTAATGTTGTTTGCCGAAAAATAGAAACTAAAAAGCGTCCTTCCTTTATTTACTACTTCGGAGCCAAAAGCCGCATTTATCAAACTATAACCGGGTGTCGCCGTCTCGGTATCAAATCCGGTAAAAGGCTTATCCTGTTCAAATGTATTATCCAGTTCCACCAGGAAGAAAACATTGCGTACAGGCTTTCCTTTTTTAAAAAAATCAGCTTTAATTTCATTAATCAGCCTTGCTGCAGGAATAAAAGGAAGATTTTTACTACCATCCACGGGATTATTCAATGTGCCCCTTACATAAGAGAAAGTATTTTCAATATGCAACCAGTCAAGCGGGTGCGGGTGGATATCTAAATTCATCTCGGCCCCATATAATTCAGCATTGTTCTGGTCAAACCGGAAAGCAAAGAAGTTATCCGCACCGTCAACAATAATTGAATCCCCCCCGCTAACCGAAGATAATTTCCCGTAGTAAATAAAATTGTTTACCGCGTTATAAAAAACCGAAGAAGCAAGTGAAACATGTTCTGTTACCATCTCTATACCGCCATCCAGTTGTAAACTGGTTTCTGATTTCAGGTTTTGCTCGCCGTATTCATAACGGTTGGTTCCCTCATGTGCGCCATTACTTGCCAGTTCAGGTATGCTGGGCGCCCTGAAACCCCTTGCGATATTGAACTTTATTGTTACTGCATCGCTTGCTTCATAGCTTAACCCTGCACTGCCCGAGATATTGGAAAAAGTTTTTTTGAACTGCTCAAACTTAATACTGCCTGCTTCATCAAACCTTTTCGAATCAAGCGACCTGTTGTCAATTCGCAACCCTCCGCTTAATGTGGCTTTCTTCACTCTTTTCTGCATATAAACAAAAGCCCCTATGTCAAATAATTTATACTCCGGGATCAGCGCTTCAGCGCCTTTGTTATTATTTGATTGTTGCATACCGCTAACCCCAATAGTGGTTTTCCAGTTGTTATGCTCTGCAAAATGGTATTGGAAATTATAGTTAAGCGTATTAAGGTCAAAAAACAGTTCTTTTTCTTCCGGGTCAGTTACGTTACCAAATTCCTGCCGCTGGTTACGCTGGTAACCCAGCAATACGGTAAGCCTGTTTTTTCCGAGGTGAAAACTATTGTCGGCAGTAATTTTAAAATGTTTTATTCTCTGCGCCGGTATAAACGGGTCAACGGATTTGAAATCTCCTTCAGTTGTAATTTCTTCCTCTTCAATTCCATTGTTATTAACCAGTTTGAGAAATTTTCCTGTTGCATCATCCCTTTCGCCTTCCACCAATCCAACAAGCTGGTTAAAATTGCTTACAAGCAAATGACTGAAACCCCAATGCTTATTCAACCCAATATACCCGCCAAAATTCTTTTCATTGAATTTTGAATTGAATACATAATCATCATATTTATTCTTATAGTCAGCTGCGGCTTTATATGACGCGTAAGCGCCCCATATAAAGCCTTTGTTGTTTCCCCCTATATCTGCATGCAAGCCCCGTAAACGGTTATTGGTCTGATAAGTGCCGAATACATTCCCCCTGATGGTTGCTTCAGGTGATGGACGAACTGATATGATATTTACCACCCCCGCCAAAGCATCGCTTCCATACATCAGCGAAGCGGGGCCTTTAAGCACTTCGGCTTTGTTTACATTGTACTCATCTATTTCTATCGCATGTTCATCACCCCATTGCTGGCCTTCCTGCCGCACACCATCATTTACCACTACCACACGGTTATATCCCAATCCCCTTATAAATGGTTTTGAAACAGCCGGACCAGTTGATAACTGTGAAACACCAGGTGTTTTTGAAAGGGCGTCAACCAGGTTAGTGGATGTGTTCCTGAATAAATCATCCCTTTTGAGGATGTTAACCGGAACAGGTGTACGTTTTACAGAAGTAGCTGATGAAACCCCCGTAACAGTTACCGCTTCATTTTCGATGTAAGAAGCGCTCAGGGCAAAACCTTTCTGCATGTCGCCGTTCAGTTCAATGGTTTCAACAACAGAAGCATAACCCTGATAACTTATTTCCACGAGGTGTTTTCCCTGAGGTATATTCTGAATTTTATAAAATCCTTGCTGATTTGAGCTTCCGCCTGTACGCAGATCGGGAAAATATATTGTAGCGCCTGCCAATGGTTCGCCGGTTTTTGCATCCGTTATTTTGCCTGATAATATTACCCTGATAACAGCCGGGGGTTTATCTGCACCGGCCATCCTAAAGTTTTGTGCTGCTGCAGTTGTGAAAATATTTATTGAGCACAAAAGCAAAAAAACGTAAATAATTTCTTTTTTCATTTTACACCACGTTTAAATATGAATGGGGAAGGGAGTGCGGAAAACCCGGGTGCCTGCGGAAATAAAATATATTCAGCATGCCGTTGTAACCGGGAACATATTATAAAACTGATGTAAAGGGAGGGCCCCGAAGCCCAAAGAAAAATTGATTGAAGGAATAAGGATCATCGGGGATAATGTGATTATACCCTTTGTAAAATACGAATGAAGCAACTTCAACAGCGCTGCTTTGATGTATAAAGGGAGATTCTGCAACAGTATTGTCGCATTTGCACTGATAGCCTGTTTTATTAAACTGTAATACACCTGAAGATGATGAAAAGCTTTTATCCTTATGATTTGCTATCAGATCATGCAGCGCTTTTTTAGGGGTAATGCTGAATGCAAAAACCAGCAGCAGTAAAAAAGCGCATAATTTTTTTATGAGAGGAGCGTTATACAAGTTTTGCTACAGTGTTGCAAATTACGCTTATTGAGGTGAATCTTCCAAATAAAATTGTTGCTCGCAGATACCAAAGCTTAAAATAAAACTTATTCCCTTAACACTACTGTAAACAATGACCCCTTCCCCGGTTCGCTCTCACAAAAAATTTTCCCGTTCAGTTCTTCCACTATGCGTTTTACAATAGAAAGCCCCAGGCCTGTAGAAGTTTCACCGGCAGTGGGCTTTGAAGAAATGTGGCTGTATTTGGAAAACAGGCGGGGCAGTTCTTCCCTTTTAATCCCAACCCCTTCATCTCTTACCTGTATGCGTACTGCGTCATTTTCATGGCTGAGGCTTACCCAGATGTTTTTTCCCGAAGGAGTATATTTAATGGCGTTTGATAAAAGGTTTTCGCAGATGCGGCTTACCAGTTGTTTATCACTTAACAAATAAATTTCTTTACCACCTGATTCATAATGAAGGCTGATGTTTTTACCTGCCGCAGAAAGTTTGTAGTTGCGGACAATTTCTTCGATGTAAACAGTAAGGTCAAAGTTTTCAAAATTTATTTTATTCCTGCTGGTTTCCGCCTTTTCAACTGAGAGGATATTGTGAATCATTTGCTCCCCCTGCCCGGCAGCATCCTGAATACGCTGCAATGCTTTTTTCTGTTCGGCAGTTAAATTGCTTTCATCCATTTTCAGCAGCTGGTTCCACATTTTAATATTTGCAAAAGGCCCGCTGAGGTCATGTGACACCACACTGATAAGTGTATTTTTTTCGTAGTTCAGCTCTGCCAGTTTATCGTTCTGGCGGATGATCATTTCGTTCTTCGCCTGCAGTTTTTTGTTTTTTTGGTAGTTCTGGTAAAGGCTCACTGCAATTAAAGCCGCCACAATAACCGACCCGATAGCAAGTATGGTAATATTTCTTGCCCTTAATTTTTGTTTGTCAACTTCAGCTGATAAAAGTTTATTTTCATTCTCCCGCTTTTCTGAACGATATTTTTCCTGCAATTCCATCACGGCTTTATTGGTTACTTCATTTACAATAGCAGTATCAATCGCAAGCTTTTTCTCCAATGCCTCGTATGCCTCCCTGTTGTTACCGAACTGCCTGTAAAACCTTGCCATGAGGCCATAATAATCTGATGTGTTTCTACTTGACTGAACAAACGGTAACAGTTCTTTTACCTTTCCGGTGTAATACTTTGCAGAGTCTGCATCCATTTTACCAATATAAGCTTCGGCAAGATTAAAATAGTCAGTAAAAACATTTCCTTTCTCGCCGGCTTTTATATCGTACTGAAGGTTTTGCCTGAAGAAACCTATAGCTTCATCCCATTTCTTCCTGATAAGGGAAACATCGCCCATGTTGTTGTTCAGGGTCATTATCATGGCCTGGTCGTTAACGGCACTGGCAATGTTTAAAGCGAGCCGGTACATATAAACGGCGCTGTCGGGCATTTTGAGTTCTGCATAAGTAACCCCCAGGTTATTGTATTCATTACAAAGCAGCATGGAGTCGCCGGTTTGCAGACAAATTTCAATGCAGCGCCTGGAATACTGTTTTGACAGTTCATACTGGTTGATGTTACCGTACAATGTAGCAAGGTCGCTCAGGATGAGTACCTCCTGGCTCAGGTCATTGATTTCTTCGGATGCCTTTCTGGCTGCAATAAAATTTTCCACTGCAAGGGAATATTCGCCGCGTAAATTATGATAAATGCCTTTTAACCGCAGGCTCATGTGCCTGCCGGCAGAATAGTTTAGTTGCCTGGATTGTTTTTCAATGTATGCAGCATAATAAGCAAGTGAATCCAACTTTGATTCATCAAACATTACCGCCCTGTCATATACAGTAAAAAGTTTTGCAGTATCTGCATCCTGGGCCGGTGCAGTAAAAAAGAAAGTGAATAACAGGCTAATCAGAGTAATGTGTTTCCCCACTCATGTGTTTTTGGTGAAGTGGATTGCTAACCAAGCAAATTATATTTAACCGCAAATTTTACAAGCCCTACTGTATTGTTTACCCCTAATTTGGAAATAATTCTTTTACGGTGAGTTTCAACTGTACCAATGCTTAAAAATAATTTCCCTGCAATTTCAGCATTGCTGTATTCCTTGCACACCATCTGCAGCACTTCAAGTTCCCTTCTCGTCAATATCTCATCAATTCTTTTGCCATCAATAATGATGGTGTTCCTTGCATCTTCTTCTTTAATGGTAATGTCAATATCCTTGCTGTAGTATGTGCCACCTTCTGCTACGGTTTTTATGGCTACCAGAAGTTCCTCAACAGGCGCACTTTTAAGTATATAACCCTGTATATTATACTTAAGCAATTTGTGTATAAATCTTGTGCCCCGCATAAGGGTAAGAAAGATGATTTTATTATCGGGTTTTACGGCCCGGATTTTCTTTACCATATCTTCCGGCTCAATATCCGGAAGGTGCAGGTCAAGCAGCATGAGGTCGTCCTGTAAAGCGGGTAAAGCATCAAGAAAAGTTTTGCCATTTTTTGCAGTTCCCGAAACATGGATACCATTTTGCCTTGAAAGCAGGAGGGTGAGGCCCTCAAGGTATAATTCATGGTCTTCTACAAGATAGATTTTCGTCATTATCAATCTTTCCTTGAATGGTAAAGCAAGCCCTGTAAAGGTATATTATTTCATTTTGTCATATCAAGATATAAAAAAGCCCCCGCAGGTTGTACGGGGGCGCTAAAGAATTTTATTTTGAGCCTATCTTGCTTTTAAAATCGGTTTTACCTGCTGTACCGGCCCATTCTGCAGCCTCATGTAATACACGCCTGTTGGCAGGCCCCCGCTATCGAAGCTTATGTTATAAGTGCCTGGAGTATATTCTTTATCAACAAGATTTCTTATCACCCTTCCGAGTGTATCCATTATTTGTACCAATGTATGCCCCCCTTTTGACTTAAAGGTAATGGTGGTGGTTGCTGTAAACGGATTGGGATAATTAATAATAAGCGTATCGCCTGCTTCCCTGTTCAGGTCATCAATGCCCGTTGCGCAGGCGCTGCTTTGTATCAGCGGCAACGACTGGAAATTCTGAAGCAATACTGCCTGCAAGGTTGAGTTATCGGCACAAAACCAGTTTTGCATAATGGAGGCATATACACTCCTGTAATCGTACTGGTGGGGAATGTTGTCGTTTACATTGGCGCCGGAAGGAATAGACGGGTTTTGCCCCAAAACACCTGACTGCACTTTGCTGCCTATAATGAACATGGGCGCTGCTGCACCATGGTCTGTTCCCACACTGCTGTTTGATTTAATCCTTCTTCCAAATTCGGAGAACGTCATGGCTATTACCCTATCCTGAACCGTGAGGAACTGGAGGTCGTCCATAAAAGCTTTCGTGGCATCTGAAAGGGTTTTTAATAAATTGGCATGAACGCCGGTTGTGGTATCGGTTGCATTTACCTGTACGGAATGGGTATCAAACCCGCCCATACTTACCATATAAATACGGGTTTTTAAACCGCCTTTCACCAGCCTCGCAACAATTTTTAACTGGTCTGCAAGTGAATTACCGGAAGGGTAAGCAAGCTGCTGCGGAACTGCATTGGCTGCATTTTTTATTACAGTTGCATATTGCTGGGTTTGCTGGGCAATGATTCTTATATAAGTTAACTCCTTACCAGCCGGTGTGGGAGGGGCCGGATCCTGCAAACCGCCAACAAGATTATAAAACGATGTGGGGTTGGTAATGCTCATTCCCATACCAAATGCAGGCCCCTGCAGTGTTAATGAAGTAACCGAACCAATTTGTATGGCCAGCGGATCAGGCATGGTGCTATTGGGGTAGCCGGTGGGAAAATTCGGGTATTCCTGGTTAAGGTACCTTCCTATCCAACCTGTATTTATTACTGTATTGGCATCAGAGCCGCTCATCCATATATCTGTAGCCCTGAAGTGTGAAAAATTGGGATTGGGATATCCCGCCGCCTGTACAATGGCCATTTTACCATCGTTGTATAAACTCTGCATACCCGTCATCACAGGGTGCAAACCCGTTTTGGTATTGCCGTTAAGGGGCAGGATTTTATTTTCAGGTATGGCCACATTTGTCCTGGCATTGTTGTAAGCGGAATATGTATCCCTTGGTATAACAGTATTCAAACCGTCGTTACCGCCATTCAGTTGTATAATCACCAGTACATGGTCTGTATCGGTAGCCATGTTCATCAAAGCATTCAGCAACGGCGAGGGGCCAACGGCTTTTACAGAATATCCGTCAATAAATGACGGGATGATTGCTGCGGGTACGGTATTCAATAAAAAATCTCTTCTTTTCATCTGATTATTTTTATTTTATGCGGCCGGATGAAATAACAAAACAGCTTTTATCTCCTCTACAATCCTTCAATCAGCATCTTACGGTATAAAATCAGCCTTTTAAAAGTTATTCCTGTATAGTACGTTTAAGAGATTACGCCAAATGGTATTCAGCAAGGTTCATAAAGTATTTATACAAGCCCGTTAACCTGGAATTTACAGTTGTAAACGCCATCATATCGTTGGGATTGGCGATATAAGCATTCCAGGCATTGGTCCAGTAATAATCCTGATTCTGACCTGTCAGCAGGATGTCTTTTTTAATCTGGTCTCTTGTGGCCTGTGACAGGTTCATCCTGTACAATACAGCAAGTGAATCTGCAATGAGTGCATTGGGATCGCCCGGATTAGGAAGCGATTTTGCAAACGCAACGGAATCAATAATGAGCTTAAAATTATTCCGCGTATATCCGTTTCCAATCAATTGGTCAGTAAAAATATTCCGCTTGGGGAAAGTATCACTGTTAATCCAGATTTCATAAAAACCCGGGACCTGGTAATATGCTTTCCATCCCGAAACATCAGGCGGGTCGCCAAGTGTTTGCTGCATAACCGCTGACTGGGTGACGATATAACCCCAATGGTTGTATAATGCTGTTACATCGGTAGCAGGCGGAAACTTTACATCATACTCCCGGCAAACAGTCACAACATAATCAACCGGGCTTTTAATCTGGCAGCCCTGGCTCAGTACATCAAAGAAATGTTCGCTCTTGAATAAAGTGGATAATACCGGTTTAATATCCCAGTTGTTGTTTCTTAATATCTGCGCCAGCGGTTCTATTACATTGGCCTGTACGGTAGCATCTATTTCATAATAAATAAACCAGCGGTAAAGTTTTTGCACAATAAACCTTGATACCTCTGCACTTTTATTAAAGATCATGTTCAGCAGGTCGTCCAGTTCCTGGTCACCCGCTGTTGCGCCGGTTCTTCCTGCTATAACAGTATTGCCGTAAAAAGAAGAAAAAGTCTTGTTTTGTGTGTCGTGGCGGTTGGCATCAAAATAAGAAGTATTGGTTGCGGCATCATTGCGCCAGCCGGTTAATACCCTGGCGGCAACTTTTACATCATCCTCTGTATAATTTGGGTTGTTTTCTTTACCAAGCGTAAACAGCTCCTGCAATTCCCTTGAATAGTTTTCATCAGGCGCAGCTTTGGTATTTAACTGCCCGTTCAGGAAAACAAGCATAGCAGGGTCAATGGTAATAGCCCTTACAAGGCTTTTAAAATTACCCAGTGCATTCTGGCGGAGGAGGTCATGATGTTTGTAAACATACCTTGCATTTCCTACATCATCTGCGCCAGTAGAAAAATGATTGTGCCAGAACAAAGTCATTTTTTCGCGGATGCTCCTGTCCTGGTTAATCAATACACCCATATACCATGCCCTGAACGAATTGCGCCTCCTTGAGTTTACACCTCCATCGGCAGTACCCGTATTAACCCAGGTTTGCCCTTGCGCCACTGTCAGGTCAGCATCACCGGCAGGTGTATTGGCATCATCATAATTCTTTAATGGGGGGGCAGGTATGGGAGCTGTGGGGTTCAGCAGTTCATCAACCGCCTGACCCATGGTACGTGTAAGAAAATAATTGATATCCGCCTGCCTGGCGCCAAACATGGTCCTCTTTAATAAATGAACCACTTCGTTTTTGGTCCAGGGCCCTGTATAGGGGTTAATGCCGGATGTAATGATACGTGCTGATTTTGGGGTCTGGCCGAAACCAGTTTTCTTCTTACCCGAAGTAAGAAATGCTCTTCTATCCATAAGCCTTGATTTGGGGGAGTAGCTTTATAGTCAGGTACGGTATTTACAGTGACCATAAAACTGTCCGTTGGTTTAAGAAGGAAACAAAAATGCTGCCACAGGACGGGTAAGGTGGATAAATATGAAGCCGAAAGTATATATCCCAAGTAAAGTTCCCAGAAACAAATAGTCCTGCCAGGTAACAAGACTATTGCAAAATATCTTTATTAAAACAAAATCATCAGTTGATATTTTCAATAATGCCTGCAATTCCCTGCCCGCCGCCTACACATGCAGTAACGATACCGTACTTTTTATTCAGCCTTTTCATGTCGCCCAATATCTGCACCGTAAGTTTGCAGCCTGTGCAGCCAAGCGGATGGCCCAATGCAATTGCACCTCCATTTATATTCACCGTTTCAGGGTTAAGGTTCAGTTGCCTGATTACAGCGATAGCCTGTGAAGCGAAGGCTTCATTCAGTTCAATCAGGTCAATCTGGCTTAAATTCATACCCGACTGTTTCAATACTTTGGGTACAGCCTCAACGGGGCCTATGCCCATAATACGGGGATGAACACCTGCAACTGCACAATTCACCAGGCGGCCAATAGGTTTAAGCCCCAGTTCATTCACCATTTTTTCACCCATCACTATTACAAAAGCAGCCCCATCACTTGTTTGAGAAGAATTACCGGCTGTTACCGTACCCGTTGCTGCAAATGCAGGCTTTAATTTGGCCAATACATCAACTGTTGTCTCAGCCCTTACACCCTCATCAGTATCAACTGTAAAATTTCTTTTTTGCTTTTTGCCTTTGGCATCAAGATAAACTTCTTCTACGGTGACGGGCAGAATACCAGATTTGAAATATCCTTCCTGTATCGCTTTTTGCGCTTTCATGTGAGAGTGGTACGAAAATTCATCCTGTTCTTTACGGTTTACATTAAACTCTTTTGCCACTGCTTCGGCAGTTAAGCCCATGCTCAAATAATAATCGGGTTCATCCTGTGCAATAGAATATGCTGGAACGGTTTTCCATCCTGCCGTGGGCACCATGCTCATGCTTTCAGTTCCGCCGGCAATTATGCAATCAGCCAGGCCGCTTCTTATTTTGGAAGTAGCAATTGCTATCGTTTCAAGGCCGGAGGCGCAATAACGGTTCACCGTCATACCCGGCGCATGAAAACCTACTGCCCTTGCAGCAATAATCCTTCCTACCTGCAAGCCCTGTTCGGCCTCGGGAACTGCGTTACCAACAATAACATCATCTACCCTTTTGGCATCTAATTGCG
This sequence comes from Chitinophagaceae bacterium, assembly GCA_033763355.1. Lineage (GTDB taxonomy): Bacteria > Bacteroidota > Bacteroidia > Chitinophagales > Chitinophagaceae > JANRKT01. Next base: position 17,452 of record JANRKT010000264.1, on the reverse strand, counting down.
GAACGGAAGCCAGCAAACCTTTGATTACGTCAATGGCAAGGTCATCGGGACGATAAAACCTGAAGCCCCCTCTTTTTGCTTTTCCAACTGCGGTTCTGTACCCGGCTACAATGTATGCTTCCTGCATGGCACTTGATTTTTTGTTTTTAAATTTAAAGTTGTTTATGCAACTTTCTATGTCAAAGTTAGCTTTCAACAACCAAACCGCAAAAAGACTGAAACCAAACTTGCTTTATCTTCGCCAGCCAGATGTATAGAATTCTTCGCAGTATTTTATTTCTCTTTTCTCCCGAATGGGTGCACTATTTTTCAATGAACTGCCTTAAACTGTTGTGCAGCGCCAGATTTATCAGAAAAATTATTGCAGCACGATTCGTCCCAAAGGGTGCTGACATCCCACAACCTGAAATCTGCAACCTGAAATTTAAAAACCCTGTGGGCCTCGGCGCCGGGTTTGACAAAAATGCCAGGTACCTGCGTGAACTGGAAGCGCTGGGTTTTGGTTTTATAGAAATAGGAACGGTTACTCCCGTGCCACAGGCCGGAAATGAAAAACCAAGATTATTCAGGCTGCCGAAAGACAATGCCCTCCTTAACCGCATGGGGTTTAATAATGACGGAGTGAAAGTGGTGGCTGAAAGACTAAAAAAATGGAAAAAGAGCAGGCAATCGCCAGTCAGCAGTCGCCTGCCAACAGTCGCCAGCCAGCAATCAGAAAGCATAAGACTGCTTACTGAGTACTGCAGACTGATCATCGGCGGCAACATTGGTAAAAATAAAAAAACACCCAATGAAGATGCGTGGAAGGATTATGAGATTTGTTTTAAAGAACTGCATCCCTATGTGGATTATTTTGTTGTGAATGTAAGCTCACCCAACACCCCGGGGCTAAGGGAACTGCAGGAAAAAGAATCATTGAGAAAAATCCTTACCAACCTTCAAAAAACCAATGCGCAGCAAACTTCAACAAAACCCATACTTCTGAAAATATCGCCTGACCTTACCCGTGGACAAATTGACGATGTAGTTGCACTGGCGCTTGAAATAAAGTTAGATGGAATTGTTGCCACCAACACAACCATTAACCGGCTTAATTTAAGCCATCAGTCAGCATTGCTGAGTGAGCACATTGGCACAGGTGGTTTAAGCGGAGCCCCGCTAAAAGAAACATCAACAGAAATAGTTAAATACATCCATCAAAAAACCAAAGGGCAAATACCGGTCATTGCTTCCGGGGGAATAATCACTGCAGATGATGCAATGGAAAAGTTTGAATCCGGGGCCTCGCTTGTTCAGGTATGGACAGGCTTTATTTATGAAGGGCCTGGTATAATTAAACAAATCTGTGAGAAACTCAAAAAGTTTACCCCTGTAACAACAGCTTCAAAATAGCACATCGGCACATTTACTTATTTTCACGTTTTCAAATTAATACATGGAACACCTGTTTACCAGCGAGAGCATCATCAGTTTTATTATTCTTGTAGTACTGGAAATAGTACTGGGCATTGATAATGTAATTTTCGTTTCACTTTCATTAAACCGGCTCAGCAATGCTGGTGACCGCACGAAGGCAAGGCGGTTATGGATGATTACCGGGATAATTACCAGGAGCTTTTTGCTGATTGGCCTGAGCTGGCTGCTTGCACAAAAAGGGAAAAACCTTTTTTCAATCGGGAACAAAGGATTTGACCTTGCCAGTATTGTAATGCTGCTGGGCGGATTGTTCCTCATTTATAAATCCGTAAAAGAAATACACACCAAGTTAGAAGGAGAAGACCCGAATGAAACAACGGGTAAACATAAAGGGATATCTTTCGGACAGGCAATGGTACAAATCATGCTGATTGATGCTGTATTTTCATTTGACAGTGTAATTACTGCAGGCGGCACTGCAAAACATGTTGAGATCATGATTGCTGCAGTGATCATCGCAATGATTGTAATGTTTCTTTTCAGCCCTAATATTTCGGCATTTATCCACAAACACCCCACTTTAAAAATGCTGGCGCTTTCCTTTCTTGTAATGATAGGCCTCAGCCTTGTTATTGAAGGATGGAACCCTAAAGCAGCACATGAACTTCATCTTAAAAACTATATCTATTTCGGTATGGCCTTTTCATTTGCCGTAGAAATGCTGAACATGACCATGCGCAGCCGTGAAGCAAAGAAAAAAGCACATGTTGTGGAACTGAATGAGCCGGTGCTGGAGGAAGAAGAGAAAAAGTAAGCGCAATGAATTGTGTTTTTAATGTCAAATTATCTGCATCAGTTATTTGCGATTATCCCTTGTCAGAACTACACATCATAACTGCCGCCACAATGCCCGCCGTCTCCGTTCTCAGCCTCGTTTCACCCAATGTAACGGGAATGTAATTATGCTGCAGGGCTAAGCTGATTTCCTCACCGGTAAAATCTCCTTCAGGACCGATCAGGATCCTGCATTTTGAAAAGGCGGAAAAGTGAAAATCATTCAGTTTCTTTTTTTCGGCTTCAGTACAATGGGCAATCAGTTTTAACTGGCCGGTTTCACCGCTTGTTTTGATGTAATCTGCAAATTTCTCCGGCTCTTTTAATTCCGGCAGCCACACCTGCCGGCTTTGGAGCATAGCGCTGATCATAATACTTTTCAATCGCTCATAACGGAACTGCTGCCTTTCTGTTCTTTCGCAAAGCAGCGGAGTAATTTCATTCACGCCTATCTCAGTTGCTTTTTCAAGAAACCATTCAAAACGGTTTGCATTTTTCAGGAGGGAAATAGCAACAGAAACCCTTCTTGCAGTTTGTTCTTTATATTTTATGCCTTTAATTTTTACAAGAGTCTTTTTCTTATTATTATCAATAAGCTCAGCTTCAAGTAAATTCCCCTTTCCGTCGGTTAAATTCAGTTGCTCACCCGGCTTCATCCGCAACACCTGAGCCACATGTTTTGAAGCATCCTCATCCAGTGTGATTATTTCAGAAGAAGGATCATAACTGCTGATATAAAAAAAAGGGAGGTTCATTCACCGGCAAATAACGAAAGTTTTCAAAAGATGTCAAACAAAAAAGCGTCCGGGATTACCAAACGCTTTTAATTCAGTGAAAATAATTATATAGCCGACTACAACTTCTTTTCTTACTTCTTACTTCTCACCACACCTTCCTCACGATGGCTGCTCCTCATCTTCACTAAATGGCAAATCATTCATCCTGCTGCCTTTTTCAATGTAGAGCTTCGGGCCATCTGTTTCCTGCACCGGACGCCAGTTGCCCTGCGGCAAGCCTAATTTTCCGGTACCCGGTCCATCATCACCTTCTACAAATTTCTGTATATGCAGCAATGCTTTTAATTTAATTGTTTCCAGCGAGCCGTTACGGTGCTTGGCTATCCTCACATGCGTTTCGCCTTTGTTGCTTTCGCCAAATTCGTTTGATGTGATATCGTAGTATTCCGGCCGGTAAAGAAACATCACCAGGTCAGCATCCTGTTCAATTGCGCCTGATTCACGCAGGTCACTTAGTTGGGGCATCTTATTGCCTTCTTTTCTTTTTTCCACTTCCCGGCTCAGCTGGCTTAAAGCCACAATGGGTATCTGTAATTCTTTTGCAAGTCCTTTCAGGTTTCTTGATATGGTGCTGATCTCCTGCTCCCTGTTGCTGTTGCGGTTTTCAGCTGTTCCGCTCATCAGTTGCAGGTAATCTATTATAATCAAACCAACATTATGTTTGTTTCTTAAGCGCCTGCACTTGGCACGCAGTTCAAAAATGTTCAATGCGGCAGTATCGTCAATAAAAATGGGCGCCTGCGCCAGTCGTTGTATCCCTTTTTTATAAAGCTGCTGCATTTCATGTTCTTCCATTTTGCCCCTTGCAATTTTCTCCAGCCATATTTCACTTTCGGCGCTCAGTATCCTTTGCACCAACTGGCCTGCACTCATCTCCAGGCTGAAAAATGCAATAGGTGTAGGCTTGGTTGGGTGCAATGCTGCATTGCGTGCAAGGTTTAATGCAAATGCAGTTTTACCTACCGATGGCCTTGCTGCAAGAATAATCAGGTCTGAATTTTGCCAGCCATAGGTTATTCTGTCAAGAGAATGATAACCGCTGGGTACGCCGGTTACATCTTCCTGCCGGTTGCGCATATCCTCAATACGCTGTATGGTTTTTACCAGCACCGTATCAATTGAATCAAAATTTTTACGCAGGTGGTTGTTGGTAATTTCAAACAGTTTGCTTTCGGCTTCATCAAGCAGGTCAAACACATCTGTTGAATCTTCATATGCGTCCCCAATAATTTCCCCGCTTATGCGTATCAGCTCACGCTGGATAAATTTTTGAAGAATGATCCTTGAATGTGATTCAATATTGGCAGAAGAAACAACCGCATTGGTGAGCCTGGTTACATAATATGGGCCGCCAACCAAATCCAGTTCTTCCCTTATCTTCAGTTCTTCAACAACAGTAAGCAGGTCAATAGGCAAACTTTTCTGCGCCAATCCCTGCATGGAACGGAAGATGCGCTGATTGGCTTCTACATAAAAACACTCTGGCTTTAGTATTTCAATTACTGTATCAAAAGCGCTTTTTTCCAGCATAATGGCGCCGAGAACAGCCTCTTCAAGCTCTTTTGATTGCGGGGGTATTTTACCGTAAACTAATGTGCTGAGGTCAGGAGCATTTTTTCTTCGGTTTTTCCGGTCACGGTTAAGGTTTGTAATTTCCATTTATCAGAATACAAAAAAAGTTAAACCATTGATTTTTGATCACCAATGACCATCGGGTTAGTATTCCAGCCTTGTGTTATGTAATCGTTATCCCAAAATGAACGGAACGTTATCCCTAAGTCAGGCGGCGAATTTAACCCCCAAAAAACTTCCCCGGAAAAAAATTCTTCATCAATAATTCATCACCTGTCATTCACACTCTTTTCCACTTCGTTATCCTGCTTATCCACAGGTTATGGTCATCTTCCCACAATTTAAATAAAATTAGTACGTGACAGACCGTATAAATTAACACCGTACTGTGCGAAAAGAAATTGCCGCACTTTGTTGGCAGCAATAAAAAAATGATAAGATGCGTTGCTGCCGCGGCTTTACAGCAAAACAGTTGTTAGCCCGGCTGCTGCAATTTTCCGCAAAGCCTGTTGCGTCGCACACTTCAGGGGTTATTACATAGCCGGGCAAAATACAGGTAACCGCTAAATTACAGTACCGGAAAGGGGGTATATGAAAAATAAAAAAAACAAACATGTTTTTTCCCTGTGACTAACAATTTTGTTAAAGTAAAAAAATAGCAACCAAAGGGATCAAATTAAATAACAACTGTTCAGCAAAAGAAGCCTTCCTCTTCAAAAAAGCGATTACTTTATCTTTGCCCGATTATTGAAGAAAAGAAAGCATAAATGACTATTTCTTACAACTGGCTGCATGAATACCTGCCTGGCGGAAAGGCAGGACTCCCAAACAGTATTGATCCCGAAAAGCTTTCCAGCATACTTTCTTCCATCGGCCTTGAAGTGGAAAGCCTTGAAAAATATGAAGAAGTGAAAGGGGGTATGGAAGGACTTGTTATTGGTGAAGTAATTGCATGCGAAAAACACCCCAATGCTGATAAGCTCAGCCTTACCAAAGTAAATATTGGTGCAGGAGAGCCCCTTCAGATTGTTTGTGGTGCACCAAATGTTGCAACCGGGCAAAAAGTAGTTGTTGCTGCTGTGGGCACAACCATCTATCCCAAAAAAGCGGAGCCGCTCACCATGAAAGTAGCTAAGATACGCGGAGCGGAAAGCCATGGAATGATTTGCGCCGAAGATGAAATTGGCTTAAGTGAAGATCATGCCGGCATCATGGTTTTACCTGATGCTGTAAAAGCCGGAACTCCCGCAGCTGATTATTTTAAACCTTATACTGACTGGATTTATGAAATAGGCCTTACCCCTAACCGCAGCGATGCTATGAGCCACTTAGGTGTAGCAAGAGACGTATGCGCCTGGCTGAGCCATCATGAAAACAAAAAGGTAAAAGTAAAATCCCCTTTCCCCGATCAGTTTAAAGCCGATAACAATAAATTACCTATTTCAGTAACCATCGAAAATACCGGTGCATGCCGGCGTTATGCAGGTGTAAGCATCAGTAATGTAACGGTAAAGGAATCGCCGCGCTGGCTGCAGCAAAAATTAAAAGCAATCGGGCTAAGGCCCATCAGCAACATTGTTGACATTACCAATTACATTCTGCATGAAACGGGCCAGCCGCTTCATGCATTTGATGCAGATGCCATAAAAGGAGGGAAAATTGTTGTAAAAAACCTGCCGGAAGGAACACCGTTTGTAACGCTTGATGGTAAAGAGAGAAAACTAAGCGCAGAAGACCTGATGATTTGTAATGCTGAAGATGGAATGTGCATTGGCGGGGTATATGGCGGGGTAAACAGTGGTGTACAAAATAACACCAGGAACATATTTCTTGAAAGCGCCTGGTTTAACCCGGTTAACATACGCAAAACATCGTTCCGCTATAACCTGCGTACTGATGCTGCAATACGTTTTGAAAAATCAGTTGACATTGGCAATGCAGTTAATGTACTGAAACGTGCAGCATTAATGATAAAAGAAATGGCAGGCGGGGAAATTGCTTCTGAGGTGGTGGATGTTTATCCCGCACCTGCAGAAAAAAAAGAAGTTACACTCAGCTTCAGTTACCTGAAAAGGCTAAGCGGAAAGGTTTATGCCCCTGATACTGTAAAAAACATTCTTGAAAGCCTGGGGTTTGAAATATTGTTTCAAAATGATGCTGAAATAAAAGCAGCGGTACCGCTGCACAAAACAGATGTATCCCTTCCGGCTGATATTGTGGAAGAGGTTATGCGGATTGACGGGTTTGACAATGTGGAAATACCCCGTTCTATTACCATTACCCCATCGGTTGAAATATCGGATCACCCGGCTTCTTATCAGGAAAAAACAAGTGGCCTGCTTGCCGGAATGGGTTTTCATGAAATATTCAGCAATTCCATAACCAACAGTGCATTTTATACTGAAGAAGAAATAAAAACAGGTGTAAGGATGATGAACAGCTTAAGCGCCGAACTGAACATGATGCGTCCTGAAATGCTGGAAAGCGGTTTACAAAGCATCATTCATAACCTTAACCGCAAAAACAACAACCTCCGGTTTTTTGAATTTGGTAAAACCTATACTGCAGGTAAAGCTGGTAAATACGATGAGGACAATCACCTTGTACTTTATGTTTCAGGAAACATTACTGAAGAAGGCTGGAAGATAAAAAAACAAACGGCCGATTTTCATTATCTGAAAGGCATTATACATTCGTTGATTTCCCAATGCGGAATTGAAGCGGAAGAATATATGGTGGCAGATCATCCAAAATTAAGCCCCTACGTACAGGTAAATTATAACGGTACCAAAATTGCAGTTGTTGGCGGCGTAAACAAAAAGCTGCTTGACCGTTTTGATATCAGGCAGGATGTATGGTACGCAGATGTACTGTGGGATGAGCTAATGCGAATAACAGCCGGGCTTGAGATCAGGTACAGGGATATACCAAGGTTTCCGGCAGTGAACAGGGACCTTGCTTTTGTAATAGACAAAAAACTTGCCTATGGAACAGTTGAAAGCGTTGCCCGATCAGCCAAAATTGAGCGGCTTGTATCAGTTGAATTGTTTGATGTGTTTGAAAGCGAAAAACTGGGTAAAGAAAAAAAATCAATGGCCGTGAGTTTTACTTTCCAGGATGAAGAAAAGACACTTACTGATAAAGAAATAGATGACATGATGAAAAAAATCATTACCGTTTTTGAAAAAGAGCTCAGGGCGGAGATCAGGAAATAACATCAGTAATGAATAATTTTTTAGATTTGAATAAATAATTCTTAACCATCCAATTTTCCAACATGACAGATCAGGAAGTTCACATTAAAAGGATCAGTGACAAACTGCAGCAACTGGTAAAGAGCCATGGCTCCCTTCAAAAAGAAAATGAAAAATTGAAAACTGAACTGGGAAAAAAACAGGATACAGAACAACAACTGAAAGAAAGGGCAAGCCTGCTGGAGCAGCAACTGGGCATAATAAAAGCCTCATCAGGGCAATTAGACGAGGCTTCAAAAAAAGATTTGGAAAAACAACTGAACCACTACGTAAAGGAAATTGACAGGTGCATCGCTATATTAAGCGAATAACCTAAACCCTCTTTACCAGTCTTAATTTCTGTTGTTCTTCATCTCCGTGGTCCAGTTCTAAGGTGTACACGCCATAGGGTAAATCATTCAGGCCGTTCCAGCGGAATGATTTTTGCCCGTTGGGAACTGTGGTTTCGAGTTTGCTGCATACACTTCCCTGCTCATCTCTGAGAACTGCCCGCAGGGAGGAGTTTACAACATCGGTGAGTTCAAAGACAACATAGTCAATGAACACAGGGGATTTGAGTCTGGCTAACATCAAACTTGGTTTAGAGTTAATTGAAACAATTCGCTTTCTGTTATGTACGGGATTACTTGCTTACCTTTAGGATTATTGGAGATGGAGAGGTTTTGAAGAGGATTGGGCTGAGCTGTTAAAAACTTGTGCATAAAAATAAAATGAATTTTTAACATATGCAAGAATTAATTCCAGTAAATATTATAATAGGCGACCGGAATTACCGGATAAAAATTGAAAACAAAGACGAGGAGCTTGTCCGCAAAATCATCAAACAGGTTAACGACAAGATCCTTGAATTTAAAACCCGGTTTGCAGGAAAAGACATGCAAGACTACATCTCGATGGTGCTGCTCTGGTACGTGACCGAACAAGAAGCCGGTAAAGGGTCAGAACAGCTTTACTCCGACATTACCGAAGGGCTAAGCAAGCTTGAACAAACCCTTGATAAAGCCCTCACCTGAAGTGTCAATCAATTAAAAATCAGCGGGTTTTGTTAATAAATCTCGCTTGGGTTAGCACAAGCAAACCATTTGGAACAGTGTTGCTGCGATAAGCAAATGGCTTGAGCTTATAACCTCATTTCACTCCGGAAACAATCAGTAAAATGGGTATTTCCAAAAGTATCTTGTCAAATTTATTATCAAAAAATCCCTCCCCGGCAACCTGGTTGCTGCAATTGGCTCAGGCTATTTCCGCCCTTAAATAATGACCGCAGCATCTTTCAGTAAACTGATGGAACAAGTTATTTTGGCGATATTGAAAAATGAGTACGTTACAATAACAGCAAGTATTTTTAGCCTTTACCTCATAAACATAACCTGTTCTATCCGGAAAAACAGTAAAACATCAATGCTATAAGCCGGGAATACAATCGGGAATACAATAATGAATAAAATGACGGGCTTGTAACAAAAGCGCTTTACCAGATCGCAATACTACTGGGTTTTCCTTTAAACAAAACTTATTTCTTAAAGGGATTTTATCCTGTTGCCTTCATTTAGTAACTTCGCCGGTTACCAACCTGTAATGCCTCAAAGCCTGCAGGATAATCAATATATCAAGTGAACCAGATTAAATTTTTTTTACATGGAATCCAGTCTCATTATACCCATTATAATTGGTGCAATTGCTCTTGTTATTGGCATTGTAGCGGGTAAACTTCTCTTTGCCGGTAACACCCAAAAGAAATTAGAAGAAGCGGAATCACTGGCACAGAAGATTGTTTCTGATGCACAGGTTAATGCGGAAAACCTTAAAAAAGAGAAACTGCTTGAAGCCAAAGAAAAGTTTGTACAGTTAAAAGCCGAGCATGATAAAGAAGTGCTGGAAAGGAACCGCAAACTGAGTGATTCTGAAAACCGCATCAGGCAGAAAGAACAGGGCATTAACCAGAAAACCGATCAGCTCGATAAGCAACTGAAGGAAAACGAAGCCATTAAAGAAAACCTAAACAGGCAGATTGATGTCATCAACCAAAAAAGAAATGAACTTGAAAAACACCAGGAAGAGCACATCCGCAGGCTTGAAAAAATTGCCGGCTTAACGGCTGAGGAAGCAAAAGCCCAACTGGTAGAAAGCCTGAAACAGGAAGCCCACACACAGGCCCTTACCGTTCAACAGGAAATTATTGAAGATGCCAAACTGAAAGCCACGAAAGAAGCAAGAAAAATTATTATTCAAACCATACAGCGTACCGCAGCTGAACAAACCATTGAAAACACGGTAACCGTTTTTAACCTGGAAAGTGATGAAATAAAAGGACAGATCATCGGCCGGGAAGGAAGAAACATCCGTGCAATTGAAGCTGCCACAGGCGTTGATTTGATTGTAGATGATACCCCCGAAGCGATTGTTCTTTCCTCATTTGATCCATTGAGAAGGGAAATAGCCCGCCTCTCCCTGCAAAGGCTGGTAGCTGATGGCCGTATTCATCCTGCACGTATTGAAGAGGTAGTGGAAAAAACCCGTAAGCAAATAGAAGAACAGGTAATGGAGATTGGAGAAAGGGCCGTCATTGAGTTAGGCATTCACGGGTTACATAAGGAACTGGTAAGAATTGTCGGCAAGATGCGTTTCCGCTCTTCATACGGTCAAAACCTGCTGATGCACAGCCGTGAAGTGGCCAATCTCTGTGGTGTCATGGCCGCTGAACTGGGTCTTAATCCTAAACTTGCAAAGAGGGCCGGATTACTGCACGACATTGGTAAAGTACCCGATGAAGAAACAGAACTGAGCCATGCTTTGCTGGGCGGAAAGCTCGCTGAGAAATTCGGCGAAAACCCCGCAGTGATAAATGCTATTGCTGCACACCATGACGAAATTGAAATGCAGTATGTCATCTCTCCCATAGTACAGGCCTGCGATGCCATCAGTGGTGCAAGGCCGGGTGCAAGAAGGGAAATTATGCAGCAATACCTGCAGCGCATCAAAGAACTTGAAAACCTTGCATTAACTTATCCGGGCGTGGAAAAAGCATATGCCATCCAGGCAGGAAGGGAAGTAAGGGTAATTGTGGAAGCAGATAAAGTAAGCGACAATGACAGCGAAAAAATAAGTTTTGAAATGGCCCAGAAAATTCAAAATGAAATGACTTATCCCGGTCAGATAAAAGTAACGGTGATAAGAGAGAAAAGGGCCGTTAATGTAGCGAGGTAAATTTATTATACACTCACCTTTATAAATAACCCCTTCATGCAAGGGGTTTATTTTTTGATGTGCATCAATCAAGTTGCCCCTTTAAATGTACATAACCCCATGCAGTAAATGGTAAAACAATAAGCAGCAGAAAGCTCAGCCATGATTGCGTAAATGCAAATACCATAAGTGCAATAAGCAAAGTATAAAACGGATAAAGAAATACCAATAATGCTGTAAGTACAGCATCGTAATGATCATTATGGCTGGTTTTTCTGAAAGCAAAAGACCGGAGAGGAACGTACAGCGGTGCATGAATCAGCCAGCCAGCAGCAGCAGGAGCAGCCAGTAAAATTTTTGTAAGCGCTGAAGGCCTAATGACCAGTTTTTTTTCCTGCAATATTTTATCATGCGCCGGAATTTCATAAACAAGGTTTTTAAGCTCTGTGTGCACAAGATGGTTGAAGGCAAGATACTGTTTCCCGTCAGAACCATTTTCATTAATATCATGCTGTGAAATGATATTTCCAAAATGCAGAAAAATATTTTTTCCAAACCGCCTGAATGAACTGTAATTGATGCCTATGGGCAGCACCTGCACACCAGTACCTTGTTCCCAACTGCTGAAGGCCAGGCGGGCTGCACCTTTTTTTAAAGGTCGCAGGCGCCATTCATTAATGCATCTGCCCTCAACAAATACCAGCACAATGCCATTATTTCTGAAGATGGCTTTACAATCTTCAAATGTCTCGTAATTGATATTAAGAAATTCTGCGCCTTCGCTGACACGGTAAACGGGCAACATCCTTAAAGCCTTCAGCAATTTCGCATAAACGGGATTTTTAAAAATATCTCCCCTTGCTAATGGGTGTAAAGGCTCATCAAATAATACATCAAGGATAATGGCATCAAGAAATGAGTTGGGATGGTTACAGGCAAGAATCAGCGGTCCTTTCAGCTTTAATTTTTCCGGGTGGCTGATCACTACTTTCCGGCAAAATATTTTCATGGCCAGACCAACCCATATCTTAAGCAACCGGTAAAGCAATTTTTTAAAAATGAATATAATAAACCTTTTCAGCATTAAGCCCGTCTGTGCAGCAAAACTGTATCCAGGCCAGTATTATACCTTTCGATATAAAACAAGTACCACGTCTGCGCATAAAAATTAATTTTCCCCAGAAAACAGGCTGTTTTCCCATACTTTTTTGGAATTTCCCCCTTCCGGCTATACCTTTGCCCTCCCAAAAAATAGAATTATGAACCAGGCCGTTATAAATTATGTTCATGAACAGCTTACCCCTAAAAAGGATATGCCCAAATTTAAAGCCGGAGACAATATCACTGTGAATTACAAGATTATAGAAGGAAACAAGGAGCGTATCCAGAGCTTTAAAGGGGATGTTATCAAACGTCAGGGCACGGGAAATACCGCCACTTTTACGGTGAGGAAAATCTCTGACAGCATAGGTGTTGAAAGGACATTCCCGCTGCTTTCGCCCAATATTGAATCCATTGTATTGAACAAAACCGGTAAAGTACGCAGGGCCAAGCTGTACTTCCTGCGCAGCCGCAGTGGTAAAAGTGCCCGCATCAGGGAAAAAAGGGTATAGTTTCAATTTAATTATAAATAATAAAAGGGGAACCAGCACATTGGTTCCTTTTTTATTTGCGTTACCACCCATGTATTCCTTTAACAAGAAATGCTGCGGGTATCGGGTGAATTGTACTATTTTTGTACTTCATCAATAAAACCACAGTCATGTCATTATTGAACTATAACTCTTTGTTGCTGTCTATGCCCGGTGGTACCGAGTGGATATTGATTATCCTTGCCGTATTAATTCTTTTCGGTGGCCGTAAGATACCCGAATTCATGCGTGGTTTGGGCCGTGGTATCAGGGAGTTTAATGATGCAAAGACCAACGTGAAAAAAGAAATTGAAGAGGGTATCCAGGAAAAAGACAATAAGCAACAGCAGGCCTCCTGATATTTTCTTCTCACCCCGTATTTATTTTCTGAACCAAAGAATCCGTCTTTGCTGTTTGGCGTGTGTACCAGCATCAATCAATAAAAGATTACCAGCACCAGCTTAATGCCGCCCACACCACCTGTGTTGAAGTGGTGGGCCATTATCTTTCACGTATCAGCCAAACAAAAAAACTGAACGCATTTATTGAGGTATTTGCTGAGGAAGCCCTTCTTCGTGCAAAAGAACTGGATGATAAAAAAGCCAAAGGCTTGCCACCCGGTAAGTTGTTCGGCGTGGTGGCGGGTATAAAGGATGTTATCTGTTACAAAGATCAAAGGCTCACTGCCGGTTCAAAAATCCTCAATGGTTTTCATTCCCTTTACAATGCCACAGCAATCGACAGGTTATTGAAAGAAGACGCTATCATTATAGGCAACCTGAACTGTGATGAATTTGCAATGGGATCCTCCAATGAAAACTCAGCTTACGGAAAAGTGCTGAATGCATTGGATGAAAACCGTGTGCCAGGCGGCTCTTCGGGTGGGTCTGCGGTTGCAGTACAGGCGGGCCTTTGCATGGTAAGTTTGGGAAGCGATACAGGGGGGTCGGTAAGGCAACCAGCAGATTTTTGCGGCATTGTCGGATTAAAACCAACTTATGGCCGCATATCACGTTTTGGGCTTATCGCCTATGCTTCCTCGTTTGACCAGATTGGCATATTTGCAAACAATACAGAAGATGCAGCCCTGTTGCTTGAAGTAATGGCAGGCGCTGATGAATTTGACAGCACAGTAAGCCATAAACCTGTACCGGTTTATTCAGACAAATTACAGTCAGAAAAAAAATTCAGGATCGCTTACTTTAAAGAATCGCTTCAGCACCCCTCTCTTGATGCTGAAATTTCATCCTCCATCCATGATTTTATTGACCGGCTAAAAGAGGAAGGACATGTTGTTGATGAGGTTGACTTTGAATACCTCGATCACATTGTACCTGCTTATTATGTGCTCACCACTGCTGAAGCATCTTCTAATCTTTCAAGATATGACGGGGTGAAATTCGGTTACCGTTCTGCCACACAGCAAACTGATTTAACAGAATTTTACAGGCACACCCGTTCTGAAGGTTTTGGGAGGGAAGTAAAACGCCGCATTATGCTGGGCACTTTTGTATTGAGCGCCGGATATTATGACGCTTACTATACCCGTGCACAAAAAATGAGGCAGCTCATTCATCTTAAAACCCAATCAGTTTTTAAAGAATATGATGCCATTATAATGCCCACTGTGCCTGCCCCTGCTTTCCGTTTTGGTGAAAAAACCAATGACCCGGTTGAGATGTTCCTTGCTGATTTATACACTGTGTATGCCAACCTTGCAGGCGTACCAGCTGTATCCATTCCCCTTTTCCGTCATTCCAACGGCATGCCTTTCGGCCTGCAGGTGATCTGTAACCACTTTGAAGAACTAACTTTGCTGCGGCTTTCAAAATATTGTATGGAAATGGCCGATAACGAAATCTCAAAGCAGAAATAAATTTTATACAGGAAAGGATCAAACAGCAAGTATAACTTATGCAGAAAAATTGCAGCCATATTGCCCGGGTATTCATCCTGTGCTGCTTTTTTAATCTTATCTACAAAGCAAAAGCGCAAGAGATAAAAAAGGCCGATTCCGCCGCTGCTGTGAAAGAACTTGTCATCAATACCTCCTCATCTGCAATAAGTGATACCGCTAAAAAAAATGAGCCCTCAGAAAAATATGGTTTCAAAAACCTGTTTGTGCACAATGGCTACATTGCAGCAGAATCCTATGCCAGCCAGCTGCACCCAATGGCCATTCCTTTTGTGAGAGATTATCTTGAAAACAACAGTACCCGTTTGCAGAAAATGAAAGGATGGGGTGAACCTTATTTTAAGCTGATTGAAAACATACTGGTAAAATACAACCTGCCCAAAGAACTGAAATACCTTGCCGTAATTGAATCTGATTTAAAAGCCAACGCCACATCATGGGCAGGCGCTGTGGGGCCGTGGCAGTTTATGCCTGAAACCGGAAGATTGATGGGCCTGCAGATTAACCGCTGGCAGGATGAAAGGACTGATTTGTTTAAAAGCACCATCGCAGCATCAAGGTACCTCCGTGATTTATACGAACAGCTGAACGACTGGCTGCTGGTTATAGCCGCTTACAACGGCGGGCCTGCCCGTGTTGAAACGGCGATAAGAAAAAACAAGAGCAGGAATTTCTGGCAACTGCAGTACAGCTTACCCGCCGAATCAAGAAACCATGTAAAAAAATTTATTGCCACACATTACATTATGGAAGGACAGGGCGGTGTTACCACTACTGTTACCGCTGATATTAATGAAGTTGACCTGTTACAGTTATCGCCTGAAGAAAAAGCCAATACACAAACACAAATCATCCGCGGTAAATACAATTCACTTGTAATAACCAAAAACCTCGGCATGGATATCGGTTATTTTAACCGGCTCAACCCAGGCTTTGACCAGAAAGTGTCCAAAGACAGTTTTGATCTGCGTTTGCCTTTGGATAAGATGACTGAATTCAGCAGCAAAAAAATGCAGATACTAAATGAATCTGTTCAGTTGCTTTTAAACTCTCCGGTTGCTGAGAAAAATAATTATCCTGAAGAAATTAAGTTGCCGGCGAAAAAGGTTTCCGGCAAATCAAAAAAGAAGAAATAGTAGTATTCATCCCTCCAGCACCCTCCTCATCGCCGATGCCTTCAGCAAACATTCCTCATATTCCTTTTCAGGATCGCTGTAAAATGTAATGCCCGAACCGGTTTGAAAAGAAAGGTATTGGTCCGCTGCATTGTATAGGATGCTCCTGATCACCACATTAAAATCAAAATTGCCTGAAGGAGAAATATAACCCACGGCACCCGAAAACAATCCGCGTTTGGTTTGCTCATATTGTTCAATCAGTTCCATTACCCTTTTTTTAGGTGCCCCGGTCATGGAGCCCATCGGGAATGTAGCCCGCAATATGTCAGCTGTTCCGGTGTTATCATTTATTGTTCCGCTGATGGTGGAAACCATCTGATGCACCTGGGGAAAAGGATAAATACCAAACAACTCATCCACTTTTACTGTTCCTTCTTTGCAAACTTTTGAAAGATCATGCCTCACGAGGTCAACTACCATTACGTTTTCAGAACGCTCTTTTGAACTGTGGTATAATTTATACCGGTTGTATCCGTCCTGTTCTGCATTCAGCAGGTCACGTGGCCATGTGCCCTTAATGGGCTGCGAGATGAGCTAGCTTCCTTCTTTTTTCAAATACCTTTCGGGGCTTGCACAAAGCAGGTATTTGCTGTTTAATTTGTAAAAGACCGAAAAAGGATTGGGGGAAAGTTTTACAAGTGCAGTATATGTGGCAAGGGGGTTTATTACCGCATCTTCGGCAAAAAACTCCTGGCAAAAATTAATCTCATAGCAATCGCCGCGGAGTATGTGGCGCTGCAAAGATTTTATGATATCAGTGTACCCGTCTTTTTTTATTCTTTGCTGAATAATTTTTATTCCGGGGGTTTCTTCATTAATAAATTCACAGTTTCTTATCTCTTCAAAAATCTTTTCATGGTTGCCCTGCAATGAACCTACAGCAACTTCATTGTAACTGAGTATGCAAACAACCTGCGGCACAAAAAAGAAAAGATCAGGGAAACCAATCCTGTCGGGATGTGATGATTGCAGTTGCTCTGTTTCGTTTTTAAGGTCGTAACCGAGATGACCGAATATCCAGTCGTTATGTTCCTGGGTAAACTGCTGTAAAGAAGCAAACGCATTTCCACAGGATGCCTCTAAAGATTCTGCCGTTCCGGCAGCAATGAGGCATTCATGCGAATGTAAAGGCAGATTGTATTGGTGGTTGTCTAAAAAACAACAAATGCTGAACCGGTTGGCCCAGTTCAGCATTTGCATTTTAAAAACAATAAAATTATTTACAGGGAAAGAACGAAAAGTTCTCACTTGGCTTTTTTAGAAATCTTCGTCATCATCGTCAAACCCGCCGGCATCATCAAAGAAACCCATGTCTTTAAATTCTTCATCCACGCCCAGTTCATCTTCTTCTTTACCGGCTTTTTTTGCGCCACCAGTTTTTTTGACTTTTGATTTGGGTATATCAAATTCATCAAAGTCAGGGTCCCACTCTTCTTCTTCTTCCACCTTTTCCCAGTCATCTTCTACCTCTTCAGCATCGTCATCATCGTCTTCATCAGTATCTTTCTTCGTCTTTGAAACGGCCTTGCCTTTTTTTGCAACCGGTTTTTCATCTTCCACCATGTCAAGGTCATCATCTTCATCATTCTCTTCCGCTTCCTTTTGGGGTTTGGATGCAGTTTTTTCCTCTGCTGGTTCAGCAGCCTTGCTCGCAGGTTTTTTTGCCGGG
>JANRKT010000263.1:0-10624 GCA_033763355.1 Chitinophagaceae bacterium | reverse complement strand
CAATACACATGCTTGCCTTTTTTCATGGCGTCAATACATATCCTTGCATGCCAGTTATCGCTTGTGGCAACAATTACTGCATCAATATCTTTTCTTTCCAGTATTTCACGGTAATCTCTTGTAGTAAATAAATCTTTTCCGTGCAACTCCTTCATTCTTTCCAGCCGGCCTGTGTACAGGTCACATGCTGCTGCAAGTTCAACACCGGGTATTTTCAATGCCGTGTTCAAATCACTGTGGCCCATGATGCCGGTTCCGATAACAGCAATACGTACTTTATCATTTGCACTGAAGTTCCTGTTGAAACTGAGCATCCGGGTTTCATATTGTTCTTCTGCCATTAATCTATCGAGTCCTGTTGTACCGAACAACAATGCTGTTCCGCTGAGATGCTGCAAAAATTTACGACGTGAAGATCCGGAATTGCCCATGGTGTAGTTTTTTTATGATTATTGTACCGTTTAAAGTTAAGGAATCTGCAAATGTGATGATACAAAAAACCCTCCTTATGAGGAGGGCTGATAAAAAAATTTTGGATGAAAAAAGAATCACCACATAGAAACATAGGCAGACAGGGGCACATAGTGATTCATTACGTATTCTATATGTTTCTATATGCCTATGTGGTAAAATTATTACTCAGATGCAAAACTTGCTGCAAGGTATTCCTGGTTGAGCCTTGCAATATTCATTACAGAAATTTCTTTGGGGCATTCCGCTTCGCAGGCATAAGTGTTGGTACAGCTTCCGAAACCTTCTTTATCCATTTGCGCCACCATATTCAATACCCTTTGCCTTCTTTCTGGCTGGCCCTGCGGCAGCAAAGCAAGGTGCGAAACTTTTGCAGATACAAACAACATGGCAGAAGAATTTTTGCAGGCTGCAACACACGCCCCGCAACCGATACATGCCGCTGCTGCAAATGATTCATCGGCTTTATCTTTATCTACCGGCAGTGCATTGCCATCAACTGCATTACCCGTGTTTACAGAAATAAATCCGCCGGCCTGTATGATCCTGTCAAAAGAAGTGCGGTCAACCACAAGATCCCTTATTACAGGAAATGCATCAGCACGCCAGGGTTCTGCAACAATGGTATCACCATCTTTAAATGCCCTCATGTGCAACTGGCATGTGGTTGTTCCCTGCCACGGCCCATGCGGACGGCCATTGATTACCATTGAACACATGCCACAGATACCTTCACGGCAATCGTGGTCAAATGCAATAGGATCCTTACCATCAGCAATCAGCCTTTCATTCAGTACGTCAAACATTTCAAGAAAAGACATTTCTGAAGAAATATCTTTTAACTGGTAAGTTTCAAAGCCGCCCTTGTCGTTGCCGTTTTTCTGTCTCCAGACCTTTAAAGTGAGGTTCATTGTGTAGTGTTCCATATCTGCTAATATGTTATTTGTATGAACGCTGGCTCGGTTTCACCACTTCAAAATTCAAATCCTCTTTATGCAACTGCCACTGGTGTTCGCCTTTGTATTCCCACGCCGCCACATAGGCGAAGTTGGCATCGTCCCTTTTTGCTTCGCCATCTTCTGATTGCGATTCTTCCCTGAAATGACCACCGCAGCTTTCGTTGCGCTGCAAAGCATCGATGCACATCAGTTCACCTAATTCAATAAAGTCAGCCACCCTTCCCGCTTTATCCAGTTCAGGGTTAAACTCAGCAATACCACCGGGTATCCTTACATCGCTCCAGAATTCTTTTTTCAAAGCCTGTATTTCCTTTATGGCTTCCTGCAAACCTTGTGAATTACGTGCCATTCCGCATTTATCCCACATGATTTTGCCCAGCCTCTTGTGAAAACTTTCTACCGATTGTTTCCCTTTTATGTTCATTAACCTGTCAATGCGTTCTTTGGCTGCTTTCTCCGCCGCTTCAAATGCGGGATGTGCAGTTGGTATAGCAGCAGTGCGTATTTCATCTGCAAGGTAATTGCCGATGGTGTAAGGGATAACAAAGTACCCGTCGGCCAAACCCTGCATCAGTGCAGATGCTCCGAGGCGGTTGGCGCCATGATCGCTGAAGTTGGCTTCGCCCAATGCATACAAGCCGGGAACTGTCGTCATTAATTCATAATCCACCCAAAGGCCACCCATGGTGTAATGCACTGCGGGATAAATCCGCATCGGCACTTCATAGGGGTTTTCACCGGTAATCTTTTCATACATGTCAAAGAGGTTACCATATTTTTCTTTTACCACCTCTTTGCCCAGTTTTATAATAGTTGCTTCATCGGGATTTTGCAAAGCCTGCTTGCCCGCTTCAATCTTGCCATATCTTTTTATGGCATTTGCATAATCAAGATAAACGGCCTGCCTTGAGGACCCCACACCATATCCTGCATCGCATCTTTCTTTGGCTGCTCTTGAAGCCACATCTCTCGGCACAAGGTTGCCGAATGCGGGGTACCTTCTTTCAAGGTAGTAATCCCTTTCATCTTCTGGTATTTCATTGGGCCTGCGGTTGTCGTTTTGTTTTTTGGGTACCCAAATCCTTCCGTCATTTCTCAATGATTCGGACATCAGAGTAAGTTTCGACTGATGGTCCCCGGTAACAGGGATACATGTAGGGTGTATTTGAGTAAAACAGGGGTTACCAAACAAAGCGCCTTGCTTATGCGCCTTCCATGCAGCAGTAACATTACTGCCCATGGCATTGGTGGAAAGATAAAATACATTACCATAACCGCCGGTACATAATAATACTGCATGTCCAAAATGGCGTTCCAGTTCACCTGTTACCAGGTCACGTACGATAATACCCCTTGCTTTGCCATCAATCATCACCACATCCATCATTTCATGACGGGAATACATTTCCACATTTCCCAATGCTATTTGTCTTTCCAGCGCCTGGTATGCACCAATTAATAATTGCTGACCGGTTTGACCTGCTGCATAAAAAGTACGCTGTACCTGTGTGCCCCCGAATGAACGGTTACTTAATAAGCCCCCGTATTCCCTTGCAAAAGGCACGCCCTGTGCAACACATTGGTCAATGATAGCGGTACTTACTTCTGCAAGCCGGTGAACGTTTGCTTCACGTGCACGGTAATCACCTCCTTTTACGGTATCATAAAATAAACGGAATACAGAGTCGCCATCATTCTGGTAATTTTTTGCTGCATTGATGCCACCCTGCGCTGCAATGGAATGTGCACGCCGCGGCGAATCCTGGAAACAAAATGCTTTTACTTTATAACCCAGTTCGCCCAGCGAAGCTGCGGCTGATGCACCTGCAAGGCCTGTACCCACAACTATTACTTCAATCTTTCTTTTGTTGGCAGGGTTTACCAGCCTTACCGTTCCTTTGTAATTTTTCCACTTGGTTTCAAGCGGACCGGAAGGAATTTTTGCGTTCAGCATACTGTGTATTCAATATTTGAAGTCTGAATTATTAATTTATAAATATCGCTTTCCCTGCAGGCACTTATTTATTACACCCCCATTATTCACCATTCAGAACAACAGTGTCAATCCTCCCACCGGTATCTCCCATCCAAAATGCATGAATATGGGCATTAATGCAAAAACCAATGGCACTACAATTGAAAATACAATACCTGTATTTTTAATTATACCTATGTACTTCCTGTTGCTCAACCCCAATGTTTGAAAAGCGCTCTGGAATCCGTGAACCAAATGCCAGGCAAGAGAAAAACACCCCAGGATATATAAACCAATTACCCACCATTGCTGAAATATATCCTGCATCCTTGCGTAAAGGTTATGCATCTCATCTTCTCCATATGTTACAGGCTGCAAACCTCCAAAACGGGAAGGCACCCAGAAATGAACAAGATGAACGATAAGGAACAATAATATTAATGTGCCCAGTAATGCCATGGAACGGGAGTACCATTTGCTGTTTACATTGCCTGCAGAAACGGCGTATTTAACTGTTCGTTTGGCCCTGTTCTGCGCTTCAAGCATATAACCCTGAACAATATGAAGGATAAACCCGGCAAAAAGACCGATCTCCATAATACGAATGAGTATATTGCTTCCCATGAAATGTGCTGCCCGGTTAAAGTTTTCTTCACCATTGCTGAACAGGACATTGGCATTAACATAGCAGTGAACAAGGAGAAAGAGTATGAGAGACAAACCTGTAAAACTCATTACTATTTTTTTGCCAAGAGAGGAGGTGAAAACCTGTTTCCACTTCATATATAATGCTTGCGGGGGTTTAAGAATTCACACAAAAATAAACCAGCAGGGTTCAAAAAAAAGTTTTTTTCTTTTGCCAGTATTCTTGAAGGAGCCAATCCCTTTTTATTAATAATACACAGGAGCTGAAGAAAAGTTTCAACTGTTTAACCTCCGCATCATTTTATTGTCAACCGCGGCAAACAGGTGCTGTGGCTGGGAGGTACGCCAGCCTTCGCATTCCAGCAGTTCAAGATAATTTGTAATATGTGTTTTTCTAAGGTCGTATTGTGATTGTTCAGGCATATCAAGTAAAACGATCCACCCGCCATCTTCGTTCACATCTTCATACCATTCTTCGTAATAACAGGCATCGCTGCTGTGGAAGTTGAGTACATTTTCGGCAATGAGTATGTATTTGGTAATGCCTTCGGCAATCATGGGGTCCACCACTTCCCGTTTCAGGGTCATGATGTCGTTTTCAATAGCATCATTCCACTCCCCTATCAGTTCAATAATGCAAAAGCCGAGGTTGTAATCAACAAACAAAACCTTCATATAAAGCGTACGGGAACCAAATTCATCCCATTGCGGATGGATGAAATAATTATACACCGTCTGGGAAAACTCAAATTCACTGTGCTCCCTGCCGTAAAAGGGGGAACGCTCATCGTCCTCCGCTATATAAAGATGCCTCCAGTTATAATATGGTTCAATGTCATGCATGCATTATCACTGTATTGTTCAGTTATTTTTGGTTGGGGTCAGTAAAACAGCAGCGGGTTACCGAGACATGCTGCTTTATTACAGCAAAGTTAGTATTATGTGCAAAGAAGATAAAATCATGCACCCGCTTCTGCGGCTTTTTTAACGCTTCCGTATTTTAACAACATTGTTTTGGCCTGATCATAATTTGTAAGCTTTAATCTCTCCATTACCATTTTTACACCACGGTCAATCAGTTTTTCGTTACTCAATTGCATATTCACCATCTTATTGTCTTCTACGCGGCCCAGTTGAATCATTACACTTGTGGAAATCATGTTGAGCACCAGTTTTTGCGCCGTTCCGCTTTTCATACGTGTGCTGCCGGTAACAAACTCGGGCCCTACAACCACTTCAATTGGAAAATCTGCTGCTTGCGAAACCGGTGAACCGGGATTGCAGGATATGGACCCTGTTGCAATACCTCTTTTCCTGCATTCTTCCAGCGCACCTATAACATAGGGTGTTGTTCCGCTTGCAGCAATACCCACCACCACATCTTTGCTGGTTACCGAATATTTTTCCAGATCTTCCCAGCCCGCTTGTTTGCTGTCTTCTGCAAATTCAACAGCTTTAAACATGGCATAATCACCGCCTGCAATAATACCAATTACCAAACCATGGGGCACGCCGTAAGTGGGCGGGCACTCACTTGCATCAACCACTCCCAGCCTGCCGCTTGTTCCTGCACCAATGTAAAAAAGCCTCCCGCCTGCCAGCATGTTATCTACAATTACGTTAACCAGTTTTTCAATCTGCGGAATGGCCTTTTCCACTGCCGGCGGAACTTGTTTATCTTCTGTATTGATGTTTACCAGGATTTCATGAATGGTCATCTTTTCAAGGTGCCTGTAGCTTGATTGTTGTTCTGTTACTTTAATAAAGTCTGCCATGTTGCGTCAATTGTTTCTGTGTGCGGTTGTAAATTGATTGCCGGTGCAGTTAGCGGTGGTATTCGGTTAATCCTTCCATCGGGTTTTTTAAAACTTTTCCAAGGGTTAATTCATAATTCCTGCACAGTTCTTTCAGCACATCGCTGAAGCCATATGCAACGCCCCCCGTAAAATGAACGGGCAACGTCCAGCTTTCCCTGTATTTGCAAATATGATTAAAGAAAAAATCATTCAGGCCATCCTCTAAAATATTTTCAACCATGTAATGCCCGCGGTTTTCTGCAAGAAACAATGCGAAGGAGGCAAGGTAGCGGTTGGCCAAAGGTTTTTTATAAACATTGTCCAGTATTTCCGGGGCTTTTGTTACATATTTTGCATCAAACCTTGCCCGAAGGTCTTCATCAAAAGTATTGTATAAAAAATACTGTACAACTTTTTTACCCAGGTAAGCGCCGCTGCCTTCATCACCCAGCACATAGCCAAGGCCGGGGCTGTTTTTTATAATTTTTTTGCCATTAAAATAACATGAGTTAGAGCCGGTACCGAGGATGCAGGCTACGCCTTTTTCATGGCCGCAAAGGGCACGTGCCGCCCCCATCAGGTCATGTGTTACTTCCACTTTTGCACCGGGAAAAACAGCCTCAATTGCTGCACTTACACTTTTAACATTCACAGGGTTTTTGCAGCCCGTGCCGTAATAGTACACCTCATCAATTTTATCTTTTCGCAGGGAGGGCTTCAGTTCTGTAACCAGCAATTGCCTGATCTGGTCTGTTGAAAGAAAATAAGGGCTGATGCCCTGGGTAAAAACTGTTTCCTTCTTATTGCCTTTCATCCAGCACCACTCTGCTTTGGTTGCACCGCTGTCAGCAATCAATTTTACAGATGCCATAAAATATTCAACTTATTTATTGAAATTCGTGTTTCAAATATAAGATACAAAGAAACCTAAGAATGAGTAATAAAAAATTACAGGTGTGGGTACCCTTGCTGTTTTCCGTTGCTATGATCATTGGAATGTTTTTCGGGTACAGGTTAAGGGATAACATGCCCTCCGGAAGGGGGATTTTCCGGATTGCCAAAAGCAGCCCGCTGGAAGAAGTGATGCAACTGGTGCGTAACCGCTATGTGGATGCAGTGAGCCTGGATTCATTGGGTGATGAAGCCATTGAAGAAATACTAAGCCGGTTAGACCCCCATTCTGTTTTTATACCAGCACGCCAGTTGCAGGATGTAAATGAAGACCTTGCCGGCAGGTTTGAAGGCATTGGGGTGGAGTTTAATATTTTTAATGACACTGTTCATGTACTGAATGTATTAAAAGACGGCCCAAGCGATAAAGCAGGTGTGAAAGTTGGCGACCGCTTTATTAAAGTGGGGGACAGCATTGTTGCCGGGGTTAACATGAGCTCTGAAAGGATACGCAGGTTATTACGTGGCCCTGGCGGAACAAAAGTAACCGTTAACGCATTAAGGGGGGCTGAACAAAAACAATACAGCATTACAAGGGGTTTTATACCACTTTATGCTTTGGATGCGGGTTATATTATTGAACCTGCCACAGGGTATATCAGGCTTAATAAATTTTCTGAAACCACCTATGAAGAATTTATGCAGGCACTGGAGAAACTGCAGAAAGAGGGTATGCAGAAGCTGATACTTGACCTGCGTGATAACGGCGGCGGCATACTTGATGAAGCGGTGCAGATTGCCGATGAATTTTTGGGTGGCGATACAATGGTTGTTTATACTGAGGGCGTACACAGCCCACGTAAAGAATACCGCTGCAGGAGAAAAGGTTTATTTGAAAAAGGCAAACTGGTATTGCTGTTAGATGAAGGCTCTGCTTCTGCCAGTGAGGTATTGGCGGGTGCATTACAGGATTATGACCGGGCAACCATAATAGGCAGGCGGAGTTTTGGCAAAGGCCTTGTACAGGAACAATACAATTTAAGCGATGGCTCTGCTCTGCGTTTAACAACCGCAAGATATTACACCCCGCTGGGAAGAAGCATACAGAAACCGTACGACAAAGGTGTGGATGAATACAATGAGGAAATATTAAACCGCTATCATCATGGCGGTCTGCTGAATGCCGACTCCAATAAAAGTGTAAATGGTAAAGTTTATGTTACCAAAAACGGCAAACCGGTTTACGGCGGAGGGGGAATAACGCCGGATATTTTTGTAGCCATTGATACTTCTTTTGCACTTGATACGTCCGTAACCCAATTGTACCGGCGCAATACCATGAATAATTTTGTTTACCGCTATTATGTGGCCAACCTGAGTTTTTTCAGTCAGTTTAAAACCCCGGCAGACTTCAGTAAAAGGTTTACTGCCGATGATAAGCTCATTGCAGAATTAATACAGTTTGCAGCAAAAGACAGTGTGCCGCTGCAGGGCATTAAAGAAAGGGATAAAATACTGTTGCAAAAAAGGCTGAAAAATTTACTGGCACGGCAAATGTGGCGCAACGAAGGGTTTTATGAAACTGCCAATACGGATGACCTGGTGGTTAAAAAAGCGCTGGAAGAAATCAGGAAATAACAAAGCATTACTCTGCTAAGAAAGTAATGCTGAAATTAAAAGGTATTTATGATGGGTTATGATTGCCCTTTATCCAATAACTCCTTCTTCTCTATCCGGTAAGATGCTATCAGCCCCAGGCCACCACCTATGCCAATCATAGCAAACCAAAGTGCGGGGTTTTCATCATCATGCAAAACATATTGGGTTATAAAATAGGCCAGCATCAGGCCAATACCGGCGCCCAGCAACAATAAACCGTTTTTAAGGTTCCGGTATGGGGCGGGGCGGTTTGCATATTCTTTGGGGTTCATCCCTTTTTCAATCATTGCCAGGTTTTCACGGCTCTTCATATAAACAATGCCAAAAATCATGGCGCATCCGCCGAGGGGAACTAAAATGGGAATTAAAACTTCTGCTCCGTGCATAATATCAATTTTTAAATGAGTTTTTAAATGTTACTGACAACAACTACGACTACCGCCGGTGAAAACAGGTTACAGCCCGGTCAAAAATATTTTTTTCTCCCCCGGCACAGCCCCGCAGGTGCATACCTTTATAATGCTAAATAATCTGCCTTCAGGGTGTAACCTGCCGGGCCAAAACACAGTCATAAACCCCGTTGATGCATACCGGACTTTCTGATACAGAAATCATCAGCCTTGTGCTGAAGGGCGAACAGCAGGCATTTGCCGTGCTTGTTGACCGCTATCAGAACTATGTATTTACACTTGCACTCCGGTTTACCAAAAGCCGTGAGGATGCAGAGGAAGTTGCGCAGGATATATTTGTGAAAGCATACCGGTCGCTGGCCGATTTCAGGGGTTCATCCAAATTCAGCACATGGCTTTATACAATAACATATAACACCAGCATTACGCACCTGAGGAAGAAAAAACTGGCCACCAGTCCGATTGACGATGAAAGGACTTTTATGCAGTTGGAGAGCCATGAATCTTCATTCAGTGCAAATGTGATGGAGCAAAAGTCAAGGATAAATATGGTGAACGAAGCGATCAGCATGTTATCGCCTGATGATGCCAATATCATTACCTTGTTTTATAAAGCGGAGCAGTCGCTTGAAGAAATCGGAAGGGTAATGGGGATAGATCCGAATACCGTAAAAGTTAAACTGCACCGGGCAAGACAAAGATTAAAAGATAAAATGGAAAAGAATTTTGCCGAAGAAGTTAGAGATTTTAATTAAACTAAAACAGAGACCATGGATACAAATCATTTCAGTTCCAATACAGGCAATGAGGGTATGGAGCAGCGGCTTTGGGATTATATTGACGGGGATATCCCTGCCAATGAAAAAAACCTGGTGGAGGAATTGCTTCTCACAGATGAAAACTGGCAGTCAAAATACCGTGAGTTGCTCGATATACAGCAGATGCTGAAGTCTGCAGAAACCGAGCAGCCATCCATGCGCTTTACCAAAAATGTAATGGAAGAAATCGCCAGGTACAAAATTGCACCTGCAACCCGAAGCTACATCAATAAAAAGATAATTTATGGCATTACGGGTTTTTTCCTTATCATACTCGGCGCATTTATGATTTATGCTTTCACACAGGTAAACTGGTCATCAGAGGGAAGTTCTTCGCTTCCGGTTGACTTTAGTAAGGTAAATCTTGACTGGGGCAAATACATCAACTCCACTACACTCAATATTTTCTTTATGCTTGACGCAGTGATTGGTTTGTTTTTACTGGACAGGTATTTGACAAAACGCAAACAACACATAAAAGAAAAGCAGGCATAGAATACAAGGACAGTACAGAATTACCAGAAGATGCTCTCCGCCATCCGGCGGATAGAGTCCGGTATAAGCCTTTCCCTCTTCTGAGGGAAGGGCTTTTTAATTTGAGGATAGAATTTCTTTCATGATCCTGCTGATTTCACCGGCTTTGTTTACCACCATCAGGTGCCCGGCTTTGTGTATAACATAAGAGGGCCTGGTGTAACGAAGCGGCAATAACCTGTCATGCTCACCATGAATATGATAAACCGTTCCGGGAACTTCATTGTTCTTCCAGTAAAGTATAGCGCCCAGCGCCCAGCGGATAAAATGCGGGTCAATGTCCTTTGTCATTTGCAGCAAAATCTCCTTGTCTTCCCTGCTTTCAGTTGTAAAAAGCCGCTTTAACACCACAGCAGATTTGATTAACGCGATGGGCACAACTTTATAAAGCTTCAACGCTGCTGCAAACTTATAATAACCCGGCAACTGCCCGGCAGATGGTATGCTTGATATGATGATGGTTTTT
>JANRKT010000262.1:0-8791 GCA_033763355.1 Chitinophagaceae bacterium | reverse complement strand
CATTCCCCTTACAGGTTTCAGTTAACTGCGGATTATTTTATTGAAGTGGTGCTGAATAATATATGGGAATAACGCTTATGTAATTGTCAGTACGATAAAGCAAATTTTTTGCAATCCTGAATCTTTTCCCTGCATGTCCTGAAAAATTTCTGGCGTTCTTTTTCACCGCTTTCGCTGATGAGTACTGAACGGCTCAGCAGGTTATTGAAATTTGCAAATACTTTAGCAACAAAGCGGGAATCAGTTGAAGAAATATAATCCATGGTGCTATGTGTAATAAATGCCAGCTTTGTTGTTTCGTTCTCAAAGAGTATGGTGTTATTACCCAGGATTATTTCGTTAACATAAAATTTCAGGGGCGCCCTGTGCCCGGTGTCACCGGAGCCTATGGCAAATTTCACACCCAGTTCTGTCTGTGCCTCCAGGTGCTGTAATGTTGCTTCTAAAGCCTCCGCTATCATTACCAGGTCATCCGCCGAAGCAAAAACCCCTGCATCAGCGTAATATTTAATCTGGCTGATTGTGCTGTTGATACTTTCCATGTTCCATAATTCAACGGAAGGGATATTATTATACTCATCAATAATTTTCCTGCCTTTTAAAAAATATTCATCATAGGGATATTCAGCAACGGAGAATGATTTTCCCCTGTATTCCGGGAGATTCCAGATGCTTTTGACCCAGAAAAAGACTTTGAAAGATGCGAGTTCCTTTATATGAAAGAAATGAAAAATAGGAGC
The DNA here is from genome assembly GCA_033763355.1 of Chitinophagaceae bacterium. Taxonomy (GTDB): domain Bacteria; phylum Bacteroidota; class Bacteroidia; order Chitinophagales; family Chitinophagaceae; genus JANRKT01. Next base: position 8,051 of record JANRKT010000262.1, on the reverse strand, counting down.
GTCTTTACAGAGGTAGAGCAGCTGCTTTCTATTAAACCTGTTAAAATATTGAACCTGGGAAAGGATCCCATCCAGGTATTTTCCAAAATCTTTATGTTCAGAATTGTTGGAATGATCCCTGAAGAGGATGGTGTCATTCTGCAATTGCAGCACCTGGTCAAGTGAAATACGATAGTGTGAACAAATGGTCTTCAGTTCAGAAAGTGTAAGCGGCTTCTCACCCCTGATGCGGCGATATACACTGTCATAACTCAAATTGAGCAACTGGGCCAATTCATCAGCCAGTGAAAGATGGACAGGCTGAATGCTTTTAAGGTAGCCAAATAATTGTTGCTGCAGCTCAAGGGCCTCCATAAATGGAAATTACGGAAAATCCGTAATGGCTGCAAATGGTTTACGGGAACCTGCTTTCAATCGCAAAACTGCGCTTAACATACTCATATTTTGCTATTAAGAAAAATATACCCAGGTGACATTACGGTTTTTCCTCTTCATGCCAATTCCGGCAGCAGTTATCCATTTTAAAACCGCAAGGTTCAGAAGTAGGTTTGATACAGCAAATCAAAAAACACAAAACAACACTTAATATGAGAACCACAATTTTACTTTCAACCCTCCTCTTAATGAATTGTCCGGCCGTTGCAGCAAATGAAACAAACACCGCTCATGAAAAAGATTCAATCAACTTAAAAGGCAAACCGGCTGAACGCATCAACATTGTTGTTTCATCCCGCACCAAAAAAATTGATCCGGCATTAATGAGTTTCCAGTTGCAGGCATGGATGAAGCGGTTATTCAGGAAAAAGAAATTTTATCTGATTATTGCCGGTTCGGCAGAGGAAATGGCTTTAAAAGCAAAAAGAATTTTAAAGCATAAAAAGAACATGATTGGCCACTTGTGGTTTGACAGTCACGGCCATTACGGCAAGCGCTACTCTCTTTTTGAAGTAGGTAAAGATGAATTTAGCTTTAAGAATATCAAGGACACTTCTTATACAAAACGGCTTGGCATGATTGCATCCTATTGCGACAGCCTTACCAAAGTGGGTATCGGTTCATGCTACAGCGGCGCAACGTTTACTGTTCCGGCTATTGATTCTTTTCCGGAAACGAGAATGAATGGTGATTCGCTGATGATGGGGCTAAGTATGATTTTAAATAATGCTACAGTTTATGGAAGCGAAAGCTGGGTAATGAGCGGCCCGGGTATATTCAGGGCCAGGTATGCATTGTCAGGTTTTCCCAAAAGAAAAAGATTCAAAGACCCTTTCTTTAAACCCGTATGGGAAAGGCTGGGCGAATGGAACTGCTACAATGGCTCAAAAAGAGAGTTTAAAAAAACAAATACAGTTTGTCTTTCCGCTGATGCCAACATCTGGATAAAAGATAAGAGTTATTTGAATTTTTGGCGCAACCAGAAAAAGCAACAGAAAAAAATGGGCAGGCTGAAAAAGGGAAATTACAATCTTGCTTTCCTGCAGAAGTATTCACAACAAAACGTCATACAATGAAAAAACTGAAATTCAAAACAGATGAGGGTGCTGCTTTTTACAAAGAACTTACAGAGAAAATTGATCAATACTTCACAGCAAACAAGATTCACAAAGCAGGCAACAAAACCATGTATATTAAAATCGTCCTTTATTTCAGCCTCGATATTGTATTTTATGTATTGGTGCTGAATGTCGGCTCTCTCACGGCATTTTACCTCTTTTACCTGCTGATGGGATTATCTGTATTGCTCACAGCCTTTAATATTTCGCATGATGCCGCCCACGGCGTTGCGGTTAAAAGCAAATTCTGGAACAGGTTTCTGTTTCAGCTGAGTTTTAACCTGCAGGGTAATAATGCTTATGTATGGGGGAAAAACCACAATGAATCACATCATTTGTACACCAATATCGAGGGAAGTGATATAGATGTATTGAATAACCCCCTGGTGAGGATGACGGAAACACAACCATTAAAATGGTTCCATCGGTTCCAGCATATTTATACGCCATTGCTTTACCTGTTGTATTCGCTCAACTGGTTTTTGTTCAGGGAAACACTGATGATATTCAACTATTCCAGCAGGACCATTAAGATCATTATACCTCCAAGAGAAATTTTCAAGCTCATCTTTTTTAAACTGCTCTATATTTTTTACATGATCCTGCTGCCGGTACTCCTGCTGCGCATCGGGTGGGAGCATGTGTTGCTTGCTTTTTTGTTAAACCATTTTATGATTTCCCTGCTTTTTACCGGGGTGCTTGGGGTTTCGCATTTATCAGATTATGTTTCCCATCCTGTACCTGACAGCAACAATAAACTCAACATGAGCTGGCCCAGGCTCCAGTTGCTTACTTCTGTTGATTACAATCCCGGCAGCAAATTATTAAACTGGACACTGGGCGGGTTCAATGCACATGCCCTGCACCATTTATTACCCAACATATCGCATGTTCATTACCTCCGCATTTTACCCCTGTTCAGGCAATTGTGCCGTAAGTATAATTTAACCTATATGGAAATGCCTTATCACAAAGCGCTTGCCTCGCATTTCCGTTTTTTAAGAGGAATGGGGAATAGCCAATACTTTAAAACAAAAGAATATGAAAGATAAGCACATCCGGATAGCTGAAGACAGCAATTTTCAGCAACTCGTTTACCGTGAAATTGAAAACTGTTTGCAGATTGATACTGTAAAAACAAGCAGGCTTTTAATATTAAAATTCATCTTCTATTTTTTATTTCTTTCTGTTGCATATTTGCTGATATATAAAATAAACAACCCTTTATTATTTATAGTGAACTTTATAATATACGGGCTGGTGGTTGTACTATTTGCGTTTAATTTTGCCCACGATTTTTCTCATAATACCGTTTTTAAAAGCAGGAAGTGGAATAACCTGTGCTTTATTTTCATTTATACCCTGGTTGGTGCGCATGCCGAAGCCTGGAAATACAGACACATTCATTCCCATCATTACGCCCCCAATGTAGAAGATTATGATTCGGATTTGAAAATTTCAGGTCTTATCAGGGTGATACCCGGAAGCAAATACCGCTGGTACCACAAGTTCCAGCACTGGTATGCACCGGCGCTTTACACCACCTACTCCCTGTTCTGGGTATTTATAAAAGATATTGCCTTATTGTTTTCAAAAAAAGAAGGACCCCGTCCCAAAACCTTTTTGTACCATTGCTCATTCTGGTTGCAGAAAATATTTTATTTCACTTATATACTGGCTTTACCCCTTGTTTACTCCGGGCAAAAACCAATTATTGTATTCCTTGCCTTCTTTATTATGCACTGTTGCCAATCGCTTTTCCTGCTCTTTACCTTTTTTATGACACACCACGTTGAAAAAACCAATTACCCTTTAACCGATAAAAACGGTTACATCAACTGTTCCTGGTTCATAAACCAGGTAAAGAGCTCCAACGATTTTTATCCTTTCAGCCGGTTTGCCAATTTTATTTTTGGCGGGTTCAACAATCATGTTGCGCATCATCTTTTCCCGCATATTCATCATGTGCATTACCCGGAACTTAATAAAATTCTTTACCCCCTCCTTTTGCGCAATAACATTACTCCCAACGTTACCACCTGGTTTGGCGGAGTTATTTCGCATTTAAAATTGCTCAGGTTAATGAGTAAAGCCAGGTAAACATACCCAACCCCCCATAATAATTTTTGCAAACCCTGCAAACCGGCGTCTGTTTCTTTTGCATAAACTGCAAATCCACCCCTTTTTTCTTCTTTACACAGTAATTCTTACTACACCCCCTCTGCCGTTCCACCACATTTCTTAAAAACTGCTAAAAGCTGCGCTGCTGTAGCATTTTCCAATTAGGATAAGGGGTACATGTACTGTTAGTTTTGGGTAAACATTAAAACAACAGTTATGAAACACATTATTATTTTTCTCCTTGTGGCAGTATCAATTCAACAGGCTGTAACGGCGCAACCGGATTCAACAACAGCAGTTAAAAAACCGAAAATCTTTTATGCCAATGTAATTGCCACTGACGGCGCCATTCTTAAAGGGTTGTTTTACCAGGCTACCGACAGCAGTATAGTATTGCAAACCGGTAATAAACGATCAAACAAAAGTTTAGCAAGCCTTTCGGCAGATCAAATCAGTAGCCTAAGTGTAAACCGAAAAAACAGCGTAGGCAGGGGCATATTGTGGGGAGCGCTTATTGGCGCCGGCACGGGGTCTTTAACTGTATTACTTACGAGCTCGAGTAAATTTCTCATTGAAGCAACAACCACCATTGCCGGAATAGCTGGTGGAATTGCCGGTGGGATGATTGGAGGAATTGCAGGCGCTTTAGCAAAAAAGAAATTCATCATCGGCGGTAAAAAAGAAAAATATATAAATGCCCGCAGAGAGCTGATGAAAAAAGCAATGATACAATAACAGCTGTTGCTGACCATTAAACACCACCGTATCCTTCTTTTAAGCAAAAACATTAAACCAGCAGTCATGAAACCAAAACACTATTTCAATATTGCAGTAATGGGAACTGTAATTACTATAGCATTCACTTCATGCTTTCCAGGAGGAGTTCCCGATCCATATATTGTAGCACAGTCCCGCCAGGAAGAAAACTTTTATTACACCCCTTCGGCACATAATGCCCCATTGATTAAAGAAAAGCATGACCTGAATTTTAATGCAGCATTATCATCCGGCACACTTCATTCCGGAAGCGAATTGCGTGGCTCTTTTCTGCCGGGCAAACATTTCGGCATTACTGCGGCATACAGCAGCGGCGGCAACAAATCCAGGGGCACAGTGAGGCATAACCGGCTTGAACTGGGCGCAGGTTACATCACCAAACTGTCAAACCAGTGGCATTTTGAAACTTATGGCGGATGGGGTACCGGAAATATAGACAACAGCCATTATACCGGCACATCGCATGTTAAGCTCAGTCATTTTTTTATTCAGCCTGCTTTTGCAATTACCAATGATAAAAAAACAGTCAGGCTTGGATTAGTCTCCCGTTTTGCAGGAGTAAATTTTAAAGTAACCGACACATCTTTTGCAACAGACAGGGAACCCTTCAGCAATGCACAACTAATAAGTTTATATGAAAAGCCGTTCCGGATGTTCTGGGAACCCTGCATTGTTTTACGCTACGGATGGAAAGTTTTTCAGTTTCATACGGCTTATTCTGTTTCTGTCGGCCTTGGCAATGATGACCTGCACAGGTCTAAAAGCAATTTTTCACTTGGCGTGTCTTTACAGTTTAATACAGACAAAAAAAAGAAATCATCACAGCCTTAACAGCCGTTGCTGACCATAAAACCTAGCCGTACCCTTTTTATGATACGGATTTTAACAAGTCCCAAAACTTTTTTATGATACCCACTCTAATTTTTTTATTCATCAGGAGATATAACCGCAGGCATCCGGGTATGATCAGAAAGTATATTCTCCTGGCCGGAAAAGTAATCCTGGCTGCCGTTGCGCTGTGCCTTGTTCATAATGCTGCTGCGCAAGGCAATGAACTCCTGTATGATGTGGTGCGCAACAATAAAAAAATCGGCACACTTAAAATACAATGCAGCAGTTATGCCAATAAGGTGTGGTATAAACTGGAATCGGATATCAAAATACGTTTCATTGTTTCTTTCACCGCCGAAGCGCATGAAGAAACCATTTTTGAAAACGGCGTTATCGTTTATTCTTCTCTTTACCGCAAACTCAATGGAAAAGAAAAAGCAAATAAAAAAATGGTTTTAACAGCTTCCGGTTATGAAATACAAGACGGGCCTGAAAAGGAAACCCTGAATTATGAAACCCTGCAAAACAGCATCCTCACCCTTTACCATAAAGAGCCCATTGATGTAAAACGGGTTTATTCAGATAACCACCGGCAATACCTGGCTATTGAAAAAACCGGGGACCACATTTACAGGCTCATTTTTCCTGACGGCAAATACAATGAATACCATTACAGAAATGGTGTATGCACCGCAATACAGATACATCATTCATTGTACAACGTTACTGTTCGGTTAAGAAAATAACAGCCGTTGTTAACCTTTATTGCAAACACCTAAAACCTGTGTTATGAACTTTTATTATTTTATGCGCCACCGCTTCAATCATTATTGCAGCCAGTTTTACTGTTTCTGTGTTTATTGCCTGCCTGCAGCAGCGCTCTTCCTCCTGGGTTATATGCTCAAAGAAAATGCCTCTTATATTTCTCAGTTCATCCTGTTTTTCTGGGGCTGGCTTACGTGGACGTTTACTGAATACATAGCCCACCGCTTCTGGATGCACCCAAAACACAAACGTGGTTCAAAAAAAGATTTTGGCAACCATATGCACCATCACAGCCACCCTACGGAAATCAAAATCACTGCAGGGCAGAGAATGATTATGCTTGCTTTATTGTTTGCACTCATCTCTGCCTCGTTATGGATGAATAATTATTTTATGCTGCTTACCGGCTTTTACAGCGGTTTTGTGAACTATACTTTTATGCATATTATACTTCACAAAAAATGGTCGGCCAAAATTTTCAAACGGCTTCACCAATATCACATTTACCATCACTGCAAATATCCCAACCGCTGCTTCGGCATTTGTGTTACCTGGTGGGATATGGTTTTTGATACCACACCGCCAACTGGTGCAAAGCTGTCTGAAAGAATAACTGCATTCTATTTTGGAGATAAAGAAAATAAAGTTGCCGTGATGAATTATAAACATACTGCATGAACAATGTCCTGCCGTTAAAACATGCTTCAGGAGTTTACCCGGAAAATCCTGCAACAAAAGAGTACGGCGCCATTTGCCGAAAAGCGATACGAGTAGGCTAACCAAAAAAACATCATTATGAAAAGAACATGCCTGATTGCACTTGCAATCTTTACAGCGTATTCGGTTTGCGCACAAACAACAAAGGGGAACTGGCTGGTTGGAGGCCAGGCCGGTTTCTCTTCAGCCAAAGAAAAAGGGAGCAATGTTACCAATTCAATCATTGAGTTCTTACCTGATGCCGGGTATTTCTTTGCCAATAATTTTGCTGCCGGCGTATCGCTGGGATATACTGGTTTGAGCACAAAAGCAAATGGAAACAAATCAACCAGCAGCGTTGTTGAATTCGGGCCTTTTGTACGGTATTACATTACCGGTGATGACAAATTAAAGTTGTTTGCACAGGGCCATGCCGCATGGGGAAGCATTGATTTTGGCGGAGGCGGAGGGAAAACTTCCACCAGCAGTTACGGCTTTAAAGCCGGGCCCGCAATTTTTCTTAACAGGAATGTTGCCCTTGAAATTACAGCGGGTTACAAAAGCTCCCGGTATCAAAGAAGGGGGCCAAAAAAGTACACGTGGCGATATTAACATGGGCATTGGCTTCCAGGTTCACCTGAACAAAGCAGGTTAAAGGCATGTATTTAAAAACAGGAAAGCAGGCGGGTTTTTCTTGCCTGCTTTTTTATTTTGTATAACACTATAAAACTGATACCCTGTATGTATAACTGCTTACAGCAGGGCATCCCTCTCCTTTATCCGCAAATCCTCTATTTTTGCAGCCCGAACTTTAAAATTTATGAATCTGTCGCATTTGTCCGAACAGGAAATCATCCGCAGGGAGAAGTTAGCAGAACTGAAAAAACTGGGCATTGATCCTTATCCCGCAGCATTGTACCCCGTTAATATTCTAGCCGCTGATATTAAATCAACATACAAAGGCGAAGAAAACAAAGCTGAGTTTGCTGATGTATGCCTTGCCGGCCGCATCATGAGCATACGCGACATGGGTAAAGCCTCCTTTGCAGTATTACAGGACAGCAGCGGTAAAATACAGATTTATGTAAAACGTGATGACATCTGCAAAGGGGATGACAAAACACTTTATGATAAGGTATGGAAACACCTGACAGATATAGGCGACATTGTTGGCGTTAAAGGTTATGTGTTTACCACCAAAACCGGCGAAACATCTGTGCATGTTACTGAACTGAGTTTTCTTACCAAATCACTCAAACCATTACCTGTAGTAAAGGAAAAGGAAGGCGAAACTTTTGATGCAGTTAC
>JANRKT010000261.1:0-5342 GCA_033763355.1 Chitinophagaceae bacterium | reverse complement strand
CATTTTTCCGGTATAATAAAATACAGGGGCATTATAAAAAATGCCTTCACCAATTTCCGGGTGCACACGTAAAATAAATTTCCTGAAATATTGCAGCACATCCTTCAGGGGGTAAACCAGGTTTTGCATAAACTCATCTACTCTTCCGGGCTCAGAAATCCCTGTTGTTATACTGGGTTCGTTTTTCATGTTTTGCTGTATTTATTTTGACCTCTTTGATGCTTTAATTTTTGGCGCTGATAGCCACCCAATCCATTCATAAACTATATCACCAGGGTACTCTTCTTTGCTGAAGTTAAAAATTCAATTGAAATATCCCGTAGCGCCGGGTGTTGAATCAGGTATTTTCATGTTGTTTCCCGCAACGGCATGTAGTTTTTGCTATACTGGCTTATGCAGGCAGACTTGCATAGGCAGGTTTGCAATGATTTTTAGTATTTTATCTTTTTTGATAAATTTTTATTGTTTTTCAATAAATATTTATTTATATTTGCAGTATCACTTTTCAAACTGAACTATTATGGAAATTAAAATTAGTACAAAGCAGGTATTGAAAATACTGTATGTCCTTTCGTGGATAATATTTATAGGCGTATGTATTGAAGCCGGCGGCTCTATATTCAGTGCTTTTTATACGTTGGTGATAAACCCAATTAACGCGGCTACATTTTGGGAAGGAAATGATCTGTCAGCCCTTTATAAATATGATCCCGGGCATTTTTTGGCAGAAACATCCTATATCAGTATTGCCGGAGTATTGAAGGCTATTATGTTTTACCAGGTCATAAAGATCCTGCACGATAAAAAAGTGAATTTGGCTCAACCATTCAACAATGAAGTAAGGCGCTTTATACTTAACGTATCATACCTGGCTTTGGGTATAGCATTGTTCACCTGGTGGGGAGTTAAATATACCGAGTGGTTAGTGAGTCAGGGAGTGCCAATGCCCGATACCCAAAATTTACGACTGGGCGGAGCTGATGTATGGCTGTTGATGGGTGTCACCCTTTTTGTAATTGCACAGATTTTTAGGAGAGGAATCGAAATCCAGTCTGAAAACGAATTAACCGTATAAACCATGCCGATTATAGTAAACCTTGACGTAATGATGGCCAAAAGAAAAATGTCATTAAATGAGCTTTCTGAAAAAGTTGGATTGACACTGGCCAATCTTTCCATCTTAAAAACCGGCAAAGCAAAAGCGATACGGTTTAGTACACTTGAAGCCATCTGCAAGGCGCTGGACTGTCAGCCTGCAGATATTTTAGAATATAAAGAAGAATAATACCCCTGACCATCTCTTAGATTCTTAAACATTAAATATCATAAACAATGAAAAAGCAAATTAACAATTCGCTCAGGACAGTTATTGCCATTACTTTTCTGTCCTTTCTGTCAATAATGGCTTCTTGCCAGCAAAAAAAAGATCCCGGCAAAAATGCCGCTGTTTCTCAAACCAGGGTGAAGCCCCCTAAAATTGATATTCATACGGCAGTAGTGACAGGCAATATGGAAGCGCTGAAGCAACATATTGCAGCAGGTTCCAACATTAATGAAAAAGACCCTTTCGGAGGGTCAAGCCCGTTGATAAGCGTCTGCCTGTTTGGTAAAACAGAAATGGCTAAAGCCCTTATTGATGCAGGGGCTGATCTGGATTTCCGGAATAAGGAAGCTTCTACAGCGCTGATTACCGCTTCATTCTTTTGCCGCCCCGCAATTGTCAGGATGTTACTCGATAAAGGCGCTGACAAAACGATAAAGAACGTATATGGCCAAACAGCTTATGAAGCTGTGGCCGGTCCGTTTACTGATGTTAAGAATGCCTATGACGGGTTGGGTAAAATGCTTGAACCAATGGGACTGAAACTGGACTATGCGTACATTAAAAACACACGGCCGGAGATTGCAGCGATGCTGAAATAAATTAATTGACCTCAAAAATATAAACAGCATGTCAGTAAATGCCAGAAGATACGATATTGATTGGCTGAGAGTGATTGCTATCGGCCTGCTCTTGCTATACCATACCGCAATTGGTTTTCAGCCATGGGGAATGATGATCGGGTTTATTACAAATGATAAACCCTGGACAACACTATGGATCCCTATGGCAATGCTGAATGTATGGAGGATACCGCTTTTGTTTTTTGTATCCGGGATGGGGGTTTATTTCGCCATTCAAAACAGGAACTGGAAACAACTGCTTAAAGAACGGGCTGGGAGGATTTTTATCCCCTTTGTGTTTGGCATTTTCTTTATCGTTCCCATTCACATGTATATCTGGCAACGCTATCATCAATGGGAGTTAAACTACAATGCAAACCCCGCACACCTGTGGTTCCTTGGCAACATTTTTATTTATGTCATCATCCTGTCACCGCTTTTCTTTTACCTGAAAAGAAATGAAAACGGAAGAATTGTTACCCGGATAAAGAAATGTTTAAGCAGTCCTTTGGGTCTGGTTGCAGTCATTGCTGCCTTCGTTGCTGAAGTATTACTGGTTGATCCGGCTATATACGAATTATATGCAATGACATGGCACGGGTTCTTCCTGGGGCTGCTTGCATTCTTATCCGGTTTTTTATTTGTGCTGAGTGGTTCTTCTTTCCTGAACATGCTGTTGAAATGGGGGTGGTTGTTTTTAGCGGTTGCCATTTCATTATACGCCCGGCGCATGTTACCATTTCAAATGACGGCGCCCGATGTACTATTGGCCATCGAGTCAAACTGCTGGATCTTTTCAGTTTTTGCATTTGGTTACAGATATTTAAATCATTCCGACAAAGTATTACGCTATTTAAGCAAGGCCGCCTACCCGGTTTATATGGTTCATATGATCTTTTTATTCCTGGCATCTTTGCTCTTGTTTCCGCCGGATATTGAAGTTCACCTGAAATTCATTTTAGTTTTGGCATTTACCGTATCAGGAAGTTTAGCTTTTTACGAGTTCATTATTAAAAGGGTAAACTTCATCAGGCCGCTTTTCGGGTTGAAGAATGATAACACAAATAAGGCGTAATTCTTAAATCATTTTTTAAAGCGTCAGCTTGCCTCGTCATTTTCGTTTGAGTTCCTGCGCCATTTTTAAAGTATGGGTTAAGGATTTTGTACTTGTCCAGTCGCCATGCCCTGTAATGATGTATTCCGGGCGTTTAAATTTATTTTGAACATTTTTAATTGTTGCTGCATAATCTTTTGCACTGGCATCCGATAAGTTACCAAGGTTTCCATCCTCAACACTTTTTATCAGGCAACCACCGTAAAGTATTTTTTCTTTCTCAAACCATATTACAATGTTGTCCGGGGCATGGCCATGTCCGGGAAAATAAGTTTGAAAAGAATATTGAGCCACTCTAAAAACGGTGTCTGCGGCAATTAAAAATTCAGCTTTTTTCATGCCCCTTTTACTGCTGAGTTCATCAGTTTGCCGGGTGGTATAAGTTTTAATGCCCTGCTGCTTATAATATTCAAGCCCCCCGGTCCTGTCTTCGTGAAAGTGTGTAGCAATACACAGCACTGCATTTTTATTGTGTTTGACCTTTATACTGTCCAGCAACGGTTGAAATTGCGTTGTATCCCATGGCGTGTCAAACAGGATTACGCCATGGTCGGTTATAAGATACATCCCGTTTGCCGGTATCCGGTTCCCTTTATAAATATTATATGTTGTATAAACAAAAAAGTTACCCGTCAGGGGAGAAATTTTCAGGCTGCTGTCTGAATGCTGACCGAAAATGTTTTTTAAAGGAAACAGTAAAATGATTGTGGTTGCTAATGCCCGCATCATGTTGTATAAAATTGCCGCCGGTATCAGTTTATTTGTTTTTTGTAAAAAAGTCCCAATAAAACATTGGCAACATATATGAGTTGCCCGAAAATAAATATCATAGTCAGTATTTGCATTGCATTACCAGCTAATTCGTGCCGGTCTCTTATATATTGAGATGGGCTAATACCAATATAAAGAACAGCCACAAAAAAAAGAAGCGCAGAAATAACAGTTATAAGAACATGTGCACGGGAAATAGTTATGGAATAAAGAAAGTTCTTTGTGAGCAGGTAAAGCAGCCAGAATAAAAGAAGAAACAAGGGAATTATCCAGCCCATGCTTTCTGATGGAAGGCCAAACATGGTTCTGCCCTGAAAATCTATGTTAGCAATTGGACGTAAGGTAAGTGCAAACAGTAAAGCAATTGATGTAAACAAAAGCAGCCCATGCGGGCTTTTTCTGATATTAAGAAGAGTCTTCATCGTATTTATTTTATTCCTTTGTTAATACTGCTGTTTGCGTACTTGTGCTATATCTGAGATGAAGTAAAATTAATGAATCCGCTGCACCGGTTAAAAAAATGCAGGAAGATTGTTTGTTTAACCGAATTGCCTCTCCTCAATAGAACAAGTACACTACTCACAAAGCTTCACTGTATACTTGGGCTATTTTGGGAAGGGTGGATGCATTTGTTGGCTGCTGTTTTAGTCTTAATTTATCCTGTTTCAGTTTTTCCAGCTTGTCGCAGCAGGTTAACACCAATGAAATAAGGCATAAGAAATGGAAATGCCGGAATGGATACAGCAAACGCTGGAATCTTAAGCGTTTCTGTAAAAAAAACAGATAAAACGATTATTAAGAAAGCCAGCAGGCTGAACAGAATATAAATGAAACCGGAAGTTTTGCTTAGCCAGCCAACTTTTCTCATAGCCAGGACAAGAGCAAATGTTGCAAAATATGTCAACGCTACTTCTGTTACAGAAATTAATCCAAATAGTTGTTTTATTGGTAAAAACCAGTCGGGAAAACCCGTTGCATTGGCAGTTGCCTTAATTCTGAATAATTCGCTCAGATAAAACCCCCAGTAAAGCATATTGATAATAAACAGGGGAATGGCAATCAATATTGCCGTCAAACCAAGCAGTGAAAAAAAATTTTCTCCTTTTGTTTTAAGCCTGTCCCTTAAACCTGCAAATCCAAAAGCGATAAACACACCACTGATAACAAGCATAAGGTACCGCACTTGCTGTTCTTTTGCCAGGGCTGTCCACGCTGCAGCTGTATCCGGGGGAGGGCCTAATCCGGCAAACATTGAAATTAAAATCCACGGTACAATCAGAAAAAATGCAGCCGTTGCAAGTTTGTTTTCTTTTTCATTTTTCAGACGGATAACATTCAGGCCAAGTGACCAGGAAGCAATTGTCATTAAAACTGCGTTCAGTAACCATAATGGCAAATAAAACTTATAGCTTACATGTCCTACACCAAATCCAAGTCCGGCTGCAATAACAGGAACAAGCAAAAGATATATGTAGCTTGTCATTTTTGACGCTCTGGAATTCATAAGCATGTT
>JANRKT010000260.1:0-11074 GCA_033763355.1 Chitinophagaceae bacterium | reverse complement strand
GATTGTACTGTTTAAATAACACAGAAGTTTTTACCTTAGCCATAGTATTTTTAATGTGGTAATTAAAATTACTATTCAGCCCTCACTTTAAAAAGTAAGGGCTGACCTTTTTAGTCAGCCCCTTCCTTGCCTGCGACAGACAGGTTACACAGATTAATACAGAAGAATTTAGCCACGAATGACACGAATTGCGCTAATCAAAAATCAAATCATGTCAACAAGCGGATGAGTGTACTATAGCTGATGTGTTGGCACAAAGCTCAGTGAGATTCTTAGCCCGGCCCCCTCTCCACAGCGTGGAGAGGGGCGGGAGTGAGGCTTTTTACCTCCAAATCGTTACATACCCCACCAGGGGATCTGCATTTACTTTAAGGTTGATTACATAATAATAAGTTCCGGTTGGCAGCGGCTTGCCATTCTGTGTCCCATCCCATGCTTTGTTGTAACCGATGCTGCGATATACACGCTGCCCGCTGGTATTGTAAACTTCAATAACAGCTTCAGTAAATATATCGAGCAGTTCAATTTCCCAGCGGTCGTTATAACCATCGCCATTAGGCGTAAAGGTGTTGGGTACTACAATTTTTTCAAAAACTTTCACCAGCACTTCATCACTGGCGCTGCCGCAGCCAACGGTGGAGTTCACTTCAAGGCGATATCTCTGATCGGCTGGCGGGTTTACAGCAGGCCTTATGCTGTTGGGCTGACTGATGTATTGCAAAGGCGTCCAGTTAAAGGTTACTGCTGTTCCGCCAGCTGTTCCTGTTAATTGTATGGGCCTGCCGATAAGCATTTTTTTATCGGGACCTGCATTGGCTGACGGCCTTCGCCACACGTTTACAGCTACACTGGCGGTATCAAAGCAATTGTACTCGTTCACCACAATTACAACATAACGTGTGCTGTCTTTTGGCCGGGCAATTGGGTTGGGCACCACATCGCTTGAAAGCGAAGCCCCGGGCTCCCACTTGTATTTTGTTCCGCCTGATGCGGTAAGCTGTACACTTTCACCTTCGCAAATTGAGACATCGGGATTGGTAACCGCTGTAGCGGCAGGATATACCTGGAGATCGGTGGAATCAAAATTAAAACAGCCTGCTGCTGTTGTAACTTTTACTTTATACAATCCTGCATCGGTAAACTGCACATTGGAAATTTTGGGCTGCTGTTCATTGGTGCGGAAACCATTGGGCCCTGTCCACTCGTATTTTGAACCCCCTGCTGCAAACAACACCACCGTTGAACCGTAGCAACTGAATACATAATTGGTGGCCTGTACAAAAGGCGGAGGGTTTACATTAACGATAACTGGTTTTGATGCTATGCGGCAATTTACAAGGCCAATGTTGGCGCCTTCCGCAATTACAAGGCGATATTGATAATTGCCTTCACCGGTAGGTTGCCTGAGATAGGTTGGGCCTGTTGCGCCGGGAATATCAGCCCACGCAAAACCATTGTCAAGGCTGATCTGCCATTGCAGGGCGGGGTTGGTAAATCCGCCGCTGACGGTGGAACTGAGCAAATAGGGTATTTCACTTCCCACGCAAACATTAATGTTGTTCTGGCCGTTTGTTGCCAGCATGGCGTTGATGGTAGGGCCGCATGGCCTGAAGGTAATATCATCCAGTGCAATATCATTACCGCAACCCCCTCGGGAATTATTGGTAATACGTATAACAACTGTAGTAGCCCCTGCGGGTGTCCTGAAGAAAGTACCGAACTGACGCCATTGCGGGCCTTCTGTTTCGGGAATATCTCCGGAATCATATTTTACAAGCACGGTTCCCGTAGTGGTTTCAACCCTGAATGTGAGGTTGGGATCAATACCATTGGCGTTACATGCGTCAGGTTTCAGCATGTTTACAATCCATGCGGAAAGTTCGTATGAAGTATTGCCGCATAAACCCGTTACGGTATCCACAAAAAAATCACCCGGATCGTTGGATGCGTTAACCAGCATGTATTTGCCAATGCCGTCATTGGGTGTATGGTCTCCGGCAAGGGTATGCCATGTGGAATTAAAGCACCCGAACGATAAATCTTTAAGCGTGTATTCTCCATCATTTGGGCATGAACTGTTTACGTATTTATAGGTTGTGCTGTAAGCCGGAAGCGGCGGGGGAGCCGAACTGCCTGCCCCAAAAGTTATCCATGCCACAGGGTCTCCAAGGCTGCCGGAACACAACTGGGCAAAGCCCGTTTGCAACAGGGCTGCCAGTAAAATAAGGGTGACAAGTGTTTTTCTCACAAGCTGAACCGGCATGTAAACGGAATGAACGGTAAATGTACTGAAATCAGCAGGTAATTGAAAATTGCCGGTCAGGTATTAAGTTGCCTGCAAAAACTAATCGTCCTTTCTCCTGAACTGTACGATCAGGGCGGCAACAAATATGATGACAAAGAAAGCTACAAACAGAAAGCCTTCAAGCCTGCCTTCGGCCCCCATCAGCAAGCCGCTTGCAGCAACAAATAAGGTAAGCAATAATGCCTGTAAAAAACGGGAGGATATTTTTTTAGCCATAACAAGCAATTATAAAATATGGGATTAAGATACGATGTTTTAATAATAACGCCTGCTTTTTATAAATAATTGTTGTTCACACCATATTAGCAGCAATCAGGAGTTCCCTGTCATTGGGCTTTTCCTATATTTGCCGGATTAATATTTAAGTATGGCTGAGTTATTGGACAGGTTACAGGAGAGCGTTTCTTTTATCCGTTCATCATATCCTCATCAACCTTCTGCAGGCATAGTATTGGGCAGTGGCCTGGGCAACCTGGTTAATGAAATAGACAAAGTAGCAGAGATAGATTATGCCGCCATTCCGCATTTTCCGCACGTTACTGTTGAAGGACACCATGGGAAACTCATATTCGGAAATATTTCGGGGAAAAAAGTAGTGGCCATGTCAGGCAGGTTCCATTACTATGAAGGATATACGGCGCAGGAAGTAGCTTATCCCATAAGGGTATTAAAAATGCTGGGTATTGAGACCCTGCTTATCAGCAATGCCGCCGGTGGCGTGAATCCCGGTTTTAAAGTGGGTGACCTGATGATCATTAACGACCACATCAGCTTTGCCACAGTAAACCCGCTTGTGGGCGGAAATGTAAAAGAACTGGGGCTGCGTTTCCCTGACATGAGCGAGCCTTATAAAAAAACCATCATCCACAAAGCAAAAAGCATTGCGCAGAACCTGGGTATTGAATTAAAAGAAGGGGTTTACTTTGGCGTAACCGGCCCCACTTTTGAAACCCGTGCAGAGTATAAACTCATACATGTACTGGGCGGAGATGCTGTTGGCATGAGTACCGTGCAGGAAGTAATTGCAGCCGTGCACATGGGCCTGCCTGTTTTTGCTGTAAGTGTAATAACTGATATAGGCATACGGGAAGAAGAAAATATTATTACACACACTGATGTACTGGAAGCGGCAAGAAGCGCTGAACCAAAACTTACCGCCATATTTAAAGAACTGATTGCACAATTGTGAATTAGGATATTTTTAAAGCCTTTCCCTGCAGTTTCATTTATTTTCGCAGCTAACCGGTGTTAACCTGTTGTTTTTTTTGAAGCATACTGTTACATATTTTATTGTTGCATTATTGCTGCTTTGTGCTTACAGCTCTTATGCGCAACGTCCCCGCTTGCCCGGTTTGCCAGGTAACCTGTCCGGCATAGGGGGAGGCGGCAGGAGCAGCGGTTCGGGTGATTCACTCCAGTTTGAAAAAAGGGACCCCAATGAAGATTCTATCACATTGCAGTTCCGCTACCTGGATACGGCCCGCTTCAATAAATTCGATTCTTCACTGAGTGATTTTTTCAGGCGTGTACCTTTAAAACCCGAGTATGTATGGCTGGGCAATAATGGCAATGCGGCACGCTCCATACTTTTTTCACCGCTTATGAAACCCGGATGGGATGCAGGCTTTCATGCATTTGATGTGTATGCCTTTACTTTGGAGAATACGCCTTTCTTTAATACCACAAGGCCATATACTGAACTGGGTTACCTGCTTGGTGCAAAAGGCGAACAGCAGATTTCCATCCTGCACACACAAAACATAAAACCCTACTGGAATTTCGGGTTACAGTACCGGCTCATCAACTCGCCGGGTTTTTTTAATTCACAAAATGCAAGCCATAGCAATTACCGTTTCAGTACCCATTACACTTCTCCTGGCAACAGGTACAATGCTTTTTTTGTTGCCATGGGCAATGCCCTGCAGTCTTCAGAAAACGGCGGCATACAAAGCGATACTTTCCTCATCAATAAAAATTCAGCTTACAACGACAGGTTTAATATACCCACCAACCTGGTGGGTGATGTTTCAGGCAGCCGCAATTTCTTTAGCGTAAAACTTAATTCGGGAAACCGTTATACCAACGGAAAGTTTTTATTGAGGCAGCAGTATGATGTGGGCAAAAAAGATTCCGTGGTTACCGATTCAACCGTTATCCGCTTTTTCTATCCCACCTTTCGTTTTGAACATACCATAAAATACCAGTCATATAATTTTAAATACCTTAATATTTATGCCGTTTCTGACACCTTGTTTTACCAGCAGCATTATGGCATTACTGATGTGCCCGATACAGTGACTTATAACGATAAATGGAGTGAACTGGTTAACGACCTTTCCATTTACCAGTTCCCTGATCCTAAAAACCCGCTTCAGTTTGTAAAAGCGGGGGCAAGCTTTCAGAACCTGAGCGGTAAATTTTCTGCAAGGAATAAAAAATCAAATACGCTCTGGGTGCATGGCGAATACCGCAACCGCACCAAAAACCGCAAATGGGATATACTTGCACATGGTGAATTTTATTTAGCGGGTGATTATGCAGGGGATTATTCTGCACTTATCAGCCTGAGAAGACAGCTCAGTAAAAGGCTTGGTTCTCTTGAACTGGGTTTCCTTAATGTTAACCGCACCCCGTCATTTGTATACGATACGCTGGGCAGTTTCCCTGTAATAAGAAATACGGAACTGAAAAAAGAAAATCATACCCGGGTTTATGCAGTAATAGAAATGCCTGCGCAGAGGCTGAGGCTAACCTGCAGCTATTACTTAGCGGGAAATTATACTTATTTCAAAAAATTCAATGAGGCTGACCAGGCTTCTGTTTTTAATGTATTGAGAATAGGATTGAATAAACAGTTTAAACTGGGTAAATACTGGAACTGGTACCTCGATGTATATTTTCAAACTGTAACCGGTAATGCCCCGGTAAATGTGCCGCTGATTTTTACCCGTAGCAGGCTTGCTTTTGAAGGCCGGTTTTTCAAAAACCTGAACCTGAGCACTGGTTTTGAATTCCGCTATCATACCAATTATAAAGCGGATAATTATTCGCCTGTGCTGGGGCAGTATTTTTTCCAGGACCAGCAAACCATTGCCAACCTTCCTGACCTGGCGGCGTACATGCACTTCCGCATCCGGACCATCAGCGCTTTTATCAGGCTTGAAAACCTGAATACCATTACTTTCAGGGAAGGTTTTGGTTTTAAGAACAATAACCTTGCTGCACCGCTTTATCCCTATCCCGGTATGTTGTTCAGGCTGGGCCTGGCGTGGACTTTTGTAAACTAAAGCTGTTGTAACTGTCGGTTGTTTAACAAATACTTGTTGCACAAAGTGGAAATTCGCCTTAATTTTGTCCAGTTAATGAAGAAACTCCAGGCCATATTTCTTGTAGTTATTTACCTCTCTGTTAGCAGTGGGGTGGTAATGAATTTTCATTACTGCATGGGTAAAATTGCAGAGATAACACTGGGCAAAACACAGGCAAATAAATGCGGCAAATGTGGTATGGAAAATACCGGGTGCTGCAATGATGAAGTAAAAGTAATAAAGCTGCAGGATTCACACCAGGCTGCACATGTACAGGCTGAAATATCTTCCCTTCCTGCCTTAAATGAAGTTTACCATTACCCGTTAAGCTGGTCTTTCACAAGCTTGTCTTCAGTATCCCATCTGAAGAATCACTCTCCTCCCGGATATGGGGAACCTTCTCTTTGTATAAAAAATTGTGTTTTCAGGATTTGATGCAGGGTAAAGCTGGCTATCAGGCCGGGTTAGCCTGTTTTTTTTGGTAATCCTGTAAAGGATATGACCGGTTGTATTGATCGTATTTGTTTTATCAGCTAAAAATCAAACATCATGAAAGCACAACATATTGTATTATCATTTTTATTTATCATGTCATGCTGTACAATTTCTTTTGCCCAAACTGCAAAAAAAGAAAACATCAAAGTATGGGGCAATTGCGGCATGTGTAAAAAAAACATTGAAACTGCTGCAAAAAATGCAGGAGCTTCTGTTGCTGACTGGAATACGGAAACCAAAGTTCTTGCCGTTTCTTACAACAGTAAGAAAACAAACAGCCAGAAGATACAGCAGTTGATTGCTGCGGCTGGTTATGATACAAAAGATTTTACTGCAAGCGACGATGCATATAATAAATTACATACCTGTTGCCAGTATGACAGAAACGCCGGCAGCAACGATGCAAACGCCGGCTGCAGCGATAGAAAAGACTGTTGCAAAAAAGATGCAACCGCTTCCTGCTGTGCAGACGGAAAATGTGAGAAGGGCAAAGATTGCTGCAAAGACATGACGCAGTGCAAAGAACAAGGTTGCTGCAAATCATAATTCACAATAACAAGGGTGCTCCCTTAGTAACAAGGGGGCGCCTTTTAAAAGTTTTAATAATGAAAAAAATATTTTTTTACAGTTTGTTTTTGCTGTGCGCAGTATCTGCAACAGCACAGTTTAAAAAAGCAGAGCTGCAGGCAAGCGGGCTTACCTGCTCCATGTGCAGCAATGCCATTAACAAGGCATTGAAAACACTTCCCTTTATTGAAACGGTTAAGACAGATCTGAATAAGAACCAGTTTGATATTTCTTTTAAAAATGGTGCGGAAGTAGATTTTGATGCCATGCGCCGCAAAGTAGAAAATGCAGGATTTTCGGTTGCCAGCCTTTGGGTATATACTGCTTTCAGCAACCAGAAAATAAAAAATGAGGAGAGTGTCGCTTTTGGCGGGGTAAAGCTCAGGTTTATAAACGTTAAGGAACAAATGCTGAACGGAGAACACAAAATAAAAGTGGTGGACAAGAACTTTGTGCTGGCTAAGGAGCTTAAGAAATATACATTGAGTAAAGCTGTTGCCGGAGCGAACCAGCAAAGGGTATATCACGTAACTATTTAATAATGCAATGCTATTGTCGCATTTGCCCTGTCATGCCGGGTCCGGGTGCAGCTATTTGTCAGCTGTATTCAAAAAATAATTTATGACGAAACTCTTAATCATTATCATATTCATATTATCAGGCACATTATTACAGTCGCAGGAACTTTATATTGTAACGGAGCCTGCCAGCAATATGGCAACGGGAAGTTTTGGGGTAAGGCTTACCAACCGCCTGATGAAAATGGAGCCCGACGGAAAATACGATTACAGGCTTGAACCCGAAATGATGTTCGGCATCAGTAAACATTTAATGGTTCATGCCAACCTGTATGCGTCCAATATGTTTCAAAAACAGTTTCGTTTTGAAGGCGCGGGGTTGTATGCCAAATACAGGTTTCTTTCTATTGACGATGTGCATTCGCATTTTCGTATGGCAGCATTTGGTAAAATAACTGTCATTAATAATCCCAATGCCATAAGCCATACGGAGATACATGATATGGGCGGCGGTGTTATTCATGAAGAAGAACACCGGTATTACAGCAACGAAATTGAACTGGATGGTAACAATTCAGGTTTCAATACAGGAATTGTCGCCACGCAATTGTTTCATAAACTGGCTGTTTCAGGTTCTGCTTCTTATACCAACCGCTGGAAAAATAGCAGCCGCCCAAAAGAATCCGGATTAACCAACCGTGCAGTCAATTATTCTTTCTCTGCCGGTTATTTGCTCTTGCCCAGGGAATATAAAAATTACGATCAGACCAACCTGAACCTGTATGTTGAATTTCTTGGCGCTGCAGGTTTGGACAGGAAGGGATATTTTATAGATGCTGTTCCGGCCATACAATTTATCTTTAACAGTATTTCGAGGCTTGACCTTGCATACCGCACACAAATAAGCGGAAATACTTTGCGTTTCAATAAAAGCAGCTGGCTGCTGCGTTTTGAGTATAATTTTCTGAACGTATTTGGGAAGAACAAATGATTTTAGTGAATAAAGCGATATTATCCGTTATCAGGTTTATAAAAGGATTGTTTACCAAAAAGGAATGTTGCAGGTGAAAAATTTTGCCTTATATATTTTAGTGCTGGTGAGTGGAACTGTTTATGCCCAGGTTAAACCCGGGCAGGCTGCTCCTGAAATAAAACTGGAAGATGCTGATGGCAACAGCTTCCGTTTATCAGAGTTTAAAGGCAAAGTGGTACTGATAGATTTCTGGGCAAGCTGGTGTGTGCCATGCCGGGCAAACAATCCAAAGCTCCTTGAATTATATGGCAAATACAAAGACAAGGGCTTTGAAATTCTCGGCGTATCCATAGACAACAAAAAGGATATCTGGCAAAATGCCATCAGGCAGGATCAGTTAACCTGGAAACAGGTGATTGATGACAAAGGATGGAATGCTGAGTCAACAATTGTATATGGTGTGGATGCCATTCCGGCTTCATTTCTTCTGGATAAGAAAGGGAAGATTGCGGGTATAAATATGCATGGCAGACAACTGGAGGGGAAGATTAAAAAACTAATTTCGCAATAGGCCCGTGAACTGATCCTGGCTTTTCCTGTCGAAATGAAACCAGGATAACTTTATTTAGAAGTACGGTTTATTTGCAGGCAGGATCACCTCAGGTTATGATAACTAAAATCTAAGTAATATCATAAAATCATCTGACTTTTGTCATGGCTATCCCGGGAGTAAAACCTTTTTTTTGATTAACTATAAAAAGCCATTGGCTACATAATAGTCTCAGGTCAAATGAAAAAATTCTTTATAGCCATATTAGCCTTCCTTTATATTGGCACTTCCACTGGTGCTGTAGTTCATTTGCATTACTGTATGGGAGAGCTTGCTGATTGGGGCTTTGGCTATGACCAAACAAAAGCATGCGGGGAATGCGGAATGGATGAAAAGGATGCAACTGGCTGCTGTAAGGATGAGCATACTTTTATCAAAAGCGATGATGACCAGAAAATTGCCGAAAACTTTTTTTATTTCACCGGCTGCACCAGCGTAGCCTTTATTCCACATAAAGCTGATCTGTCTTTAACTATTGTTTCTTCTCTTCCGGAAGAAAACTCTTCTGATAATTCACCACCCCGGCGGAGCGGTGTAGCTGTTTATCTTTTTAAAAGAACTTTCCTGATTTAGAATTGATCCCCTCTTTATAAGCCGGACAGTCTTCTGCCGGGCTATCGGTACTTTTTGATACCGTTTCTTCAAGTATTCCTTAACATTAAAAATCCTTAAAATGAGATCACTTAAAATGCTGTTGATGGCAGCACTTTCCATCATGACTATTACTGTCTTTTCCCAGGAAAAAGCCGGCAGAAAAGACACTGCGCAACACATTACCTTTTATACATGCCCTAAGCACTCTGATGTTACGAGTGAAAAAGAAGGCTATTGTTCCAAATGTGGAATGAAACTGGAACTAAGTCTAAAGGAAAAGATGAAACGTGAAGTCACAAAAAATTACACCTGCCCCATCCATGCCGAAGTGGTGAGTAACAAACCAGGTAAATGCTCTAAATGCAGTTCAAAATTGGTTGTTGACAGAAAAGGTTCAAAGCAGACAACTATTGGTTACACCTGTTCCATGCATCCCGATGTGGCAAGTGATAAATCGGGTAAATGCCCTAAATGTAATATGGACCTGGTTGAAAAAAAGAAAGAAGATCATTCCGGGCACCAGCATTGATTAGTTAAAGGTTTTTTGAACAGTAAGCAGCAGACAATTTAAAGAATACACTCATTGCCCATTGTCTGTTGCTTCTTCAATTGAATCATCATGGTTTCAAAACTTATTGAAGCGGCGTTGCGAAACCGGCTTATCGTTTTACTGATAGCTGCAGCAACAGTTGTGTATGGCGTTTATGCAGTTAAAACAACACCTGTAGATGCCATTCCTGACCTGTCAGAAAACCAGGTTATCATTTTCACTGAATGGATGGGACGCAATCCTCAGATCATCGAAGACCAGGTAACTTATCCGTTGGTGAGTAATCTGCAGGGCATACCCAAGGTGAAGAACATAAGGGCCAACAGTATGTTCGGAATGAGCTTTGTGTTTGTAATTTTTAATGATGATGCCGACATCTATTGGGCAAGAACACGGGTATTGGAAAGATTGAATTCCGCACAGCGTTTATTACCGCAGGGCGTAACTCCCACATTGGGTCCCGATGGCACAGGTCTTGGTCATGTTTATTGGTACACATTAGAGGCTCCCGGTTACGACTTGGGTGAACTGAGAGCATTGCAGGATTGGTATATCCGTTTTGCGTTGCAAACGGTGGAAGGGGTGAGTGAAGTGGCTTCATTCGGCGGATTTCAGAAACAATACCAGGTGGTGGCCGATCCCGTAAAGCTGCAGTATTATAATATTCCATTGATGGATGTGGTCAATAAAATCAAAGTGAATAATAATGATGTTGGCGGAAGAAAATTTGAGCAATCCGATATCGGTTATATTATCCGTGGATTAGGATACATCAAAGACATCAGGCAAATCGAAGAAATTCCCATCACCACCATCAACTCTATACCGGTACGCATTAAAGATATTGGATCAGTGCAAATGGGTGGTGAGCTTCGTCTCGGCATCATTGAAGAAAACGGGGAAGGCGAAAAAGTGGGTGGCATTGTGGTGATGCGTTATGGTGAAAATGCAAAGGATGTAATTGACCGGGTGAAAGTAAAAATAACCGACGTGGAAAAAGGATTACCACCGGGTGTAAAGTTTAAAGCAGCTTATGACCGCTCCGATCTCATCGAAGCAACCATTGCCACATTAAAAGAAGCAGTTATTGAAGAAATCATCATCGTGTGCCTGGTGCTTTTTATTTTCTTATTGCATGTAAGAAGTGCGTTGGT
>JANRKT010000259.1:0-11578 GCA_033763355.1 Chitinophagaceae bacterium | reverse complement strand
GGCAGTTCATAATCATCAGTAAAAGAAAAATTATCTCCGAATATCCTTGTAAGCGTAGTTGCAATGGAGGAAGACACCACACTATGACCGCTGGTATATTCAGGAAAAGGCGGGGTTTGCAACATAGGCTGCCAGTTCTTATCAATGGATTCGTTAATGGCTGTTACCGGCCTTACATATTCACTGCGGTATTTTTCATCCCAGCAGGAAATAAACCCATCAAACATGGTTGCTGCCACCATAGCGTAAGCCTGCGCTGATGCAACAGCGCTAAAATTTTTTGACTTGCATGCAATAGCAGTAATATTTATCCAGTGCCCCCCAGGGCTGGCTTTCTTATTTACAAACATCATGTGCCCGCTGTGTTCTATCGCCGCCGGGTTATCGTCCCAGAAACGTGCAATTTCCTTCTGTTCCGCAGTAAGTGTTTTTGAAGTTTCATATACTTCAGTCATTTCTTTAAAAAAAGTGCTTTCCTTTTTTAAACTATATGGCGGAGGAGCTACAGGTTTAAACTGGCTGGATGAATCCATAATCAAAGGCACCATTTCCCTCCAGAAAGGCTCCACTGCATCAAGGTAATCAGGAGGTGTGTTTTTCCATTTCCCGGGTACATTTTTAGGCGTATATCTTTCTTTGCCCCTTGTTTCTTTATAGTGGTCTTTTACTGCTCTCTGCCATATGGTTGCAGCAATGGTATCCCCAAACTGAAGTGAACGTTCAAAAGTTTTTTTATCAATACCTGTTTCTTTAAGTTCTTTCAGTATTTCATCCTGGGTAATGCGTGAAGAATCTTTTGTAAAGGTTAAACGCTGTGTAATATTGAACATTGCTTTTACTGCAGCCACCGTAAAGTCGTAGGATTGATCTTTCGCAGGTGAAGGCATTGCAGGGAAGCCATTGAATTGAGCGGCAAGCGAAGGGTATGTGGTGTCGCTCCACCTCATGGCTTCGTAAGCAGAAAGGGAAGCGTATGCATAAATCCTGCTGGCTACGGGAGGTGAAAAGATTTCATAAATCACCACGTCATTAAGCCTTTTGATGCTTCGGTGGAGAAATTCGGGGTTGGCCACAGAGGTGGCAGTTTCTTTTTTTCCTGTCTCTGTACAGGAAGAAATAAACAGGCAAATTGCTGTGCAAAGCAATAGTCCGGGTATCTTTTTCATGTATGCTGAAATTTAAGGGATCACAGTTCTTTTCTGGTTTTTGCTGTTAATGATGTCAACGCTTTCAACTTCACCGCCAAGGCGGATGAAACGGGAAGATTGTGAAAGGAAACTGCTGCCGTATGATATTTCCTCTCTGCGGATTTTACCACTTTTTAAATGGTATAATGCAATCATATCGTCGTTGTTCAATGAAATAATTTTAACAGGGGTTTTGGCAGAAAAAATTTTCAGGGGCCCCCGGTTTTGTGAAGCTGCAATAAGGTATTTGTTTTTCCCACCAACTAATTTTACAAGTGCCTTCCCGTTTTCAGGAATGAAAATCCCGCTTTCTGTAATGGAAAGCTCCTGGAAATTTCCATTACCGTCTCCTTTAAATAATAAGCCATTACAGGCATCATACCTTCCCACTGACACTTCTGTTCCATAATCATTCCCGTTGATCACTACATCAAGGTTACCGTCTCCGTCTATGTCTTCCGCAACCATCCCATTCAGGCATGAAAACTGTGCGGTTGAAGGCAATGGAATTATACCAAACCTGTTGTTTCCTTCATTCCTGATATAACAATGTGAGAAGTTATTTGCTTCCAGCACAAGAGCGCCTTTCATTTCATCTTTGGTAAACATCTTATCAAAAGTAGCCTCAGCATACAATTTATAGTTCTGAAACTTACTTCGAAAACCAATCATTTGTTTCACCATATCATCTCTTACTTGTGCAGGATATTCCCTTTTTTGGGGATCTTTCTGGCTGGCCGGCAGATATATAGATGGCACCGCATCATAATTGTTGTTGTTATCAAAATCCCTGGCATACATACGAACAGGATAATTACTGCTTGCACGGTAAAAAGAGTTCAGGCCCAGGTTACCTGCTATATAATCAATATCACCGTCGTTATCAAAATCCCCGGGAACAATACTTCGCCACCATCCTTTCTCTTTATCAATTCCGCTTTCAGCAGTTATATTTTTGAAAACCCCCATCTCGTTTTTTAAAAAAACCATTGGCATCCATTCTCCCGCAAGCAGCAAATCCTGCCAGCCATCATTGTCAAAATCGGTCCAGGCTGCATCACATATCAACCCTATTTTTTCGAGAGGTTTTGCAATTGACGAAGTAACATCAGTAAATTTTAATAGCCCTTTTTTGGAATCATTCCGGTAAATAAAACTGGATACCGGCCTGGGATATTTCCAGGGTTCCACTCTTCCGGCAATAAACAAATCAAGGTCGCCGTCTTTATCAAAATCAGCAGCTCTTACACACGATTTGCTGCTGAGGTTTGCCGGAATAGCCGTAGTATCAATTGTAAAATTTGCCTTGCCGTCATTTATATACAATTTGTCGCTATAGGCATTTGTACCAGGTTCATTTTCATAACCGCCGCTGGTAATATAAATATCCAGGTCGTTATCGTTGTCTGCATCAAACAAAACAATGCCAGCATCTTCCCATGGTTTGTTGAAATCAGTAGCGCCGGGGATAACCATTTTCTTAAGAAAAGTTCCGTTTTGCTGCTGCAAAAACATGGTGGCGCTGCGGCCATAGGAACCCCCGGAAATTAAATCATCCAGGCCATTTCCATCAATATCAGCAGCCGCAAGAGCCGGTCCGTTTTCTGAAAATTTATGTGGCAATAATTTTTGAACATTGAAATCAACAAAATCTCTTTCCTCATGCCGGTAATAAACCCCAACAGAATCTGTTATTTCTTTAAACAAAGAGTTATATGCAAACAAATCTTTTGAAACATCAGGTGGCGCATTCGAATCTCCCTTTTTAACTTCGATGGTCTGATTTGTAACTACATTTTTCAGTATTTGCCATTTCCTGTCAGGCCATTGAATAATCACTGAATCAACAACAGCAACCGAATCCAGGCCAAAATGTGGTTGCATTTGTACAGAAGACAGATAACCCCTGTATGGAGTATGTTCGTAAACCTGCTTTCGGCTTTTGTAATGCAATTCAATCCATGCACCCAGTCCATTTACGTTTAAAGAGTCGCCTGTTAACTTTATTTGGAGATAATTTTTGTTTTTCCCAGGCTTGTTTAATAGCGTATTTTCATAAACCATCGCCTCATCATTTATATTATTCACCACAAAATCCATGTCACCGTCATTGTCTAAGTCTGCATAGGCAGCGCCATTAGAAAAGGAAGGCGCTGTTAATCCCCATTCATTGGTTACATCACTGAAAGTGAGGTTTCCATTGTTACGAAATGCGTAGTTATGAATTTTAACTGCCGGTATTTGTTCCAGCAATTGCTGTTTAGACGCTACTGCAAAAGCCTCTTTCCGGTAAGCCACAAAATCATGGTCCGTAACATCTTTTGGAAATCCATTGGTAATAATAATATCCCTGTTACCGTCATTGTCGAAATCCGTTACGAGGGGCGCCCAGCTCCAGTCAGTTTCTGCAATTCCTGAAAAAAATGCAATGTCACTGAAAACGGGTTCGCCGAGGGAATCATTTTGCTTTACCCGGGGCCCCCGGTTAAGCTGCAAAGTGTTTCTTACGTATTGGTATTGGTACCCAAGATAATCACTGTTCTGGTAGGTTTGATAGCTGTTGGCGTTCATCATCATTTTCTTTCTGTAGTTATCTTCAGGATTCATATCCAGTTCTATCAGGTCAACAAGTCCATCGTTATTAATATCTGTTATATCGGCGCCCATTGCATTGGCAGAGGTATGTTTAAAAATGCCCTTTACTTTATCTGTGAACGTACCATCGCCATTATTGATATAAAGAATGTTTTGTGAAAGGTAATCATTCGCTACATAAATGTCTTTCCAGCCGTCTCTGTTAATATCAGCAATTGTTGCGGAGTGCGAAAACCCTTCAATCAAAATACCGGCCTCCCGGGAAATATCTGTAAATACCGGATGTTTGAGTGAATCGATGAAATCATTTCTGTACAAGCGGCCGGTACTGGGGTGTTCACCATTAATAAGCCTTGGCCTGAAACGATTCGGGTAATCGCCTTTTACTATTTCATTAACGCAGATATAAACATCCGGGTCACCGTCATTATCGTAATCAAAAAATACTGCCATGGTTGAATGTGTTGTATCGTTCAACCCATATTCAGTTGCCATCTCTTTGAATTTCGGAATATTGTTATTACCAGCTCCCTGGTTGATGTACAGAAGATTTTCTCTTTCCTTCGGATTTTTTTTCACAGATGCACAAACATATATATCCAGCCAGCCATCGTTATTGATGTCAACCACCGCAACTCCGCGGCACCAACGGCCATTGCCGGAAACTTCTGCCTGGCCGGTAATGTCCTCAAACCTGAAATTCCCTTTATTCAGGTACAATTTATTAGACACAATATTTCCGGTAAAATAAATGTCCTGCAACCCATCGTTGTTGAAATCGCCGATTCCTGCACCACCTCCATTGTAAACGTTTTCAAAATCCAGCACATTTACAGAATCTGATTCAACAATAATATTATTGAAGTGGATGCCGGTTTTAGTTGATGAAAGTTGTCTGAATAAAGTTTTATTTCTGTTGCAGGCGCACAACATTAAAATAATAACACTAAGCAAAAAAAATAATCTCATCGCTGTTTGAAAAGTAACTAAAGTTCGCAAAACAGAATCAGTAATATACAGATAAAAAAAGCAGAGAAATTTCTCTGCTTTTTTTATGCAAATTAATTGGATTGATCAGTAGCCTGGGTTTTGCACAAGTGTGCCCGAGGCCAGATCTATTTGGCGTTGGGGAACAGGGAAATATTCACTTTTACCTGTTGTAAATTGAGCCACTGTTGGCGTTGCAAGGTAAAGGCGCTTATTATTAATAGATGGATTGGAATTTCCACTCACATATCTAAAATATGCGTCCAAAGTAGCTTTGGCTTCACCCCATCTTACGAGATCAAAGAAACGATGACCTTCCATCCCCAATTCAAGCTTTCTTTCAAAATGTACAGCTTTGCGGGCTGCAGCTTTATCTGTCCAGGGTGTAATGTATAGCCCAACTTTATAATTTGCAGCAGGCACAGCTCCATCCAATACAAAACCGGCGGGGTTAGCAGCACGGCCACGCACTTCATTCACCAATTGGCGGGCTTTTTCAAGGCTCCCCACTTCCACTTCACACTCAGCCAGCATTAGTATTACATCAGCAAAACGTATGAGTGTATAGTTATTTGCAGTTACACCGCTTGTCCAGAAACTCTTGTCCGCAAGTTTATCTTTCTCAGCTTTTGTGAATACGTTTTTAATGGGAGAATAAGGACCACCATATGATTGAAGGCGTATCCAATCATCACCTGGGTGTTTTCCGTGATCAAGATAAGGTAAACCCCTGCGCCCTACAGTCCAGTCTAAACGTGCATCCAATGGTGCAGTAGTGGGTGTAAATGGCTGTGATGAAGCCAGGCCAGCATCATTTTTTACTTCGGTAGCATTATAGTTATCAGGATTAGGTAATCCCGTAACTGCATCAACCTGGAAGGAATTTACTAAATCCTGGGAAGGCTGAAAGAAACCGCAGCATCCGCCAGGGCCGGAATTATAAGGGAAGTTCAACACCTCACCCCATCCGCCATTGGCTGCATCAGGAGCCCCGTCATTTACGGAATATTGAACTGCAAAAACTGATTCTGTACTATTTTCAGTTTCTGCATTAAAGTTGCCATGAAATTTTGCCAATAATGCGTATTTCTGTCCTTGTGCATTTTTACCGGTACTATAAACCAGGTCAAATACCGCTTTAGCTTCTGCATATTTTTTCTGATACAATAATGCTTTTGCATATAGTGCCGCAGCGGCCCACTTGTTTACACGGCCTTTGGCATTCATTACTTCTGGCAGATTATCATAAGCAAATTTCAGATCTGCTTCTATTTGTGGCCAGATGTCTTTATCATTAGGCACTTTAAAGTCGGTAGCCTTTTCATCAATATAAGGAACTTTATTCCACATTTTCTTGGCTTCAAAATGATAATGCCCTCTCAGAAAACGGGCTTCTCCCGTGATACGGGTTATGTCTGCAGCTGAAATATCAGTAGCATTAGCCATTACTTTCAAAACGCTGTTTGAGCGGGTAACCCCTTCATAAACTACACTCCATTTGGTGTTGTAGTAACTGTTGTTCGGGGTGGACTCAAAACGTTCAATGGGGTTAATATCCGGCTGGTCACCACCGTCGGTTCCTTTATGGGCATCTCCACCGGCTACGCTCCCATATACCCAGTTACTTCCGGCGCTGGGCCATCCACCTAAAAATATACCTCCACCATCAATAAATCCATCCAGAACTGAATAGGCTCCTATTAGTAATGCTTCAACACCTTTTTTATTTGCCAGGGTGTTTTCGTCAAGAGCGCCTTTGGGGGTACGTTCCAAAAAGCTTTTGCCGCAAGAATAGGTTATTACACCTATTATTGCCAAACAGAGAATCGAATGAAGAATCTTTTTCATACTATATCTTTTTTAGTATTTACGTAAATTAAAACCCAAGGTTTACCCCAACATAAAATTGTTTTACGGTTGGGTAAACACCGGCGTCAAAGCCAAATCCCCTGTCATCACCAGCAACTTCAGGATCAAGGCCGCTATATTTTGTTATTGTAAAGAGGTTTGTTGCCTGAATATAAACACGGAGACGGTCAATTTTAACCCTGTTTAACAGAGAAGCTGGTAAGTTGTAACCTAAAGAAAGATTTTTCAAACGTAAATAGGATGCATCTTCCATGTAATAGGAATTGGCAGCTCCGTTTGTGCTGAAGTTGCCGCTTTCTTCCTGGATAGGCACGATAGCTCTTGCATTTTTGGCAGCATCACCACCCAATACCCATGAATTATAGAGGGCATCTTTACTCTTACCATTCTGGAATGACGGCACAAAATCTACCCACCATTTTACATAGTTAATCGCCTCTTTACCCTGAGAGCCATAGAAGAATGCGGATAAATCAAAGGACTTATAACTTAAATTTAAGTTTAAGCCATAAGAAAAATCAGGGTTAGGCGAACCAAAGAAGACCCTGTCTGCGGGTGTAACTGCACCATCATTATTGGCATCAAGGTATTTAAACCTTCCCGGGGCAGCAGCAGTTTGAGTGGGGGACTTGGAAACATCGGCAGCATCCTGAAACAGCCCGATTACCTGGTAACCATAATAGGAAGAAATGGGCTGACCCACTTCATTGCGGACAAATATTCCGCCGATACGGTTGTTTTCTCCATTATCCCAATCAAAGAAGTCAACCCCTTCAGCCAGTTTAGTTATTTTATTTTTATATGTTGTAAAGGTCAAAGTACCATCCAGTTTTAAACCATTCTTACCGCCTATAAATGATCTTTGTGTAATCATAAGGTCAATACCAGTATTTTTCATACTGGCAACATTACTGAACGGGGGGTTTGAACTGGGTCCTGCTCCCGCTGTTGCTACCTGCTCCAGGCGAAACAGGAGGTCATCTGTTGTTTTGGTGTACCAGTCAAAAACCACTTCTGTTTTCCCTCCAAACAAAGTAGCATCAAAACCCACATTTGCTGTTGTGTTAGTTTCCCATTTTCCATCAGGATTACCAACAAAAGAAAGCTGGAAACCAGTTGTAGTACTGCTTTGCGCACCACTTATATCATAGTTAGAACTGCCCAGCCCTCCCCTGAATTGAGAAAACGCATTCGCCGGGTCAATTCTCTGGTTGCCCATTTGTCCCCAGCTTCCCCGCAGCTTAAGATCTGTAATCCATTTTATACCCTGCATAAATGATTCACGGGAAATACGCCAGCCGGCTGAAGCAGAAGGGAAAGTTGCATACCTGTTATTTGGACCAAAACGGGATGATCCGTCACGGCGTATGGTAAAACTGGCAAGATATTTATCATTATAAACATATTCTGCTTTTCCAAAAACTGAAAATAAAGCAGATGGGGTGTAGGGAGAGCCATTTGCCCTTGTGCCATTTGTCAATGAACGGTAATCAACTGCATCTACAAATAAATCCAGCACAGTTCCTTCAAGGAATCTTCCCCATTCTTCCACAGCTTCAATCCCACCAACAGCAATTACTTCATGTAACCCAAATGTATTCTTGTAGCTTAATTGATTTGTCCATGTCCATGACCTGAAATAGTTGGCGCCTTCTACATAAGACGTTCCGGAGTTGTTTTCAGCATTTTCATAAGTTTTGAATGTATAATTATAATAATTGTTATTGCTGAAACTTCCTCCAAAACTGGAACGGGCAGTAAAGTGCCTGAGAAAGTCAACTTCAGCGTATGCATTCCCGAAAACATTATAATTATGGTTCAGGTTATCTTTTCCCCTAATCCTTGAAGCATAGGGGTTACCCACATTACCCAGGTTTGCACCTCGTGTGCCTGCAAAATCACCTTTAATGTTGAATACAGGTATTATTGTTTGTAACTGATAGCTCCTTGCTATTTCAGTACCCTCATCGTTTAAGCCTGCGCCATTGGTTTGTGCATAAGATATCTGAAGGTTCTCTCCTATCCGGATATTTTTCTTAATGTTGAATTCGGTGTTTACACGTGCACTATACCGCTTGAAGAAATTATGGATTACTATTCCTTCCTGGTTCAGATAATCAAATCCAAACAAATAACGGCTTTTATCAGCACCCCCTGAAATATTGATATTATGGTTCATTACAAGGGCATTCCTGGTAATTTCTTTGTACCAGTTGGTGCCTGCTTTATTCGCCCTAACAATAAGGTATGATCCGGGCACGTCTGCAAGGTTCAAATTATATTTTGCCGGGTCAGCATCAGGATCGCCTTCAAGCACACCACTTCTTGTGCCTGCAAGAATATAATCAGGCAGGCGTGGGGTTGCCCCAGTTCCGTATTGGGCAGAAGACAAAGCAGCCCCGATATTTTTCTTCGCCAGCCAGGTTAAATCGGCCTGCTCCTGGGGAGTAAGCAAATTAGTATATCCTTTACCCGGAGCCGAACTGCCTATATACATATTATAGGTAACCTTTGCAGACCCCTGCCTGCCTTTTTTAGTGGTTACAATAATTACCCCATTTGATGCACGGGATCCGTATACTGAAGCTGATGCAGCATCTTTCAATACCTGCATAGATTCAATATCGTTAGGGTTTAAGGCCGTTAAACTGCCGGGTACTCCGTCAATAATGTACAAAGGCTCATTGCCGCTGAAAGAAGCATAGCCACGGATCCTGACTGAAGACCCGTCACCGGGGCGGTTGTTGGTTATTACGGTAACCCCCGCAGCCCTTCCCTGTAATTGGGTCTCGGCATTAGGGGCCGGAATTGATTTCAGGTCATCTGCTTTTACTACTGTAACAGACCCCGTAATATCTTTCTTTGCCTGGGAGGTATAACCGGTAACAACCACTTCACTCAGGGTATTGGTTCTTTCCCTGAGAGAAACAGTTACATCATTTTTCCCTTCTACATTTACTTCAACTACATCAAATCCTATAAAGGAAATGACAAGCAAGTTTTTTCCGGAAGGGACAGAAATAGAAAAAGTACCATCCGGACTGGTATTGGTGGCAACATTGGTACCTTTTACAGCCACCGTCGCCCCGGATACTGGTTGATTATCCGTTGCGCTTGTTACTTTACCAATTACTGTTTTTTGTGCTAATGCTACGGTACTGAGTAGCATGGAAAGAATCAGCATAGGCAAAATTCTCGCCTTGCTTGGCAGGAGTTTTTGTTTCATACGACAACGCAGTTAGAGTTAGTTAAAAAATAAAGGGTGCTAAAACGTTTTTAAAAAGAGTGACTAAAATTAAATCTTTATTTATAATTAGTTAAACTTTTTTTAATTTTTTTTTGTAACCCCGTTAAACCGATAATTCAATAAGAAGAAATATAACCAATGTGTAACCAAGACACAATGGGTTGCTGGTGCCTGCTGTAAACTGAGATGACAAAAAAAAGTTAATTGCCGCTGCACCCACAACAAAAGATTCCGGTAACTTTCCCTTAATTAAAAAACAGGTTATGGTAACACGCAGAAATGCAATTAAGAATATCGCTGTTTTTTCAGCAGGATCGCTTGCTATACCAGCCGGCTTTGAAGACTTTTTAAAAAAGCCGGCCAAAAAAATAGGCCTCCAGCTCTATACTTTAAGAAACGATATGTCGAAGGATGCCAAAGGAACTTTGGAAAAGGTTGCGAAGCTTGGTTATTCTTCAGTTGAAACATTTGGTTACAATAACCGCAAGTGGTTTGGATTTACTGCCAGTGAACTTTCTGCCTTATTAAAATCAAATGGCCTGGACTCTCCCAGCGGGCATACTTTTCCGGGAAGTTTTTTCCTTAAAAGCGGATGGGAAGAAACCTGGAAAATTGCTGTAGAAGATGCGAAGACATTAGGACAGCAGTATATAGTTATACCCTGGCTTGAAGATGCTTACAGGAAGAGCATTGATAATTATAAAAAGATTGCAGAAGGATTAAACAAAGCAGGTGAAGTAACAATACAGGCCTCGCTGAAACTGGCTTATCACAACCACGATTTTGAATTTACACCCGTTGATGGTCAGACTGGTTTTGATATTCTTGCAAATGAAACCGACAGCAAACTGGTGAATTTTGAACTGGATTTGTTCTGGGCGGTTAAAGCGGG
Source organism: Chitinophagaceae bacterium (assembly GCA_033763355.1). Taxonomy (GTDB): domain Bacteria; phylum Bacteroidota; class Bacteroidia; order Chitinophagales; family Chitinophagaceae; genus JANRKT01. The sequence goes on along the minus strand of JANRKT010000259.1, from coordinate 801 downwards.
ACACGACCCGGTTGAGCTTTTTAAAAAACATCCCGGACGCTTTGTAATGTGGCATGTAAAGGATATGGACAATACCGAAAAGAAATTTTTTACCGAAGTGGGTAATGGGGTGATTGATTTTAAGAACATTTTCAAACAGGCCAAAAAATCGGGAATGAAATATTTTTTTGTAGAGCAGGATGTTTGCCCCGGACCACCTATCAGCAGCATTGAAAAAAGCATTGCTTATATAAAAACCAACCTGGTCAAGCTGTTGTGATGATTGTATCGTTTCAACTGCAATACAAACAATTCGTATTGCGCTTTTACCGTTAAAGCCTGCAGTTAAAAAATCCAATAAGATGAAAGCCCTTAATATAACCCTGGCTGTTTTGTTTGTTGTATGTGCAGCCTTGCAGTATAACGACCCCGACCCATATGTATGGGTTCCCATATATATTTATGCGGCATATTTATGCTGGCTGGCCGGCCGCAATAAATTTTATCCTAAGGCTTACTGGCTTGGAGTAATTGTTTACCTCTCCTATGCAGCATATCTTTTCTTTGATAAAAACGGCGTGTTATCCTGGGCTACCGAGCACCATGCAGAGAATATTGCAGCAACCATGAAAGCGGAAAAACCATGGATTGAGGAAACCCGTGAATTCGGCGGGTTGATAATAGTATTTGCTGCTATGTTAATGAACTTGCTTTACTCCCGGAAATTCAGGCTTGCGCCAAAATAAAAAGCCCCGCATGAATCGGGGCATTGTTAAAAGTTGTTTTCTTCATGTTACTGCGCAATAAACCTGAATGCGCTTA
>JANRKT010000258.1:0-18360 GCA_033763355.1 Chitinophagaceae bacterium | reverse complement strand
ACTGTTGCCAACAGGGTAATTGAATTAACCCCCCGCGGCGCCATTGACCGCCTGATGGAATTTGATGAATACCTTGAAGATGAAAGGGTGAAGGGTTTGAAGGAAGAGATGTATGGGTAAAGGGAAGGGAGGTATGAAGTATGAAGTAAGAAGTAAGAGGTAAAAAGTAAGAAGAAGCAAGAGCCCAGGAACAAGAAAGTACAAGCTTTAAAACCACCGCCTTGTTTCATGCCCCACGAACCAATTAAATTTGCATAGTCACTTGTTCGGTTCGTGAGACACGGATCGGGGAAGGGAACATAATAATTAAACGGTAAGATATTACGGTTACCTGAAATTTATGAGTAAATCAGACAAGCTCCTTATTCTTGATTTAGATGAAACCCTCATATTTGCGACTGAAAGGAGTCTGAATTTACATGAAGACTTTAAATTTGGCAGTTACTTCGTATATAAAAGACCATATCTTGATGAATTTTTGAACGAAGTTTCTTCTAAGTTTACATTAGGTGTTTGGAGCTCTGCTTCTGATGACTATGTCAGCGGTATTGCAAAGCTAATAGTGCCTGCGCATATTAATCTCTTTATAACGTGGGGCAGAAGTAAATGCACTCTCAGAAGAAATTCAGTTTATGATACCTTATATTTTGAAAAGCGGCTTGGTAAAATCAAGAATAAAGGATTTGGGCTTGAAAAAATTCTATTGGTGGACGACACTCCTGAAAAGGCAAGGAGTAACTATGGTAATGCTGTGTATTTGAAAGAATTTAAAGGCGATAAATCTGATAATGAATTGCCAGATTTATGCAAATATTTAATTTCAATTATGGATGTTGAGAATGTGAGGGTTATTGAGAAGAGAAATTGGAAAACCCAAATTTGAGTTATATACATTTTTAAACAGTTGGTATTCTTGCAGCTCTTTAATTCCCCGTTATTGTTTTCCCGCAATCTCAATTGGATTGGACCTGCTGAAAAGGTTATTAACTCCGCAGATATCCTACGCCTTAATTCAAAATACAATGATTGGAATTTTAGCCGAACTTATTATTTCCTGGGTGCTGCTCAGGATAATTTTACGAAAGAACCTTGCAGTACTTGGTTTTGGCATAAACAAAAACAGGCTGGTTGATTTAGGGGCGGGACTCCTGCTTTCAGCGCTTTGTTGTACTGTTTATAATGTAATGACGGCAATACTTGCTGATAACAACTGGGTGCGAAATAAAAATACAGGTTGGCGGGAAGCGGTATCAGGTTCATGGTGGGTATTGAAATCTGTATTGTTTGAGGAACTTATTTTCAGGGGCGCCCTGCTGTATATTTTAATAAAAAAGGCAGGTATTATAAAAGGCTGTATCATCTCTTCAATTGCTTTTGGGGTCTATCACTGGTTTTCATACAATGTGTTTGGCAACCCGCTCATGATGATTATTGTTTTTTTGATGACTGCCGTTGCAGGGGCCATGTTCGCATTTGCATTTGCCCGCACAAATTCATTGTACCTGCCGGTTGGCCTGCATTTTGGATGGAATTTCTTCAGCATTGTAGTGTTTTCTAACGGCCCTTTGGGGCAGCAGCTCTTCGTAAAGGAAAACAGCAATACATTAGAGGGAACAGTTTCGCTGATTGTTTTTTTATTCCAGTTGCTGGCATTGCCGCTGCTTGTTTTTTGGTATCTCAGGGTGAGGTACAGGAAAGTGCAGAAAGAATGATATCAACGCCAAAGTTCATGTCGCCACAAACCAATTAAATTTGCTTCCGGTTCGTTGCCTGCTACAAAACTTATTTATCAATAACAGCTTCGGCCTTCTTTTTCTTTAATTGAAAAACATTTCCTTCAGGATCTTCTCCGTCACAAAGCCAATAATCATAATTATCAAATGTTTTTACTTCTCTCATCGCAACATTCTGGCTAACCAACCGGTCCCTCGCTTTATTGATGTCTTCCTGGATATCGAAAACAATTTTACAGTTGCTGTCAAATTTAAAGGAGCCTTTGCTTTTGTCCAGGTATTGTTCCCCGATTTTATGAAGCCCCAGGTTGCCATGTCCTGCTTTCAAAAGTACCCATTGGGGTGGATGTTCTTCAATTACTTCCATATTGAACGTATCAATATAAAATGTTTTTAGCCGGTCAACGTCTTGCACATAAAGGATTATGGCGTCCAGGTTTACAGTCATTGAATAAGTGTTTGTTGTTTATAACAGATGTTGACCGCTGTTTAGCTTCCGAATCTTATTTGAGTACGATAACGGCTTAATCTTGTCTCTGCAAGTTTAATATAACCCTTGTCGGTGTCATACCCAATAAACTTGCGGTCAGATTTTAAAGCACTTACTGCTGTTGTCCCGCTGCCCATAAAGGGGTCAAGAATAATGTCGTCAAGGAATGAATAAAGTTGTATGAGTCTATAAGGAAGCTCTTCAGGAAAAGGTGCGGGGTGTCCAACCTTTTTTGCACTTTCAGGGTTCATAGTCCAGATTGATTTTGTCCACCCAATGAACTGGTCTTTGGTAATTGTGTTTTGTTTTTCTTTTCTTTCTCTTTTATAATCTCCTTTTGAAAAAACTAAAATGTATTCATGAGTGTCACGCAAAATTGGATTGCTTGCAGATTGCCAGCTTCCCCATGCTGTTGAAACACCAGCACCAGCAGCTTTGTTCCAAATGATTTCTCCCCGCATGTCAAACCCTAAGTCAATCATGATGTGAGAAACGTAGTCGCTTAGTGGTATGTATGGTTTGCGTCCGATATTAGCCACATTAATACATGCTCTGCCGCCATGAACTAATACACGGAATGTTTCCTTAAAAACTTTATGTAAAAGGTCAAGGTACTCCCGAAGTGATAAGTCCTCGTCGTATTCTTTTGAAACATTATACGGCGGTGAAGTAATCATCAGATGAACAGAGTTATCAGGAATATCTTTCATGGTTTCTGATGATGCCTGGATTATTGTATTCTCCAACTCTTTGGGAAACGAATTATCCTGTTCAATTTTTACAAGAGGATTTCTTTTTTTGATTTCCTTGTAAAGCTTTGAATCATAAAATTTGTCAGAGTTGTGATTTTCTCTACCGCTTGTGCCGAAAGCACTTGTTTCAGTTCCCTTTTTCATATTTTAATCTGTTGACCAAAGTTCTACCCAACGGTTATATGCGTTAAAGTTAACACTTTCTTTCCGCCAGTCAATCGGGATTGTTAGGGTTTTGGGATTAGAAACCAAAAATCTCATAGCTTCACCTTCCATTTCAACGCCTCTCGGATTCGTTCCTGCTTTTGGAAGTTTAATATAGTTTTTATTCCCAATTCTTTTCAAAACTTGTTGCTGCACTTCCAAAGGAATATAATAAAAACCGCCGCCGTTGTCCCAATTGATTTGAACAAGAATTAAATCGCATGATGGTTTATAGTTCTTACTGAATTCAATTGCTTTTTGTGCATCTACTGTCCAGATAAGTTTAATGCCGCCAAAGTTCTTTCCGGTAATTGTTTTTATTGAAATGGGTTTGTTGTAAAGCAAAATATCAGTCTCTGCTTCAGTAATAGGTATGTCTGTCTTTACATTTTGCTCTCCGAATTTAAAAATAAGAAGTGCAGCTATGATTCTTTCACGGATTGTTCCTACTTCCATACCGATTTTCCCGGCTCTTGAACTTTCAAGTTCCGCCAGGTGAAAAAGTTGAGGAAGTTTTTGTTTAATTCTGTCAACCAGTTTAGCGTCTGAAAACAATTCCCGGATTTGTTCAATCATGCTTTTTTATCCGAAAGTAATGATTAAATATTTATTGGAAGTTGTCTCAACGCCTTGGTTCCCGGGGCTGAGAGGCAAGATAAATTTTAAGCCGTTTCTCACACCATCTTCTTTATCACCTTTCCTAACATCATAAGCCCGTACTCCACATCTTCGTTCCAGGGTTTGCCATAGCTGATGCGCAGGTAGTTTTTGTAGCAACTGCAGGAAGAAAATATCTGCCCGGGTGCAACAGAGATGTTGTGTTTTAATGCTTCGGTGCATACCTTATAGGCATTTATTTTCTTATTAAGTTCTATCCACAATACAAAGCCTCCCTGCGGGCGGGACACCTTCGTGTCTTCCGGAAAATACTGCATGATGCCCTGCAGGTATTTTAAGCACTGTGTATGCAAAGCCTTTCTCAGTTTCTTTAAATGGTATTCATAGCGTCCCTTGCTCAGGAAATCGGCCATGGCAACCTGCGAAAGCGTATTGGTGCTGATGCTGTGTATCATCTTCAGCTGCGTAACTTTTTCTGTAAACTTCCCGGGTATCACCCAGCCAATCCGGTAACCCGGCGCAAGGGATTTTGATAAGGAAGAACAATACATGACGAGGCCTTTGGTATCATAGTATTTACATGTTCTCGGGCGGCTCCTTCCAAAATACATTTCGCCATAAATATCATCCTCTATTAAAGGAATGTTATGCTGTGTAATGATCTCCACCAGTTCTTTTTTCTTTTCATCAGGCATGCAACTGCCCAACGGGTTGCTGAAACTGGGCACAAACAAACAGGCTTTGATGGAAAAGTTTTTAATGGCTTTGCGCAAACAATCCAGGTCAGGCCCGGTGACGGGATCAGATGAAATTTCAACAATCTTTAATCCCAGTGTTTCCATTGCCTGGTAAATATTAAAATAGCAGGGTTGTTCCACTGCAACGGTATCGCCGGGCTGAGTTACGGCACGCAAACAAAGCACCAGGGCTTCCATACATCCTGCAGTTACCACCACTTCTTCAGGTCTCACTTTTCCGCCCCAGTTGAATGAAAGTTTGGCCAATTGCTTGCGCAATTCAACATTGCCCTGCACATGTTCGTAGCTGGTGCAATGGTTTTTGGAAGAGCGCAATGCCTGCACAACAGATTTATTCAGCTTTGCAACGGGCACCAGTTCAATAGCAGGAACCGCCAGCGCAAAATTGATCATGTCACTCTGTGTAAGGTCACGGTAAACCGTAGCAATCATATCCTTTACGCTTACTTCACTTTCTACAGGTTCAGGCAATATCATCTTGGGCAGCTCAGGGAACCGGCGGTGGTTGAACCGCACATAATAACCCGATTTGGGCCTTGATTCTATCAAACCTTTTCCTTCAAGATGGTAATAAGCCTGGAATGCCGTGCCCATGCTGATGCCGTATTCTTCGCTCAGCACACGAACGGAAGGAAGCTTGTCGCCGATACGCAATACATCTTCTGAGATCATTTTTTCAATGCCTTCCGCTACCTGCACGTAAAGGTGGTCGTCGTTGGAAAATGCTGATTTACGCATAATAATAGTTAGAAAGTCAGAAAAGTCAGGAAGTCTGAAAAGTCTGTAAGCGGGGAAAGGTAAAAGCAAGCCGTCATTAATTGAATATTCTTTCCCAATTTTCCGTCTTTCTGACTTTCGGTCTCTGTGTGTTAAAAAATCTGATATAGTCAAAATTAAAAAATCTGCATCTGTTTTTTAAAAATAATTTGATGAAATTTTACACTGTAATTATAAAGTCAGCAAGAAGCGGGTTGAACGGTGAAAAAGAAGGGCTGAATTTTACGGTGTAAAAAAATAGAGATGCAGACAAAAGACATCATTGTAAAAGAAGAAACACTTGATCCCTCAGACTGGGATGCTATGCGCAACCTGGGGCATAAAATGCTGGATGATATGATGGATTACCTGCAAACCGTGAGGGAAAGAAAAGTGTGGAATAAACCCGCTCATGCTGCTGTTTCCGCAATGAAACAACCGCTGCCGCTGCTTCCGCAGCGTACAGAGGAAGTGTATGATGATTTTACAGAGCAGGTGCTCCCCTTCAATACCAATAATATACATCCGCGGTTCTGGTCATGGGTGCAGGGTGGCGGCTCGCCTTTCGGAATGCTTGCAGATATGCTTGCTTCAGGGATGAACGCCAATGTAAGCATTGGTGAACACATGCCGATGTATGTGGAGCAGCAGGTTCTGGACTGGTCAAAAGAGATGTTTGGTTTTCCTGCATCAGCAGGCGGCATATTAACCAGCGGCGCTTCAATAGCCAACATCACTGCATTGATTGTTGCAAGAAACCATTTCAATAATGAGATCAGGAAAAAAGGGTTGTATGCAGTACCGGGGCAGATGATCGTTTATGGTTCTGCAGAAACACACAATTGTGTAATCAAGGGGGCAGATGTAATTGGTATTGGCAGTGATAATTTCAGGAAAATCCCTGTGGATGAAAATTACCGCATACGGATTGATGAATTGAAGAAAGGTATTGCAGAAGACAGGAAAGCGGGACACATTCCTTTTTGTATTGTAGGCAATGCAGGCACTGTAAATACAGGGGCGATTGACCCGTTGTATGAACTGGCGGAGATTGCAAAAAAAGAAAAGCTCTGGTTTCACATTGACGGCGCTTTCGGGGCTGTGCCCAAAATATTACCTGAGTTTGATGACCAACTGAAGGCTGTTGAAAAAGCAGACAGCATCACATTTGATTTTCACAAATGGCTTTATATGAATTATGAAGTGGCCTGTGTATTGGTAAAAGATGCAGCAGTACACCGCAATGCATTTGCAACTGCTGTGAACTACCTGGTAAATCATGAAAGGGGATTATCAGCCGGTCCCGATCCTTTTTCTAATTACGGAATGGAATTGTCAAGAGGGTTTAAAGCGTTAAAAGTATGGATGCTGATGAAAGAGAACGGAATTGAAAAATACAGGCAACTGATCCGGCAAAACATTGAACAGGCCCGATATCTCTCTGAACTTATTAAGCAGAAGGGTAGTTTGGAATTATTGGCGCCTGTTCTTTTAAACATTGTTTGTTACCGCTATAACCCCGGTGGTTTAAATAAACAGCAGCTTAACGAATTGAACAAAGAAATACTGATGCGTTTGCAGGAAGAAGGTATTGCGGCCCCTTCTTATACGATATTGGATGGTAACTATGCCATTCGTGCTGCCATTACCAATCACAGGAGCAGGAAGGAGGATTTTGTTATACTGGTAAGGGAAACGATAAGGATAGGGAATACCCTCACCCCTGCCCCTCTCCATCCCGCCAATGGGCGGGAGAGAGGGGGTACCACTCCGTAGTTGTGAGTGGTAATGAAAAATGAAATAAAGGGTAAATAAGTTGGATTAGAAGTAAAATAAAGATGAGCATCATGAAAAAAGATCTGAGTAAAGCATATATCGCACTGGTTATTGTAAGCTTCTTCTGGGGCACTACTTATATTGCCTCTAAAGTAGGGGCGCAGCACATGCCCGGTTTATTTGTATCAGGGTTAAGGCAATTAACATCAGGACTTATACTGGTAAGTTATTTTTTAATAAAGGGATATTCCATACCCAACTGGTCAATACTCAAAAAGATTTCGGTACAGGGGTTCTTTCTTTTATGTGTTGCCAATGGTTTACTCACCTGGTCGCTGCAATACATCAGCAGCGGTCTGGCTGCAATCATTGCAGGGTTGGTTCCGTTATTTATTGCACTGTTCAGTATGTGGATGTCAAAATGCGCAAAGATGACGAGGTGGATGATGCTGGGTTTGCTGATTGGTTTTGCAGGCATCGTTACCATATTTTATGAATACCTGCAGCAACTGGTTAACCCTGTATTTTTATTTGGTGTGATACTGGCACTGATTTCCACATTATCATGGTCATTCGGCACTGTTTACACTTCACGCTACAAAATGTCTCTCGATATATTGTTTGCAGTAGGGTTACAAATGCTGGTTGCGGGATTGATCATACTGCCCATCTGTTTTATTTCGGGCCAATACATCAACCTTGCAGAGGCATCTTCTTCTTCGTTATTTGCGTTAGTATATCTTGTGTTGTTTGGTTCAATACTGGCTTACTCCGCCTATGTATTTGCCATCAGCAAATTACCGGCAACACAGGTCTCAGTTTACGCATACATCAACCCGATTGTGGCAGTGGGCCTCGGATGGCTGCTGCTGAATGAAAAGATGAACCCGCATATGATAACGGGTACTTTAATAACACTGGCAGGCGTTTTTTTGGTTAACAGGGAATTTAAAAAGCAAAGGACATGAGCAACAAGGTAAGGATAATAGATTACGGGCCGCAACACCAGCCTTATTTTGAAAAGCTTAATAAGGTGTGGATAGAAAAATACTTTTGGGTTGAACCGCGGGATGAATATGTGCTCACCAAACCGGAAGAGGCAATATTAAAACCGGGCGGCGCTATTTTGATTGCTTTGTATGATGGTGTTGTGGCAGGAACTGTAGCACTGAAAAAAATTGATGCAGGCACTTATGAATTTACCAAGATGGCGGTGGATGAAAATTTTCACAGACTTGGTATAGCAGAGGCGCTGGGACGTGCTGCAATCAATAAGGCGAAGGAGCTTGGTGCAGAACGCATCATTTTGTTTTCGCACAGCAGCCTGAAACCTGCACTTACTTTGTATGAAAAAAAGCTGGGATTTAAATATGTGAAGCTGGATAAAAGCAATGATTATGTAAGATCGGATGTGATGATGGAATTACAACTGGCTAAAATGAAAGACCAGATTAAAATCATTAAAGCGGATGTAGCCCATGCAAAGGATATTGCTGTAACAGGCCGGCAGTCATTTTTTGATGCGTTTTCCCCATTCTTTAAGAGGAAGGAAGATTTACAGCACTACCTTGATCATACCTATGCTGAAGAAAGAATTGAAGCGGGGATCAGGAAGGCCAATAATGTTTTCTTTCTTGCGTTGCATAACGGGAAGCCCGTTGGTTTTGCCAAAGTAAAAAAACATTCACTTAACCCGCAGATCACTTCGGTGTGGCAAACCGAACTGCAGAAAATTTATGTATTGCAGGAATACCATGGCAGCGGAGCAGGTCAGTTGCTGATGGATGCGGTAATTGAACTGGCAAAAGAAGTAAACCCCGAATGGCTATGGCTGGATGTACTTATACAAAACGGGAAAGCCAGGCGTTTTTATGATAAGAACGGGTTTATCCGGATCGGGGAACATTTTTTTACCATCGGATCACAAACTTTTGAATACGATGTAATGGCCCGGCCAATAAACCAGGTTGAAAATATTAATCAATTGCTCATTAAAACCAAATATCATGGAACTGATGGAGGACATCATCATAAGGAAAGTGAAGCACTCCAGGATTGATGAAGTGGATTTTGACAAACTGGAATTCGGAAAATATGTTTCAGACCACATGCTGGTATGTGATTATGTACAGGGCGAATGGCAGACAGCGCATATCATTCCTTTCGGCAACCTTTCCATGAGCCCCACTACGCTTGCATTGCATTATGGCCAGGCGGTTTTTGAAGGAATGAAGGCATTGCACATGCATGACGGAAGGGTAAATATTTTCAGAACAGAAAAACATTATGAGCGTTTGCTGAAAACCCTGCACCGCATGTGCATGCCGGTTTTGCCAAAGGAAATATTTGTAAAAGGCTTACGGCAACTGGTTGAACTGGATGCGGCCTGGGTGCCATCGCAGGAAGGAAGCGCTTTATACATCCGCCCGTTTATGTATGCCAGCGAAGCAAGGTTTGGCGTAAAGGTTTCTGATGAGTACCGCTTTATCATTTTCACCGGCCCTGTAGGCCCGGTATTTTCAAAACCTATCAGGGTAAAAGTGGAAACAGATTATGCAAGGGCAGTAAAAGGAGGAACTGGTTTTGCCAAATGTGCCGGCAATTACGGCGGCGCTTTTTATCCCACGCAACTGGCAAGGCAACAGGGATTTGACCAGGTGCTGTGGACAGATGCGATTGAACACAAATACATAGAAGAATCAGGAATGATGAATGTAATGTTTGTGATTGACAAAACGATAGTAACACCTGCTTTGTCAGATTCAATACTTGACGGGGTAACAAGGGATTCGCTGCTGACCGTTGCCGGTGAACTGGGAATTAAAACGGCAGAAAGGAAAATCAGCATCCAGGAACTGAAGCATGCATTTGAAACAGGACTCATAACAGAAGCATTTGGCGCCGGCACAGCAGCTGTAGTATCGCCCATACAAACCATAAATATGGATGGCGCTGATTTTAATTTACCGGCTTATCATAAAGATTCAGTAATGTACCGGTTAAGGGATAAGCTGGAAGCCATAAGAACAGGAAAGGACGAAGATAAATACGGATGGAATGATGTAATTTAGATGATTTTGGTTTGGTTTTTAGTATGCAAGGATTGATCTCATTTTGATCAATCCTTTTTTGATAAGCGTCCTTTCCCCGGCAATCTTGCACAAATCTAAAGGTCAGGTCTCAATTCAACTCATTGTACATGTGATTGAACAAATGAGATGATTTCATTCACCCGGCCAGGCGAAAACCAATTTATCTCCCTGTCTTTCCTGAACCACGTCACCTGCCTTTTTGCATATTGCCTGGTATTCTTTTTAATCAGTTCAACAGCTTCTTCAAGGGAAAACCTGCCATCAAAATAATCAAATAACTCTTTATAGCCTACTGTTTGTAACGCATTAAGGTTGCGATAAGGAAGCAGTGATCTTGCTTCGCTTAACAATCCCTGCTTTATCATTTCATCAACCCGGTAATTAATGTTCCTGTGCAATAAATCTTTGGGCAATTCAATCCCCGTCTTAATAACTGTAAAATCCCTTTTCTTTTTTTCTCCCTGCTGAAAAGAAAGTATAGACTGGCCTGTAGCCTGCACCACTTCAAGTGCACGCATCAATCTTTGCGGATTTTGTATTTCGCCTGATGAAAAGTATTGAGGATCGTTTTTCCCAACCTGTTCCTGCAGCCATGCAAGCCCCTTTAAACTGTATTCACCACGTATGCTGTTACGGATTTCCTGCGGAATATCCGGCATGTTGTCCATTCCTTCGCAGAATGCTTTTATGTATAAGCCTGTCCCCCCTGTTACAACAGCTATGTCTTTTTCATAAAAAATTTCTTTAACGGCATCAAGTGCATACTGTTCAAATGCTGCAGCGCTCACCTCTTCCTCAACTGAATGTGTGCTGACAAAATAATGTTTAACCTGCTGCAATTCTTCTGCAGAGGGTTTTGCAACACCTGTGTTCAATTCTTTAAAACACTGGCGGGAATCAGCCGAGATGACGGATGTATTAAAATGACCGGCTACCTGTATTGCCACTGCGGTTTTACCAACAGCAGTGGGCCCTGCTATTAAGATGCAATATTTTTTGCGCATGTTATCCTGATGGGCTTGTAAAGAGCCCAAACATTTATGCCTTCTTAAAAAAACTGAATTAAAATTGTTCTGCAGATTCTTCGGTATCGCCTTCGCCGCCCTCCTCACTCAAACCTTGTTCTTCCTCCCCGCCTTCTTCGCCAAAGCCATCTCCCGCATTACTGAGGTCGTATTTTTCTTCCACATCCACAAACCGTTCGCCCAGCAGGCTTTTGGTGCCGTACTGGCTGGGTGCTATGCCTTCTGACCTTATCATAGTGGGGTAAGACAATTTCGGGTTTTCCTCTTTGGATACATTGATGAGTTCAACAAGGAAGCCCCAGTTCCTGCTGAAATCATATACATAAATAAATCTCTGGTTGGGTTCACGTATTTCAGAACCTATTGTGGTATCAGCCATCAGTAAAGGTTCAGCCTTGTAAACCTTATCGTATTTTTCAAATGTAATTTCCCGGCCCCTCTGCCAGTTGTCATTACTGCGGAAAAAAGTAGCCTGGTGCTTATTGTCAAATTCATAGCTCTTCAGGATGCAGTAATGGAGATCTTGGAAATTCTGCGTATGCCTTATGGCAATATCCCTGTAAATACTGTCGTCTTCTTCAAAATATACCCTGAATTTTAATACCGCCATATTTCAATTTAGGATTTACGTTTTTAAGTTTATTCCTGATACAATCTCCACAATATATTTCAAAAATAATATAAATTCAGCAGAAGGTTATTATACTGAGCCCCCGGGTTATAACCCCTTACTTAACCGGTTCCAGCTTCAGGTCTTTTGCTTTTTTCAGCATCAGTTCATAAGCGGCTTCATAACTGTTTTCAATATCACCGTCAAGAATGGCATCTTTAATGGCATTCTTGATGTCGCCTACCGCTTTGCAGGGCTGCAGTGCAAATATCTCCATGATCATTTCACCGGTTATAGGCGGCTGCCAGTTGCGGATACGGTCTTTCTCCTCTACTTCCTTTAACCTTTCCCGCACAAGATTAAAATTTTCAAGGTAACGCTTTACTTTTAATTTATTCTTTGAGGTAATATCCGCTTCACACAAAGTCATCAGCGCTTCAAGGTCGTCCCCTGCATCAAACAATAACCTTCTTATGGCAGAGTCAGTAATATTTTCTTTGGTTAAACTGATGGGCCGCAGGTGCAATTCCACCAGCTTACGTACAAAACGCATTTTTTCGTTTAAGGGCAGCTTGAGTTTTGCAAATAACCCGGGCACCATCTTACCACCCACCACTTCATGGCCATGAAATGTCCAGCCATGCCCCTGTTCAAATCTTTTTGTAGCGGGTTTGGCAATATCATGCAACAATGCAGCCCATCTCAGCCATAAGTCATTTGCTACGGCGGAAATATTATCCAGCACCTGTAAAGTGTGATGAAAATTATCTTTGTGGCCCTTACCATCAATGTATTCGGCGCCAGCAAGGTCAACCAATTGGGGGAAAATGACGTGAAGCAGCCCGCTTTCAAATAAAAGGTTAAACCCAACTGATGGTTTTTCGCTCAATAAAATTTTATTCAGTTCCTCTGTTATTCTTTCCTGGGAAATAATACGGATACGCTCAACATTATTTTTTATGCCCTGCCAGGTTTTTTCTTCAATTGAAAATTTTAATTGCGATGCAAACCTTGCCGCCCTCAGCATACGCAAAGGATCATCACTGAAAGTCTGGCCGGGATCAACAGGCGTACGTATGATTTTTTCTTCAAGGTCCTTTAATCCGTTAAAAGGATCAATGAGCTTTCCGTAATCTGTATTGTTCAAACTGATGGCAAGCGCATTAATGGTAAAATCACGCCGCCATTGGTCATCCTCAAGTGTGCCGGGTTCCACTTCAGGCTTACGTGAATGATAACGGTAACTTTCCTTTCTTGCCCCTACAAACTCCACATCAAACTCATCCAGTTTAATCTGCGCTGTACCAAAATTTTTAAAAAAATTAACCGGCGGTATAGGACTAACCCTTTCCGCTGTTTTATGCGCCAGTACAATGCCATCTCCCACACAAACAATATCAGCATCTTTGGTGGGCCTGCCCAAAATCTTATCCCTCACAAACCCGCCAACAAGATAACAGGGAACATTCATCTCCGCTGCAGCATGTGCAATCTTCTTAAAAACAAACAACTCCTTTTCCGTGCATTGAATATCCATAGCTGCAAAAATAAGAAGGTTAGTGCTGAAGCAAATAAGGAACAAGAACCAAATTACAAGACACAAGAACCAAAAAAAGCAAAAACAGACACAGGTCACATGGTCAGGCACTGCAGCAACTGCTCATCAGTAATTTTATGGGCGCAATTGAAATGGCCCAGCGGGCATGCCTTTTTACCGTGAAGGCCACATGGCCGGCAGGATAATTTTTCAGTTGCTTCTATAATATAACTTTTATCAGACAAAGGCCCGTAACCAAATGCAGGAATGGTGGAACAATACACAGCAGTTACAGGGGCGTTAATAGCAGAAGCAAAATGCATCGGGGCTGAATCGTTTACATAATTCATCACCGCATCTTTCATCAATGCTGCCGATTGCAGAAAATTCAATTTGCCGCAAAGACTGATTACCCGGTGATGGGTAACACTTTCTATTATTTCACCAGCAAGTCCGTTGTCGCCGGGAGCGCCCAGTAAATAAATATTATAGCTCTGCGGAATTTTATTGATTAAACTGACCCATTTTTCTTTTGGATATTGCTTGGTAAACCATACTGATGCCGGTGAAATGCTGATATAAGGCTGTTGCTTGTACTGCTGAACCGCAGTATAGTCAGCAACGGATGGATACAGTTTCGGTTTGGCCGGTGTTGTATCAGTAAAACTTTTGATGAGTTCATGGTTACGTTCAATTTCGTGTTTTGCAACAACGTTATCGCCAATTGTATGTTTGATTGCAGTTGTAAACAACCGGCTAAACGGGTTTTTATCAAACCCGGTCTTTTCTTTTGCCGATGAAAAAACAGTAAGAAACCCTGTGGAAGCAAAACGCTGAATGTTGATTACTTTATCATATTTTCTTCTTCTTATTGCAAACAGCAGTTTCCAGAGATTAAGCAGTTTATTTTCTCTTTTGTTCCATACCAACACCTCATGAAGAAAAGGATGATCTTTCAGCAATCCTTCATTGCCCTGTCTGACCAGCAAATCAATTTCAGCGCCGGGAAAATGATCATGAAGTTTTTCAATAATGCCCGTAGCAAGCACCACATCCCCGATAAAAGCAGTTTGTATAACAAGGAATTTCTGCCGCATAGTTTGCAAAGATGCATAAAGCCTGTCAATTTGCTTTTCACGCTGTATGTTTGCACAAAATTTTTAAAGCATGAAAGAACTGATACTTGAAGCATGGGGCAACCGTGAGTTGCTGAAAGAAAAAAAATATGCTGATGCTGTAAGGGAAGTAATTGAAGAAGTGGATAAAGGCAGGTTAAGGACTGCTTCCCCAACCGCAACCGGATGGCAGGTAAACGAATGGGTAAAACAGGCCATATTGCTTTACTTCGGCATACAACCCATGCAAACATGGAGTGCCGAGCCTTTTGAGTTTTATGATAAAATGCTGCTAAAAAAAAATTATGCAGCTTTAGGCGTACGTGCTGTGCCCCATGCGGTGGCAAGATATGGCGCTTACATTGCGAGGAATGTGGTGCTGATGCCCAGCTATGTAAATATCGGCGCTTATGTTGATGAAAACAGTATGGTGGACACATGGGCAACAGTGGGGAGTTGTGCGCAGATTGGTAAAGGTGTGCACCTGAGCGGCGGAGTTGGTATTGGCGGCGTACTGGAACCTTTACAGGCATCCCCTGTAATTATTGAAGACGGGTGTTTTATTGGTTCAAGGTGCATTGTTGTAGAGGGGGTAATAGTAGAAAAGGAAGCTGTATTGGGCGCCAATGTAGTGCTGACGCAATCCACAAAAATTATTGATGTAAGCGGCAGCGAACCCAAAGAATACAAAGGCAGGGTTCCTGCAAGAAGTGTGGTGATACCCGGAAGCTATACCAAAAAATTCCCTGCTGGTGAATATGGGGTGGGCTGTGCATTAATCATAGGCCAGCGAAAACCAAGCACCGATTTAAAAACAAGCCTGAATGATGCGCTGAGGGATTTTAATGTGAGTGTGTAAACAAGTTGCAGGTTACAAGTTACAGGTTACAGGTTGCAGAGATACAATAAAAAATGACTGAAAGCAGGAAAAATAAAATAAGCCTGGCGGGTTTTGTAATTACTTTTATTGGTGCGGTTTTATTTTCTACCAAGGCCATCATTGTTAAAAAAGCATTTGCAGATATTAAGATTGATGCACTGACGCTGCTTACACTGAGGATGGCATTCTCATTGCCCTTTTATATAGTTGCAGCGCTTGTAATAAGCGGCGATAAAAGCAATACCAGGTTCACCCGTAAACAATGGCTGCAGCTTGCGGGCCTGGGTTTATTCGGGTATTATCTCAGCAGTTATCTTGATTTTGAAGGGCTGCAATATGTATCGGCAGGGCTTGAAAGGCTGATCCTTTTTCTTTACCCCACATTTGTGGTACTGATCAATACTTTTTTCTTCAGGCAAAAAATTAACCGGGTGCAAAAAACAGCATTGCTGCTTACTTATGCCGGTATTGCCGTTGCCTATTTCGGTGAACTGCAGGCGGGCATTTCAAGTCCCGGTTTTTTATGGGGCAGTTTATTGATTTTTTTATGCGCTGTCACTTATGCTATTTATATTGTTGGCAGCGGCAAGATGATACCGGTTATTGGCGCCGCAAAATTTACAGCCTATGCCATGCTTTCTGCAACTGTTTTTATTTTTATACATTTTGCTTTAAAAAATAAAATTGAACTTTCGCTTTTAACAGGGGCAGGCAGGTGGCAATATGGTTTGTTACTGGCCATAATAGCAACAGTTATCCCGACTTTCCTTTTATCAAACGGCATGAAACGCATTGGCAGCAACAATGTGGCCATCATTTCCAGTATAGGGCCTGTGTCCACCATTATACAGGCTCATTTTTTCCTGGGAGAGAAAATTTTTGCAGCGCAAATTGCAGGAACCTTACTTGTAATAGCAGGCGTATTATTAATTGGCTGGAAAAGCCCGGGCGAACAGGGATAAAATATACTTCAGCAGCAGTTTGACTTGTTGCTTTTTCATTTATATTTGCAGTCCTGAAAAATTTCTTATTTCTGGTCTGAAATTTTGAAACCAGATTTTGACTGCCCAGATGGCGAAATTGGTAGACGCACTGTGTTCAGGTCGCAGCGTCCGCAAGGATGTGCTGGTTCGAATCCAGTTCTGGGCACTAAAGTGGACAAATCGAAAATAGACTCGGTTTGTCCATTTTCATTTTCGCTAAAACCCTTGCCCATACTATATATCAGCCGAACAGCTTCGTTTAATCTGGCGGTTCGATATTGAAATCCGTCAAAAATGAGTTTTTCGGGGAATATCGAACCAATGATTTCCCTTTTAGCTTTATTATCAGCCTTTTCATAGAGTTTATCCAATGATGTTAAAGTGGTTAAAGCCTTATTCAGCAAGGGTTCTATACTTTTACCTTCTTGGGACAATTCTATCAATTTTGATTCCAGCCCTGTGATTTTCTTTTCGTAGTCAGCTTTTATAGTGCGATACTCTGAAGGTTCAATTTCGTTCGTTAAAAGCAGTTTACGGGCATTTGCAAGCTCTGTATTTGCTTTTTCCAAAGCATCTTTTACTTGCCTTAGGTCTTCCCGTTGGCTCTTTGTTTGAGCTTTAAATTCTTCTTGTAATACAACTTTATAAACTTCAATCATCCCGGGTTTTGGCACCAATTTTTTAAGTTCGCTTGAAAACAACTGATTTGCATTTTCTGCTTTGAATCTTGCACCGCATGAAGAAACACAATGATAATAATAATACTTACCGTTTCTTCCTTTTGATGCACTTCCTGTCAGCAACTTCCCGCATTTAGGGCAAATCAAATAACCCCTTAACTGCAGTTCATCCATGCTACCTACTTTTGCCCTGTAGGTTCTTTTCTTGCCATTCAAATAATCCTGCACATCATAAAAAAGTGCTTCTGAAATAATGGGCTGATGCAACCCTTGCACATGTCTTGATTCTTCTTCCTTGTAACCAGATAAATATATGCGGCCACAATAAACAGAATTTCTTAATAAATTCCAGAAGTTAGCTTTACAGCATTTAACACCTTTTGCAAAAGCCTGTTTCATTATTTGTTCAACATTCAACTGACCTTCTGCCAACGTTTCAAAAACCCATTTCATAATACTCGCTTCTGGTTCTACAGGAGCAATATATTTTTTACCATCCTCTGTTATTTTATTTGCATAGCCCACTGGTGCAACTCCCATCCATCTGCCTTCTTTCTTTGCCTTTCTCATTCCAAGTAAAACATTCAACGCCCTGCGGTCATTCTCAACTTCCGGTGCTGCTAAATAAAATGCCAGCATCAATTTATTTTCGGGTACTGCTAAATCTAAAGGTTGTTCAATTGCCTGAGGTTCTACTCCCAGCTTACGAAGAATATTTATCATTTGGTAAGCATCACCTGCATTACGGCTAAACCTATCCCACTTAGAAAATAAAACAAAATCAACAGCATTTTTTTTCTTCTTTAAATCAAACAACAAACCATTCCACTTAGGACGATTAAACGTCTTTGCAGAATGGTCTTCAAAAATTACCTGTCGTACCTTTATCTGATTGTTTTCACAATACTTTCTTAGTCGTTCTTCCTGGTCCCGTTGTGAGTAGCCTTTGTCAGCCTGCTCATCTGTACTCACCCGGATGTATAAATCTGCTGTCATGTGCCTCTATTTTGCGTTAATGATAACTTGGCAAATTTAAACATAAAGTCCAGTATCAGGACAGCCTGCTCCAATGAGATATGCACATTATGCCTCTTTAAAATCTCAATTACCTGTTCCGGTTTCACACTTGCCATATCACACCTCCTCTTATTGAAATTTGGTTTATTATTATGTTTTCATTTCTATATTTTTCAAGTGAATTACACTTACCTCAAACTGATTGGAACAAGGTTCATAAATTATATAACCATATTCCTGTAGCTGATTTATACATTTGTTATAGGTCTGCCGGGCATTTATTTTGGCGGCCTTCATAATTAAAGCTCTCTCGATTTTCACTGGATTATTTCCA
>JANRKT010000257.1:0-40466 GCA_033763355.1 Chitinophagaceae bacterium | reverse complement strand
TATTTTAAATCTGCAATGATAACACTGATGCGGATGCCTTCATTGGCTTCCCATGCTATCAGTTGCTCATCCATTCCTTTCTGCCACACAGAACCGTCTTTGCAAACTATCTGCTTTCCATCAGGAGTAGTACGTGGTATGCTTTTGTGGTGCAGCGCTACCACCTGCCATTGATCATTAAACACCGGTGAGCCGGATGCACCAGGGGCGGTATCAGTAAGGTACCAGAGAAAATCTGCTTCAAGTTTCACCAGCTTATTTTCCCTTATGGCAATTTGTTTATAGCCTCCGTTGGGGTGCTGTATGATGGTGAGAAATTCTTTGATCAGCGCTTTGCCGCTTTCTTCAAACATCTGCAGGTAGCCAACTTCAGTAAGTTTTTTTGAGCTGTTGAAAGAAACCGGTTCCACGGCCACTACTGTATAATCCAGTCCGGGACTGGTTTTAAAAAAGCGCTCAGGCGTTAAGCGGAAAAGAAAAGTAGGGCTTGGGTTACCGGATGCATCATACTGATAGTTGAATTCAATGATGCTGTTACGGGCTTCCTCAGCGCTGCGCAATACATGGTTATTGGTCATCATCAGTTGCGGGGCTACCATAAAGCCCGTGCCATAACCCTGTGCCGATCCGTATTTGTCTTTAACATGTATGCGGCCTACTTTATCGGCGCATTTAAGGCCAAGCAAAAGGTAATTGATGCTCATGAGATCGTTGCCGAACATGATGCGTTCTTCTGCCAGTTCAAAAGGTTCTGCTGCAAACTTTTTTAAGTATTGCTTTCTTGCCTCGGCACGTGACTGGTCATCTATTTCAAACGGGTTCTGCCTTTGCAGCTCAAAATCAGTTTTTTTAAGATCAGGAGGGGCAAGTGTCTGGGTTTGCTGAAAAAATTCCAGGTCATTCGTTACCATGGGAATGATTTTAAGAGGTTTATTAAAATGAAGTTGTAAGACTGCTGCTACTATAAAGCAACCATCAGTTTCAGAGGGAACCGGGTAAGTAACCTCATGCAGAAGAAGAAAAAAGGCGAAAGGAAATTTCCGGTATTAAGTTAACCTGTTAGCCGTTGCTGCAGAACAAAAGAACAAAGCTTAATGCAAAGTTCATCCTTACTTACAAGTTACGGCGGTAATAACAAAACCGGTAGTGGCAGTAATGCACCAATTATGCACAAACTCCGTGTGAACATTTACGGGTAAAGAGATTTCCCTGTATTAACTGTGAAAAGCTATAATGAGGGTTACTGCAATAAATATAAAAGCAAAAAGGTATGACAACAGTTATAACCTACTTTTTTACTTTTAACTTTCCCCTTCTCATTTTTTCACCCCCATCTTTGCCTGCCTTTCCATTTCTTTGCGGATGATCTTTAACTGAATAGCCTGCGGCACCAGCCTGTTGAGGAAAAGAAAAAGTTTATTGATGTTGCCGGGAATGATAACTTTCTTTCCGGCAAGCATGGCAGGTATGGCAATGGCTGCTACTTCGTCCGGCGTCATCACTGATTTTTTTGCAATGCCTTTTAAGTTCTTGTGTATTTCAAGCAGGCGGGCATTGGAATCAACAGGCCCGGGGCAAACTACGCTGATGCTGATATTGGAGCCTTCCCAACGGTTGCGCAGCGCTTTGGAAAAAGAAAGGATAAACGCTTTACTTGCGCCGTAAACTTCTTTATTGGGCATATTAAAAAAACCGCCAAGGCTGCCTGTGTAAAGAATATAGGATTGCGGTTGCTGTTTAAGCAAAGGAATAAACAAACGTGTCAGCAATACCGGCGCGGCCACATTCAATGCAACCTGTTTGCTGTAAAACTGCGTGCTGAAATCTTCAAAAGGACCGGATGAACCAATGCCTGCATTGTTAATTAAAATATTTACCGGAATGTTATTGTTTATTACATATTCATACAAGGCCTGGCAATTTTCCGGTTGTGAAAGATCGGTTTCAAAATAATGCGCTGTGATGTTGTGTTCCTGTTTCAACGCAGCTGCCCTGGCTTGCAAATCTTCCCCCGGTAAAGACACCAGCAACACATCAATGTCCCTCATCGCACAGGCTTTTGCAAGTGCATAACCAATTCCCTGTCCTGAACCTGTTACCAATGCTGTTTGCCGTTTATTCATAAACGGTTTGTTTTTATCCATGCTACGGTTTGCTTTACTCCTTCTTCCAACGGCCTGATGTGATAACCCAGTTCGTTTACTGCTTTGCTGCTGTCAAGTTCCCATTGGTAATCGTATCGTTTGGCCCAGTCAGGTGTTATCATTGGCGCTTTGCCTGAAATTCTGGAATAGAATGACATGCCATGGCTTACAGCTTTCAATACAGGAAAAGGCAGGTTCCATAATTTTTTTTCAATGCCGCTGTGCTCTTTTATCTGCCTGATGAGTTCATTGAATGTGGCATTTACACCACCGAAAATATAACGGTGACCGCTCCTGCCTTTCTGCATGGCATACAAATGCCCGTCCACCACATCATCAATATAACAATAGGAGCCGATGTCTTCGCCGCTGCCTGGAATAAAATGCCATTTTCTCCTCATGTACAGTTCCATGATCTTGGTAACAGGGTTGCTGCCGGTATCAAAACCCGGGCCGTAAACCCTTGCAGGATTAACAATGGAAATATCCAGACCTTCTCTGGCATACTTCATCGCAGCTTCTTCAGCTTTTGTTTTGGTTTCTTCATAAAGGTTAAAGAAACCTGTTATCCGGGGGTCATCTTCCGTCATGGGCTTATTGCCGGATGGGCCGATGACACCCGCAGTAGAAGTGTAAACCATTTTTTTTATGCCTGCTTTTCTTGCTGCGGCAAGTACATTCTCTGTCCCGGTAACATTAATATGGTGAAAGGTGTTGGGGTCTTTGGCCCAGAGCCTTGCATAAGCCGCAAGGTGATAAACCTGATCAACGCCTTCCATTGCGGCTTCAAGCGAAGGGGCATCAGTTATATCGCCTTTAAAGATTTTAATGTTGGGCAAATTGAATTCAGGGAGGTCAGGTTTTTTCCTGCACAACAAACGGATTTCATGTTCCTGCTCTGCCAGTTTAACCACCAGTTTTGATCCGATATATCCTGTTGACCCTGTAACGAGAATAACCATTCAGTTTTAATTTGCGCAAATATATTGCATGGGGATGAAACGGATAAAAGGTGTGCCACGAATACAACAGGCCAGTAAGAAAACAATTTTAAAATATCCGATTTACAAAGTCACTAACAAATAGCCACCGGGATTGAGATGGTGCATAAATCTATTTCTTTAACCTGAAATACGCTGTAGAGAAGGTGGTGCTGATCTTGGCCTCTGTACAAATGCCATTGGTGTAGGTATAATAATTATAATTACCGTCCGGCAGGCTGAGTTTGTACTGGTGGGGCTTTACCTGTATGATATCAAGAAACTTTTGATAGTTCTCGGAAAATATCCGCGTCAGGCTTAATGGTTCACGGTTCATGAGGCAGGCCGTAGTGTAATAAATATGGTCTTTAAATTCCTTTGTTTTCATTTCCTCACGGATATAATATTTGTCATGCGACCAGTAAATATGTGCATTGGCTTTATCTTTTCCGTTTACCCTTCTTATAATCTTGCCATCCGTAAGCTGGCCATTGCTGAAAACACCGCTTACAAAAGTGTATATCTTAATGGCGAAAATCACATTTACTTCAACGTTTGATTCCGCCCGGTACTCCACCACATTGTTTTTGGTTGTTTTAATGGAACTGAGCTGCCCGATTATTTTACCATTCCGGATCACATCATATTTCAGGTGCTGTTGCTCGAATGCAGGAATAAAAGAGAGGTATAAAGCCGAAAATAAAACAAGTGATACAACAGCAACCCGGGGTTTTACAGGAAACGGTTTGCGATATGTGAATCCATAAGTCCGCATATAATATTTATCTGACAACGGGAATCATCCCAGCCGCTGCTTTGCCCTGAATTTTTAATGATCTTACTGTATAAACGAATAAATGCCTGTTAAATTGATTGTTGCACCACCGGGCTATCTTCAAATATAATTTTCTGCTGGTTCTTAACCGGTTATAATTATCCACAGCAGAAATTAATTGCCGCTTGTGGCCGATAAATGCTGAATGAGTCAAAAAGGGCCGGAATTACATGGTACATGGAAACGCATGACTTCAGCCTCACAAAAGAATCAGATTATCTTTTCAGGATGTGTTGTTTTCGGTTTTTGATAAAATTTCGATTAATTTAGAAGGGGCCCTTGATGTACCTGTTACTTAGTTGAATATTTTAACCAGTAACCAATCGCTGTTATGGATCAACCCGGCATACAGGTTTTATTGTTTCAGCATATCAAAAATAGCATCCCTCCCCATTTATCTTTTGTGGATGAGATCGCAGAGTTGCTTAACATCAGCAACGACAGTGCTTACAGGCGTATAAGGGGCGAAAAGCAGCTTTCCTTTGAAGAAATAAAAGCCATTTGTTCAAAGTTCAGGATATCACTGGATCAGCTCCTTAACCTGAACAGCAACACCATTGTGTTTACAGGAAAATACATTATTCCGGAAACCTTCAATTACAGGGCTTACCTGCAGGAGGTGCTGGCCAATTTCATGATGTTTAAAAATTTTGACCGCAAAGAGCTCATCTTCCTGAGCAAGGATATACCCCTTTACCATTATCTGATGTTTCCTGAAATAGCGTCGTTCAAATATTTCAGCTGGATGAAAACCCTGCTTGGTTTCCCCGAATTTCAACAACAGAAATTTGCAATGGACGTATTGATGGATGATATTAAGACCACCGGTGAAAAAATAGCTGAAGCCTATACACAGGTGCCCAGTTGTGAAATACTAAATGCAGATAATATCCTTACCACTTTGCGGCAGATAGAATTTTATAAAGATTCACAGTGGTTTGCAAAACAGGATGACCTCGAAAGGGTTTATGCCAGCCTTGAGGATATGGTGAGCCACATCGAAAAGCAGGCGGAGGAAGGAAAGAAATTTTTCCGCGGAAGGCAACCTGGCGCCGGTTTGGCAGAATATAAACTTTATGTGAACGATTTTTTTGTTGGCGACAATACCAACCTTGTATTGCTCAATGACATGAAGGTTTGTTACCTCGTTCACAACGGGCTTAATTTTATTTATACCCGTGATAAGACATTCTGCGATTACAGTTATCATTTTGTGCAGAATATCATCAGCAAATCCGCTCTTATCAGCATCACAGGGGAGAGGGAAAGAACTGTTTTCTTTAACCTCATCAGGGAAAGGATAAAAGCCTATAAGGAAAACAAAGTGAAAACCATGTTGAATTAGTTATGGAAAGTACAGATATACAAACCGCTTTTTTTCATCACATCAGGTCCATGCTTCCGCCGCATCTTTCAATGCCGGAACAGGTAGCAGAACTGCTGGATTTAAGTACAGACAGTGCATACCGCAGGATAAGAGGGGAGAAGATGCTTTCTTTTGAGGAAATCAAAATCCTTTGTTCAAAATTTAATCTCTCACTTGACCAGCTTTTAAACCTCGATAATGGTACCGTTTTGTTTTCCGGCCATTATGTTACCGCAGAAAATTTCCGTTTTGAATCTTATCTCGGGGACATCCTCAATAATTTAGAGACATTGAACGGTTTTGAAAGCAGAGAAATGATCTACATGACCAAGGACATTCCCGTTTTTTATTACCTGATGATACCCGACATAACAGCATTTAAGTTTTTTGTGTGGATGAAAACCCAGTTTCAGTTTGCAGATCTGAAGCAGCAGAAATTTTCATTTGACATCATTAAAGATGAATGGGGCCCTGTTATAAAAAAAATATGCCTGCTTTATACTGAAATTCCCGGTGCAGAGATATTTAACCCTGATAATATTTTAAACGACATGCGGCAACTGGAATATTATAAAGATGCCGGGATAATTAACAATTCCAGAGACCTTGAACGTATCTATGACGCGTATGAAAAAATGATGGGCCACATGGAAAACCAGGCTACCGAAGGAAAGAAATTTTTGCACGGGGAAGAACCCGGTGAAAAAGCTGCAGCATACAGGCTTTATGTAAATGACTTTTTCGTGGGCGACAACAACATCCTTGCCACGGTAAACAATAACCGGGTTGCATTTGTAAACCACAATGCCATCAACTTTATTTCCACAACCGATAAACAGTTTTGCGATTATACCTGGCGCTTTATACAAAACATCATCCGCAGGTCAACCCTCATCAGCCAGGTGGGAGAAAGGGCAAGGACACGTTTCTTTAACCTCATCCGTGAAAGGATACAGGCTTTCAGGGAAAACCGTGTGAAAACACTGGGTAATTTTTAAGCAGTTAATGAGTTTATTCACTGTCCGGCCACGGTTCATGTATGCACGGATCGGGATTGCAGGTGAAAATTGAAATGCCTCAGTTTGTATTGTCATGCTAAGGAACGAAGCATCTGTTGATAGATTCCTCTCCCGCTGAGGCGGGATAGGAATGACAAACTGAGGCTGCCAAAATTTGAAATGCCTTAGTTTTTAATTTCCCTTATTTTGCACCAGAATCTGTTCACTATCTTATGCAAAATTTTATCAGCTTAATTGAATGCCCTAGAGATGCGATGCAGGGATGGAGGGTGTTTATCCCCACTGAAAAAAAAGTGCAATACCTTAATGAATTACTGAAAGCAGGTTTTCATACGCTTGATTTCGGCAGTTTTGTTTCTCCAAAGGCTATCCCCCAGATGGCCGACACCAAAGATGTCATCGCCCAGCTTGATATGGGCAGCACAAAAACCAGGTTGCTTGCCATTGTAGCAAATGTGCGTGGTGCAGAAGAAGCGGTGGGCTATGAGCAGATTTCATGTCTCGGTTTCCCTTTTTCAGTTTCGCCAACTTTTCAGCAGCGCAATGCAAACAGCAGCATTGAAGAATCGTTTCAAAGGGTAAAGCAAATACAGAAACTTTGCATGGCTAAGGGTAAAGAACTGGTAATTTACCTCTCCATGGGTTTTGGCAATCCCTATGGCGACCCCTACAGCGAAGAAATAGTTTTTGAATGGGCGAATAAAATGGCGGAACTGGATATTAAAACCATTTCGCTTGCAGATACCGTTGGGCTTGCAACACCGGAACAGGTTTTCCGCATCACATACCATATGGTTAATACCTTACCGCATCTTGAAATTGGCGTCCACCTTCATTCCAGCCCGGATAACTGGAAACAAAAATTAGAATCTGCATTGCAGGCAGGTTGCAGAAGGTTTGACGGCGCTATAAAAGGGATCGGCGGCTGCCCGATGGCCAATGATGAACTGGTGGGCAATATGAACACCGAATGGATGGTAAAATATTTTAAGGACAACAACTATACAATTTATATTGATGAACTGGCGCTGAAGTACTGCAGCCGTATTGCCAATTCTGTTTTCTTTTAAATAGCAGGGCATGGATTTTCATTTAGCATTACAGGTAAAGCCTTTTTCTCAAAAAATTTCCATACGTGATAAAATACTGCTTGCAGGTTCCTGCTTTACAGAACACATCGGGCAGGAACTCAGGAATTATAAGTTTTCCGTTCTTGAAAATCCCAATGGCATTCTGTTCAACCCGGTAAGCATTTCAAAATCGGTTACCTCTTACATTGAAAACAGGCAGTACAAAGAAGATGACCTTTTTTATTACAACGAACTCTGGACAAGCTGGCAGCACCACAGCCGGTTCTCTCACCCGGTAAAAGAAGAAGCATTAAGGGGTATCAATGATTCGCAGCAAAAAGCACATGCATTTTTAAAGAAAGCTGACTGGCTGATGCTTACTCTCGGTTCAGCATTTGTTTATGAGTTGGGCAATGCAACCCCTCCGTCCAGCTACTCAGGCTATTTACAGGCAGGTGAGATTGTTGCCAATTGCCATAAAATACCTGCTGATAAATTCAATAAACGATTACCTGGCCCCGAAGAAGTAATATCGGTTCTGGATAACCTCATGCACCGTTTGTTTTTATTTAATCCCGGACTGAAAATTATTTTTACCATCAGCCCGGTAAGGCATTTGAGGGATGGATTTGTTGAGAACAACAGGAGCAAAGCCGTTTTAATACAGGCGGTTCACCAATTGGTGGACAAGTTTGAAAAGCTGTTCTACTTCCCCGCTTATGAACTGGTGATTGACGACCTGCGGGATTACCGTTTTTATGCAGAAGACATGGTGCACCCCAACTATGCAGCTACCGGGTATGTGTGGGATAAATTTACAGAAGCATGTATTGATGATGAATCGAAAGAAATGATGAAAGAAATTCAAAAGATCAGCATGGCAGCAAAGCATAAGGCGTTTCATCCTTCATCGGCGCAGCATAAGCAATTTCTTGCTGCACACCTTGCAAAAGCAGAAGCGCTGCAGTCAAAACATCCCTTTCTTGATTTATCTGAGGAGATCAGTTATTTTTCCGCCTTGCTTTCAGTTAAACCCTGACAGGTTTTTAGAAGCGTTACTGCATGAATAAAAAAACAACACAGGCCGATGCCATACTTCATTTTCTTTCCGGCCTTCAGCCGGATTTTAAATTACCGGCAGGGGTTGAAATAATGAACCCTTTTGCAGATGAAAAAACCTTCAGCATTGTAAACCGCTTTTACAATAAATTTTATAAAGACCGTTCACCCCGCTGTATGATCTTCGGCATCAACCCCGGCAGGTTCGGCGGCGGCATAACAGGCATACCATTTACTGACCCGCATAAACTGAAGGCTTATTGCGGCATTGACCATGGCTTTAAAAATGTAAAGGAACTCTCGGCGGATTT
This sequence comes from Chitinophagaceae bacterium, assembly GCA_033763355.1. Lineage (GTDB taxonomy): Bacteria > Bacteroidota > Bacteroidia > Chitinophagales > Chitinophagaceae > JANRKT01. The sequence goes on along the minus strand of JANRKT010000257.1, from coordinate 31,682 downwards.
TGTTTATGCTGTTGTTAATGAATTTGGCGGGGCGGAAAAATTCTATCATAAATTTTTTATCACAGCAATTTGTCCTTTAGGCTTTACCCTTAATGGCAGGAACATGAATTATTATGATGATAAAAAACTGGTTAAAGCAACGGGGCCTTTCATCATTAAAAGCATAGAACAACAGTTAAACACAATTGCATCATATAAGGTTTGTTTTTGCCTGGGCGAAGGAACCAATTACAAATACTTTTCAGGCCTCAATGAAAAGTTTCATTTTTTTGATAAGATCATCCCACTGCCGCATCCGCGGTGGATCATGCAATACAGGAGAAAGAAAATGGAAGAGTATGTGCAATTATATCTCGAAATTTTTTCAACATTTGCTTAAGAGATCAATTTATTCAACCAATACCTTTTATCTTCTCGTATCTTGTATCTTGTATCTTGGTTCTTGTATCTTCTATTGGCTAATGCACCCTGTCGCCCCTCACTTTTAATTTACCCATCAGTTCCGCTTCGTATTCCAGCCATTCTTTCCATCTTTTGCGCACTCTTTCTTTGGGCAAATAGGTTTCTGCCAGTGTAATAAACAAAGTATAATGCCCGGCTTCGCTTTCCATAAAGCGGCGGTAAAAATTTCTCATGTATTCGTCATCTAATCCTTCGCTTAACCGCTTAAAACGTTCACAGCTGCGGGCTTCAATTAAAGCGCAGATAAGCAATTTATCAAGCAAACGGTCTTCTTCACTGCCACCTTTTGTTTCAAACTCTATTAACCTGTTTACGTATTCATCTTTTCTCTGTTTACCAAGTTTCAAACCCCTTTTTTGCAGTTCAGCCAGCACCTGGCGAAAGTGGCCCCATTCTTCAGTTACTATTGGCGACAGTTCTGTAACCAGCATTTCTTTTTCAGGGTAACGTTGAATTAATGAAATGCAGCTTGTAGCTGCTTTCTGCTCACAAAAAGCATGATCGGTCAGGATTTCTTCCAGCGACTTTTCTGCAAGGTTTACCCAACGCGGGTCAGTGGGTAACTGAAGTCCAAGGATATTTTTTACATCAGCATCATTCGTCATTCCGTATTTATATTTATTTTAAACCTGGCAGGGTTCACGCCTGAAAACTGAAGAAGCAAGGCATATTTAAAAAACCTGCCAGGTTTTGTTTAATAACCTGATATTTGAATTGCAAAGATAATGTTGTTGCATAATTTTATTTTGTGCCCAAGCATAATTATGAAAAGATGACTGATGATTTTCTCCATAAAAAATTAGATGAACGAAAGGAACAAAACGCCTTCCGGGTATTAAAACTGCCCGATGGTAAAGTTGATTTCTGTTCCAATGATTACCTGGGAATTGCAGCGCACAACCTGCTGCAACATTCAGGAACACTTAAAACCGGTTCGACCGGTTCAAGGCTGCTTTCGGGAAATTATTCCCTGATTGAAGAAACTGAAAAGCAAATTGCTTCTTTTCACCGGTCGGAAGCAGCATTGATTTATAATTCAGGTTATGATGCCAATGTGGGGTTGCTGAGCTGTATTGCCCAAAGAGGCGATACCATTTTATACGATTATCTCTGCCATGCTTCCATAAGGGATGGCATCAGGTTAAGTTTTGCAGAATCATTTTCTTTCCGGCATAACGACCCTGCTGATCTTGAAGAAAAACTGAAAAAAGCCAGACAAAATGTTTTTGTGGTAACAGAAACTGTTTTTTCAATGGATGGGGACATTGCACCATTAAAAAATATTTCCTTATTGTGCGAAAAACATGGGGCACATCTGATAATTGATGAAGCGCATGCAACAGGGGTTATGGGTGATGAAGGCGAAGGCCTTGTACAATGCCTGGGCTTACAGGATAAATGCTTTGCCCGTGTGCATACATTTGGCAAGGCGCTGGGTTGCCATGGCGCTGTTGTGCTGGGCAGTGAAACGCTCCGCAATTACCTTATCAATTTTTCAAGGGCATTTGTTTATACCACTGCATTGCCAGAAGCAAGTGTGGCCTGCATTCAAAAAAGTTATTCAATTTTCCCCTCAATGCAAAGCGAAAGGTTACATCTCAGGGAATTGATCAGACAATTTCAGCAGCTTAATATTATAACGGATAAAGAAAATTCTTTCAGACTGACTTTAGATGCTGAAACCCCGATTCAAATCTTAATGGTTCCGGGTAACAGCAATGTAAAATCACTTGCACTCCATTTGCAATCTGCGGGGCTGGATGTGCGGCCGATTTTGTACCCGACAGTTCCAAAAGGAGGGGAGCGGCTGCGCATTGTGTTTCATGCATTCAATACAATGGATGAAGTAAAGCGCCTCGCAGGTTTGTTAGAAGGTTATCATCTTTCACCCCATAACAGGTAAACCCTTTTGCCTATTTTATACCAATACCTTACTTTTAACTATTATTTTTTTTCAACCTTTACTATGCGGATTGCTGTTTTTCTGTTTATGGCCTTGCTTACAGCAGGCCTTGTTTATATACTCGATACCACCAGGCTGTTGCCTGCACCTCTCGGAAAATTGCTGAGCCCGCAACAGGGCGTATGGCAGAATGCCGAACCGGTTAACAATAATTTCAGTGATGAATTAAAGTTCCCGAAACTAAAAGGGAAGGCCCATGTTTACCTTGATGAAAACCTGGTGCCGCATGTATTTGCAGAAAACGGCGATGACCTTTACTTTATACAGGGCTACCTTCATGCAAAGTTTCGTTTGTGGCAAATGGAGTTTCAGGTAAGGGCCGCTGCAGGCAGGTTAAGTGAAACACTTGGCGCTGGTGACAATAATGCCATTTTAAATTACGACCGCGGCATGCGCCGCCTTGGTATGGTTTATGGCGCAGAAAATGCAATGCCGGAAATAGAAGGGAACCCCATCACCAAATCCATTACAGACAGCTACACTGATGGCGTAAATGCCTTTATTGAGGACATAGATGAAAGCCAGTTGCCACTGGAGTATAAATTACTTGGTCAAAACCCTGAGAAATGGAATACACTTAAAACAGCACTGCTCTTTCAATACATGGCGCTTGACCTGGCAGGACATGAGGACGATTTTGAGCACCACAATGCTGCATCTGTATTTCCCAAAGAGGTGTTTGAAAAACTTTACCCGTTATATCCTGATTCACTCGACCCCATTATACCGCGTGGCACCCCATTCATGCAGCCCGGCCTTGCATTAAATACACCTGCAACAGCAGATTCTTTATTTTATCCTATAAAAGATACCATCGGAATAAGACAAACCAAACCTGATAAAGACAATGGCAGCAACAACTGGGCTGTTGCCGGTTCAAAAACAAAAAGCGGACGACCGATTTTATGTAACGATCCGCACCTTGGGTTAAACCTTCCGTCACTCTGGTTTGAGATGCAGTTGCATTCCCCCACACACAACATGTATGGTGTATCGCTCCCCGGCGCCCCCGGCATCATCATCGGGTTTAATGACTATTGCGCCATCGGTTTAACCAATGCCGGCAGGGATGTTCGGGATTATTATGAAATGAAGTTTAAGGATGATTCACGGAAAGAATACCAGTTTAACGGCCGGTGGAAAGCTTCCACGTTCAGGATTGAAGAGTTTAAAATAAAAGGGGCCGCAGCTTATTACGATACTGTTGTATATACCAGTCTCGGGCCTGTAATGTATGATGCTTCATTTACCGGGCAGAACAGGGTAAAGAACAATAAAAACTATGTTGTTTACTGGCTGGCACATCACCCGGGCAATACGCCATATGTTATTCACCAGCTAAACCAGGCCAAAAACTATGATGATTACGTAGAGGCATTAAGATATTTTGTAGTGCCTGCACAAAACTTTTTATTCGCTTCCAAAACAGGCGACATCGCTATATGGCAGAACGGGAAATTTCCTGCGAGATGGAAAGGCCAGGGAGATTTTGTAATGCCCGGTACCGACAGCGCTTATTTGTGGCAGGGATTTATACCGCATGATGAAAACCCGCATCTGATGAACCCTTCAAGGGGGTTTCTCAGCAGCGCCAATCAACTGCCTGTTGATTCAGCTTATCCTTATTATCTCGGCTTTGGTAGTGATTACCCGGTTTACCGGGGGGTTATTATCAACCGTATGCTTTCAAAAATGAATAACATAACACCTGATGATATGCAAAAGATGCAGGTGGACAATTACAACGTATTTGCAGAAACAGCAAGACCGGTATTACTGAAATATATTAAAGAAGACAAGCTGAATGCTGAAGAATCAAAATACCTGAGCCGCTTAAAAAAATGGAACCTTCGCAACGACCCCGCTGAAGGGGGGCCAGTTATTTTTAATGTCTGGTTCGACAGCCTTGAGAACGCTGTGTGGGGGGATGAATTTGCAAAAATAAAAGGCGTTTACAAATGGCCGCAGGAATCAACGCTTATTGATAACATCATTAAAGATTCGGCCTTTTCATTTATAGATAACATCAATACCCCGGATAAAGAAACCATAAATGATGTAGTTACAATTGCTTTTCAGCATGCGGTGCCATCGCTGCAGCAACTGGAAAGGGATGATGTACTGTCATGGGCAAAGTTTAAAGGTACCGGCATAAGGCATTTGCTGCGACTGCCTGCACTAAGCAGGATGAATTTACCGGTTGGGGGCGGATCGCATATTATCAATGCCACCAAAGATTTTCACGGCCCAAGCTGGCGCATGGTGGTACAGCTTACAGATGAAACGGAAGCATACGGCATTTATCCCGGTGGCCAGTCCGGCAACCCCGGAAGCAGGTACTATGATTCGTTTGTTAATACGTGGGCGGCCGGTAAATACAAAAAATTATGGGTGATGAAAGAAAATGAAACGGCTGATAAAAGGGTGAAATGGAAAATGAGTTTTACAAAATAGAGAAACAACATCATAAACGCCGGGTTTTTTATGAAATTTATTGTATCAGTACTATTAACGGCATTGCTTGCTTTTGCAGCAGGATTGTACCTGCCCTGGTGGAGCATTGCTATCGCTTCATTTCTTGTAGCTTCAGTTTTGTACCAGAAACCACTACTGTCTTTTTTATGCGGGTTCACAGCTATCTTTCTTTTATGGGGCATTTTAGCGTGGCTCAGGAGCGCCGGCAACAACCACATCCTCGCAGCCAAAGCCTCTTTGCTGATATTAAAAACCGAAAACCCCGTGTTGCTTATACTGGTTACCGGTTTGATTGGCGCTGTTACAGGGGGCCTTGCCGCATGGTCGGGAACTTTGTTCAGGCGTATCATAAAAAAATAGCTTTATTGTTCGTCTTTCACATCCCCATAACAAAACCACGCTTATTTTCGTTAGCCTATTACCTGTTATGACGAGATTTTTATTGTGCTTCATCATATCGCTTTTAACCTTCAGCGCCACATATGCCACCCGTATAAGCGGTACGGTTTACGATAACATGAGCAATATCCTTCCCTTTACCTCCATACTGGTAAAGGGAACCACCATCGGCACCACTACCAATACAGAAGGAAAATATTTCCTGAACCTCTCTCCCGGAAATTATATTTTAATATGCCGCCATGTTGGTTATGCCACAGAGGAAAAGGGCATTACTGTTTCCACCGAACCTGTTACACTCAATTTTGTACTGAGTGTGCAGCAGCTCAACATGTCAGAAATTGTAGTGAAGAGCGGCGGGGAAGACCCGGCTTACGAAATCATCAGGCAGGCCATTAAGAAAAGGCCCGGATATGAAAACCAGGTAGATGAATTTCAGTGTGAAGTTTACATTAAAGGGCAATTAAAGCTGAGGGATTTCCCCAAAAGTTTTTTAGGTCAGAAAATAGATTTTGAAGACGGCGATACCAGCAAGCGAAAGATGATTTATCTCTCAGAAACCATTGCAAAGCTTTCATACCAGAAACCGCAGAAAACAAAAGTAGAAGTGATCTCCACCCGTGTAAGCGGGCAGACAGACGGATTTGGCTTAAGTACACCACGTATTTTATCATTTTACAGCAACAATGTACAAATCAGCCAGGCGCTGAACCCAAGGGGTTTTGTTTCACCCATAGCAGATGCTGCATTGAATTTTTACAGGTACAGGTTTTCCGGAAGTTTTGTTGAAAACGATAAACTGGTAAACCGCATTTATGTTACGCCAAAAAGAACTTATGAACCACTCTTCAGCGGTTACATTAATATAACGGAAGATGACTGGCGCATTCATAGCATAAACCTGCTGCTCACCAAGCAATCGCAGCTGGAACTTGCAGATACATTGCATATTGAGCAATTGTATATGCCTGTTGCCACTGATGTATGGATGATACAAAGCCAGGTTATTTATCCTTCAGTAAAGCTTTTTGGCTTTGATGCAACCGGGAGTTTTGTGTCAGTATTTTCTTCTTATGAACTGCAGCCTGCTTTTGCAAAAAAGTTTTTTAATAATACTGTTCTCAAATTTGATACGGCTTCCAACAAACGGCCCAAAAGTTATTGGGATGAAGCAAGGCCTGTTCCCCTGCTGGCAGAAGAAGCGGAAGATTACAGGAAGAAAGACAGCCTTGAAATAGTGAGAAAAGACCCGAAATACCTTGATTCAATTGACAGGAAGAATAACAAACTTACCGCAACAGGGCTTATTCTTTACGGACAGAACTTCAGCCGCCAGAGCAAAGAAGCTTCATTCGGGTATTCGCCGTTACTGGAGTCAGTTAGCTTTAATACAGTGGAGGGATGGGCAGCCAACCTGAATTTTTATTATAACAAGAGGTTTACAGACAGGAGAAGGCTTTCCATCAGCCCGACATTTCGTTACGGGTTTACCAACCGGCATTTTAATGCAGACCTTTCTGCACGTTATAATTTTGGGAAAGGATATTTCAATAACATAACAATTGCCGGAGGTAAAAAAGTATTCCAGATCAACAACAGCGCACCGGTGCGGTCTATGTTCAATACCATTACCACGTTGTGGAGGGGATATAACTACCTTAAAGTTTATGAAGCATGGTTTGGGCGCATCAACTACAGCAAAGGGATAGGCGAAGGTTTTACAATCCGGGCAAGTCTGCAATACCAAGACAGGATACCGCTTGAAAATACCGACTCAGCCATTTGGGGCAAATCAAAATATTTAAACCGCCGCACACCCAATTATCCAACAGCGCTGGTAACTGAAAATTTTAAACGGCACCAGGCGGCTGTCTTTAATTTATCAGTGAGCTTCAGGCCCGGCACACGTTATATTGAGCTGCCGGACAGGAAAATTAATATCGGCTCTAAGCACCCGCTCTTTACCCTTGCCTATACAAAAGGACTAAAAAACGTATTGGGCAGTGATGTGGATTATGACAAATGGCGTTTTACTGTTAGTGATGAAATCAATTTTAAACTCCAGGGTATTTTAAATTACCGCTTTGCCGTGGGAGGTTTTTTAAATAACAACCGGGTTGAGCTCCCCGATTACCAGCATTTTAATGGAAACAGGATGCTGGTTACAACACCCTACCTGAACAGTTTTCAGTTGCTGCCCTATTACGATTTTTCTACCACACAAAGCTTTTATACCATTGCTCACGTGGAGCATCATTTCAACGGGTTCCTCACTAATAAAATCCCGTACATAAAACGGCTGAACCTGCGGCTTGTATTGGGTGTTAATGCATTTTATGTAAGCAAAGGTAGCAGGTACACCGAATTTATGGGCGGCGTCGAAAATGTATTAAAGATTTTCAGGATTGATTTTATACAGTCTTATCTCAATGGCAATTTTTACAGTTCCGGCGTAAGGTTGGGCATAAGGGGCTTGTCCGGCCTTGCTGATGACTGATCTTTTCTATCTATAAATTTGCAGAAACATTACTGCAGGAAAGGAAAATCAGCTGACAATATGAAGCTTTATATAAAGAACATGGTTTGCAGCCGTTGCAAAATGATGGTGAAAGACCAGCTGGAAAACAAGGGGCTGCATCCCATATCCGTTGATCTTGGTGAAGCGGAAGTTGAAGGTGATATTTCAAAAGACAAATTGCAGGACATTGACGCTTCACTAAAGGCCCTTGGCTTTGAACTTATTGATAATAAAAAAAGCCGGATCATTGAGAAAATTAAAAACGCGGTAGTTTCATTGGTGCACCAGGCTGACGACAATATTAACAGCAACCTGTCTGTATTTATCACATCCAGAATTCATAAGGACTATAATTATTTAAGCAATCTTTTTTCAGAAGTGGAAGGTACAACCATTGAAAAATATTTTATCAGCCAGCGGATTGAGAAAGCTAAGGAATTGCTGGTATATGATGAACTCACACTTTCAGAAATTGCAGACCGGTTAGGTTACAGCAGCGTTGCACACCTGTCCAACCAGTTCAAAAAAGTCACAGGGTTTACACCCGGCTATTTCAAATCGCTGAAAGAACATAAACGAAGGAACATAGAGGAACTGTAAATTTTATAAATCAAATACAAAATTCTGTAACAGGAGGGCCTGTGTTCAAGGGTAACTTTGTATCAAAAGAAAATACAATGACACATGCTTATAAAGTTACAGGAATGACCTGCGGTGGTTGTGAGGAGGAGGTAAAAAACAGTTTACTGATGCTGTCCGGTGTTACAGCCGCAGAAGTTTCAAAGGAGAAACAAACGGCTACCATCAGTATGGCTAAGCACATATCCCTGTCTGCGTTACAAAATACATTAGGTAAAAAATTTTCCATTACTGTATCAGAACCCGGCCATCATAAACATGCTGCCGTAATTTCAAAAAAAGAAGGCATTATGAAACTGGCAGTGAGTGCAACCCTGCATTGCCTCTTGGGATGCGGAATTGGTGAAGTAGCAGGAATGATTATTGCCACTTATCTGGGCTGGTCAATGATTGATTCTGTAATTCTGGCCGTTTCACTGGGGTTTGTTTTTGGGTTTGCATTGGGGATTATCCCGCTGATAAAAAAAGGGTTTTCATTTTCCCGGTCATTTAAAATTGTATTGGTAGCGGAAGGCCTCAGCATTGCAGTAATGGAAACTTTTGAAGTTCTCACCCAGGCGGCTATACCCGGCGTAATGGAGGCAGGACTTAAAGACGGGATATTCTGGCTGGGAATGGCTGCAGCCCTTATAGTTGGCTTTATTGCTGCCTTACCCGTTAATTATTACATGATAAAGCGGGGAGTCAGGCACCAGCATTAAAAACCGTAACTTTGCAAAGTGAAAAAAATAGCAGTCATATTTCTTTTGCTTGTTTATGGCCCGGGAGCTATCGGGGCCACTGTTCATCTGCATTATTGCATGAATGATTTTGTTGGCTGGAGTTTGTGGCATGGCGATGACGATAAATGCGGCAAGTGCGGCATGAAAGAAAAAAAAGACGGTTGCTGCAAAGATGAGCACAAACAGGTAAAACTTAAAGCCGAGCATCAAAAAAGCACTGACTCAATATACATTCAGTTATTGGATGCCCCCGTATTAATTACCCCGGTTACATCATCTGTTTTTAAAGGGGCATTGATACCATTATCTTTCCCAATATCAAAATCTCCCCCGAGAATCTCCAAAGAACGGCTGTTTATGTTTCATTGTGTTTTTCTGATTTGATTTACTGACAGCCTGAAATATACCTGCACTTAAAAGAAGTGTACCGGTTAAATGTGCTCATTACTTTTTTCAAAAATTAAAACTCTTGTATAATGAAATCAATCATATTAATGGCTGCTGTTGTATTGCTTCCAGCCATGGCCTGCCTGTCTCAGATAAATAACGCCATAACTGAAACTGTAAAAGTGTACGGTAATTGCGGAATGTGTGAGGATGCTATTGAAAAAGCCTCCAACAAAAAGAAAATTTCAACAACCAACTGGAGCAAAGACAGCAAGATGGCTGTTATCACTTACGACAGTAAGAAAACCACTCTGGATGCTGTATTAAAAAACATAGCTCTTGCCGGTTACGATAATCAAAATTTCCTTGCCCCTGATGAAGCCTATAATAAACTGCCTGAATGCTGCAGGTATGACAGGGAGAAAAAGCAGGTGGCAATAATGATACAGTCTGTAAATGACACAACAGCTCCTGTACAAAACCAGGCAAGCCACCAGCATGGTGGTATGAACAAACCTGCACAGGAAACAAACCAGCTGAAAGCGGTATTTGACAGTTATTTTTCTTTAAAGGATGCGCTGGTAAAAACTGACGGGAGCACAGCGTCATTAAAAGCGAAAGACCTGCAAACGGCTATCAATTCCGTTAAAATGGATAAGCTGTCCATGGACGTCCATACCGCCTGGATGAGGGTATTGAACGATCTGAAAGAAGATGCTGAACACATAAACGGAACAAAAGACATAGCTCATCAGCGGGACCATTTTATGAGCCTTTCAAAAAATATTTATGAGTTAATAAAAATTGCTAAACCGGCAGAAACTGTTTATTACCAGTTTTGCCCGATGGCGAATAATGGCAAAGGTGCAAACTGGTTAAGCAGGGAAAGCGGCATTAAAAACCCATACTACGGTTCACAGATGCTTGCCTGCGGAAAAACGGTGGAGACCATCAGCCAGCAGCAATAAAGGATATGGTGTTTTATTATGCCCGTCTGGGCAGCATAAATGAAATTTTTGAAATGGTTATACAAAAACCCTTTTGTAAAAAACTGTTGCCATTAGCAGCACTTCTTGCATTAACTATATCAGATTTGCCGGCACAACCTGTTCCGGGAAACCCCGGAAAGGTTGTTCGCTATGATTTGTATGTAAAGGATACGATGGTAAATTTTACGGGAAAAGAAAAAAGGGCAATAGCAGTAAACGGGCAAATACCGATGCCCACCCTCACATTTACAGAAGGCGATACAGCGGAGATTTATGTACACAATCTTTTAAAGGAAGAGACCTCCTTACACTGGCATGGTTTGTTTTTGCCCAATAAGGAAGATGGCGTGCCCAATCTTACGCAAATGCCCATAAAACCCGGTACAACACATTTATACAGGTTCCCGGTTATTCAGCATGGTACGCACTGGTATCACAGTCACTCCGGATTGCAGGAGCAGATAGGCATGTATGGCAATTTTGTAATGCTGAAAAGAAGAGAAGACCGGACATTCAGGAAAGGCATTGACGATTTGCCATCCGTACCGGTTGTGTTAAGTGAGTGGACGGATTACAAACCCGAAAATGTACACCGGATGCTGCACAATGCCACTGACTGGTTTGCCTTAAAGAAAAATGCTGTGCAGAGTTATGCAGAAGCTGCTAAGGCTGGTCATTTTAAAACCAAATTAAAAAATGAATGGAAGCGGATGCTGGCAATGGATGTGAGCGATGTTTATTACGATAAAATACTCATGAATGGGAAATCAGAATCCGTAATAAAAGAAGTGGATGGAAAAACATTGAAAGGGGGTGATAAACTAAGGCTCCGTATTTCCAACGGTGGCGCCTCTTCTTATTTCTGGCTGCGTTATGCCGGGGGAAAGATTACTGTAGTAGCCAATGACGGGAACGATGTTGAACCTGCAGAGGTTGACCGGTTAATTATAGCTGTTTCTGAGACCTACGATATAGTTGTTACAGTTCCTGCAGACAGTACAGCATATGAATTATTGGCTACAACAGAGGACAGAACGAATGCTGGATCGCTTTATATCGGCAATGGGATCAGGCAACTTATTTCACCTATGCCAAGGCTGAAATACTTTGAGGGCATGAAGATGATGAATGACATGATGAAAATGAATGGTGAACTGGATGACATGGGGATGAATATGAGCCTGAACCAGATGGACATGAATGTGGTAATGTATCCTGAAATAACAGGTGAGGAGAAAAAAAAGGGTAGCCACAAAAATGAAATTGATATGAGTAACGACCCCAACCGATATAATGCAAATGCCCTTGCAGACATCGTTACTTTAAACTATGCAATGCTGAAGTCGCCTGAAAAAACAACTTTACCTGATGCACCTGTAAAAGTGCTGAAATTTGAGCTGACAGGAAATATGAACCGTTATGTGTGGAGCATGGATAATAGAGTGGTATCAGAGGCAGACAAGATCCTTGTAAAGAAAGGAGAAAATTTGCGGCTCATTATTTACAATGGTTCTATGATGCGCCATCCTATGCACCTGCACGGGCATGATTTCAGGGTATTGAACGGGCATGGCGAATATGCCCCGTTAAAAAATATCATTGACATTATGCCAATGGAAACCGATACACTGGAGTTTAACGCTAATGTTGAAGGTGACTGGTTTTTTCATTGCCATATTTTATATCACATGATGAGTGGTATGGGAAGGGTTTTTAGTTACCAGAACCAGCAGCCCAATCCATTAATTCCAAACCCCAGGCTGGCACAGCGCAAGCTGTTTGCTGATGACAGGGAAATGCACTTTATGTTTCAAAACGATGTTGCTACCAACGGGAACGACGGTGAAATGATGGTACAGAATACCCGCTGGAGTATTGGCAGCGAATGGCGTTTAGGGTATAATAACCATCACGGATATGAAACAGAAACGCATATAGGCAGGTACCTGGGAAAAATGCAATGGCTGATGCCATTTGTTGGTTTTGACTGGCGGTACCGGAAAATGGGGATTGATGAACATGAAAAAAACCTGTTTGGTCAGACTAACACAAAAGACAGCAGGGCTGTTATCAGCGTTGGGATAAATTATACTCTGCCCATGCTAGTCCGTTTTCAGTCAGAGATTTTTACAGATGGGATTGTACGTTTGCAATTAATGAGAGAGGATATTCCTGTAACAAAGCGGCTCCGCTTTGCATTTATGGTAAATACCGATAAGGAATACATGGCAGGGCTTAATTATATTTTTACACGCAACTTTTCGGTACGCACACACTACGACAGTGACATGGGGTTTGGAGTTGGTTTAACGTTTACCTATTAGCCAATCAGGTATGCTGTAATAGCGGCGTCCTTTAAATTACTGAATAAAATATACAGGAAAGATGTGTGTAAGCTAACTGGCTTACAGAATGAGTTCTGAATAAAGCATGTCATTCCCCAAATCACTATCTTTGCAATGGTTTATGAAATTTTGTTCGTCAGGCAAACGTCCTTAAAATTTCTATCAGCATGGCAGTATTACACAACCGCATCTCCCAGAAGGAGCTAAAGCAGCGATTATACCAGGAAACAGAACCCCGCACTACGATTTCGTTTTACAGTTATTTTAATATTGGTGACCCGCAGCATTTCAGGGATGAAATGTACGAGGCATTGGTTCAGCTAAAAGTTTTTGGGCGCATTTATGTGGCAGGAGAAGGCATCAATGCACAGATCAGTGTCCCCCAAAGTAATTTTGAAGCGCTGAAAACTTATTTGTATGCTATCGAACCGCTTAATGGCGTACGCTTGAATATTGCTGTTGATGATGACGGCAAATCTTTCTGGGTACTGAAAATTAAAGTAAGGGATAAGATTGTTGCAGACGGAATAACCGATCCTGTTTTTAATATGGATACAAAAGGCAAATACGTTGATGCTGAGCAGATGAACAAACTGATGCAGGAACCGGGAACAGTGTTAATTGACATGCGCAACCATTATGAATACGAAGTAGGCCATTTTGAAAACGCCATTGAGATACCCAGTGATACTTTCCGTGAGCAGTTGCCTATGGCAGTGGAAATGATGAAAGATAAAAAGGAGGAAACTATCATCATGTACTGCACAGGCGGCATCAGGTGTGAGAAAGCATCAGCATACATGCTGCACCATGGGTTTAAAAATGTATTTCATCTTGAGGGGGGTATTATTCATTACGCCAATACAGTAAAAGAAAAAGGAATAGAAAATAAATTCAGGGGAAAGAACTTTGTATTTGATGACAGGCTGGGTGAAAGGGTGGGAGAGGAAATTATTTCACGCTGCCACCAGTGCGGCAAACCCTGCGATACCCATACCAACTGTAAAAATGAAGGGTGCCACCTGCTGTTTATACAATGCGATGAATGTGCAAAGCAATATGAAGAATGCTGCAGCAGGGAATGTTTTGATGTTATTCACCTGCCTGAAGAGGAACAGGCAAAGCTGAGAAAGGGCATTGACAAGGGCCGTAATATTTTTAATAAGTCAAGAGCAAGGCTGAGGCCGAAGCTGAAAAACCAATGACTGTTCTGAAAGCTATAAGGTTGATTGCAGTATCGGTTCCTTGCCTGTTTATACTGCTGTTATTCATTCTTCTGTTTTTAGAAGAAGGTAGTTTTCTCAACAGAATGGGCGGACAGTCCCCATATGATTATTATCACAGTCTGAGAGTTTTTACCATCCAGCTATTGGTTTTTTCTTTTCCATCAATTCTGATATGCCTGTGTTTAATTATTGCTGGTTTTTTTATACCAGAGATTAAGGCCAGGATGTCTTTAATAATAATCTTCCTTTTCAGCACAGCACTTTATTTTAGCATTACTTACTTTGACATTTTTGGAATTTATACCTGGCTAATGGGTGATTAGAATCTGTGTGCCTGCTTACTGGTTAAGATTTACTCCTGATTTTATTGATAAAAGATTTATCTCACTGGTATCCATTTTATACAAACCGGCTTGCCAACTTCAATTCGTTTACCGGTATCGGTTAATAAACCGGTTTGCTTGTTTCTTTTAAATACCACAATGTAATCGCTGTTCTGGTTGGCTACCAGCAAAAAATTTGCTGAAGGGTCAAAATTAAAATTGCGGGGTATCAGGCCAAGCGATGACTGGATATCAACCAAGCTGAGTTTACCGTTTTGCGGATTCACTTTAAAAATCGCAATGGAGTTGGAACCAAGGCGGTTGGAGGCATAAACAAATTTTCCATCAGGCGATATATGAATATCTGCGCTGCCAATATCTCCTTTAAAATCTTTTGGTAATGAACTGATGCGTTGCAGGGGGGTTAATTTCCCGTTGCCATGTGCATATACCACAACTGTTCCTGACATCTCTTCCATCAGGTATGCATATTTATTATTGGGATGAAAATCAATATGCCTTGGCCCTGAGCCATCTTTTGATTTGGCAAAAGGCTGCTTAGCTTCAGCCAGCTTTCCTGTTTTTTCATCAAAAGCATAAATCATCACTTTATCAGTACCAAGGTCAGGAACAAATAAAAAGCGGTTGTCTTTTGAAAACACGGTGGCATGCACATGCGGCTTTTCTTGTCTTGACTTATTTACCCCTGACCCGGTATGCTGCATTACCGTAATTGCTTCGCCTAAACTTCCGTCTTCCTTAACAGGCAATATAGCAGCGCTGCCGCCGGTATAATTACCTGCTGCAACCCATTTGCCTGTTTTATCAATTGCCACATAGCAGGGATGGTCGCCGCCTGAAAGCTGCTGGTTGAGCATAGTGAGCTTTCCTGTTTGTTTATCAAACCTGAAAGCAGCCACACTTCCGCCTTTGTTATTATTGCCTTCTTCATAAACAGCATAAACAAATTGCCGGTCAGGCGACACCGCAAGAAAAGAGGGGTTGGGGGATTTAATGGTGCTTACATGTGCAAAATCAGCAGTAGCCGTATTGAATTTATATACATAAATCCCTTCGCTTTTACCTGAAGTATAAGTACCAATAAGCATGTAATGCTCATTTTCTGTTTGCATGGTTTGTGCTGATAAGTTTATCAGAACGGAAATTAAAAAAGCAAAAGGTAAAAGGATTTTTTTCATACAAAGTATTTAAGCTGAGTAAACGCCGGAAGTTACAAACAAAGTAATTATATCAACCGGCATTTTCAACAAAAAATATTCATTTGAATTGTTCTCACTGGTATTGCGGAGCGGAATAGTTTTTTGAGGCATCATCCATTATCAATACCCAATCTATACCATAACCGGAAGAAGGAGGAGTAAAGTTTTGCTGCCCTTTATTTGCAAACCTGCCTGCCTCTTTGCTTTCTCCGTTTTTGGGGTTATACCAGTAAGCAGTTACTTCTGCGCCGGAAATCTTTCCCATGTTTACTGTAAATGGTTTGCCCTGTGAGCTGTAAATAAACAGGTAATCCTTTCCACGTGTTGCCTGGATGTGGTCGTTGGCGCCAAGCGCATTTGTAATGATGGTCTGATCAGGTACCCTTTCCGGCACTGGCCTTGATTCAATCAGGTTCCTCAGGTATTTCATTTGTGTTGCGCCGGGTAAATCAACAGCCACATACCAGGGAAAATGCGGGCCGTTAACAGGTGTGCGGTGTGGCGCAAACATCTGCCATACATCATGGCACCCGTATGTATGCCCAAATGCGCCGGCAAATACACCAAGGTATGCATGTTTGCGTATATCATAAGCGCTGGATGTGCCCAGGTCTTTTGCATTAAAGCAAACAGGATGGTCTTCATACAATGTTTCTCCATCCAAAACAGGCTTTACCGGTGTGCGGTTGTATGCAACCTGTATCCTGTCCCATATATTATTTTCCCTGCAATGCCCTGTCTGAAACATATTAAAATCGAGCCATTCATCGTGATGAAACCACTTTGAAGAACCGCCGTCTTCCAATGCATTGGGTTGGGGATGAAAGGTCATCAGCGCATTGTCATGTCCGCCGGCACTTGCCACAATTCCTTTAGCCATGCTCCGCCATACTTCCACATCTGCGTCATTACGGGGGTTACGGTCGCCTCCTAAAATCCAGATGATATTTTTTTTGTTTTTATATCGTTTGCCTAGCCATTGCCCATATACTTTTGCATTTTCAGTATTAAAAATTTCAGGGCCGATACCCCACCTGTCCTTGAATAATTTATCTCCCCATGTTGGCAGCAAGCCAATGTATAAGCCCATCTCTGCAGCTTTGTCAATGATAAAATCCACGTGCTGAAAATAAGCTTCACGTGGTTTTGCGGGGTCATCATTTTCCAATGGTATTTCGCCATATGCGTTAGGCTCATGCAGGCCGTCCATTTCGGCCAATACCACTGCCTGGATAACAGTAAATTTTTGTTCAGCTCTTTTCTTAAGGTAAACTTCCGCTTCTTCACGGGTAAGGCGGTGAAAAAGCTCCCATGCGGTATCGCCAAGCCAGAAGAAAGGGGCGCCGTCAGGTTTAATAAGGTAACGTTTATTGGCGCTTACCCTGAGTTGCGCAGCTGATGTAAGGTATAAAGCCGGAACCAGCAGCAGTAAAAGCAATCGTTGCATAAATGAAGTATTGATTGGCAAATGAATCTTATGTAATACTGAAATGCGTAGTAAAGAATAATATAACAGAAATGTATTCTTTTAAAATACATAAATCAGATAACAGGAATTTTATACAATGCCTGGATTAAAAAGACCATCACCATAGTAAAATATAAAACAGAGAAAAGAAATACCTGGCCTTTTGTTTTTGCAAGATAATAGCCGGTTAAAGGCAAAACCTGCAATGCATGAATGCCGAAGAAATGCGCCACCCTCAAATCGCCGTATGTATTGCTCCAGTTAATCAACGGCAGGCCGTCACCGCCATCAGGGGCGCCAACCGTATGCGCCATCCGCTGCACCATCATGCCGCCTTCGGAAGAAAAGAAAACGAAAAAGACAAGTCCCAGCCGTATGGCCCATAAATAGTGGCCCGAAATTGGAAACTGTTTCTGACGAAAAAAAAGGAATGTAATATAAACAGACGTTAATGTAAATAGAAGTATAAATATGCCCATAATACTGAACAGAATTCCATTCAGCGGGCTGGTGATGTTAAAGTGAGATGTTGTGCCCCTTGAAGATTGTATGGTAATAATAAAGACTTCGATGAACATTGAAATGACAATTAGCCAGCTGCATACCTTTACACTTCGCCTGGCATCCAAATAATACATCAGCCATCCCATTGTCCATGCCATAACAGCAACCGACAAAAAAAACTTAAGCGGTTTCATCCAGCGGTTAATGCCAAGTATTTCTTTTGTATCTGCCATCATCAGTGCAATACAAACTACAGCGCAAACCAGGTTGATTAAACCAAACCAGTACAAAAGGCTGTTCCTGCTTTTTAATTCTCCAAGAAAACTGTTCATAGTGCAATCAGTAATTTTCAGCAAAATACTGTTTTGTTGCAATTAACCTGATGATGAGGTATAAAAGCAAGCCCGCAGGCCCCAGCATGAAAGTAAATAACAAACAGGGGATGATGAGCCAGTGGCTGATATTGTACCTGATTGAATTTCTTTTAATCCATATTCCAACCATCAGGTCAAATGCAAGGTAATGTATCCAGCCGCCGGTAACAACGGTCCTGTTGGTAAAAAGTTCCATTACTCCGTTGAGCGAACCGAATTTTTGAAAATCTCCGGGGTTGAAGTTTTGTACAATCAGCCATACATAAACTATGGCGAACAAAGTAATGATAATGCCAATGACAAATTTATCGGCCTGCAGCCAGAACGGTGATACAAGGATCAATACAAGCCAGCCAATCATAGCAATGGTATTGCAAATCTGAAAGATGGAATCGGGGGACATAAAATATTTTTTGTGAATATAATTTATTCCCCGTTTTAAACCCTGTATAGCATTGCATAGCGAATGTGGATAACCCGGTGCAAAACCGGTGCATATCAAAAACGCTTAAAATTTGGAAACGGATATCTTGTAAATGTATCTTCAGTTTACAAGATTGCAGAAGTCCTTAAACAAGATGGAAGCAGTCAGAAAGCATCGGGTAGAGTAAATGTACAAGCTTCGGTAAGTACATGAGCAATGTCTGATGCTTTCGGTTTTTATACAGAAACCGTTTTATGAAATAAACCTGAGCAGCTCTTTTAGCTCATTGTTACTGATGTCCTGCTTTTCTGATTTGTCATAAATGGAAAGCAGGTAAACTGAAGTTTTAACTACCTGCACAAAAGTTATCACTCTTGCCCCGCCGCTTTTGCCTTAATTTTTAGAAGTAACCGCCAGCCTGATTTTGTAACAATGGTTGCCTAACGATATGCCTTGTTCAGGATTAGCCTCAAGGCTTGTAATTAACAACGCAAATTCTTTCTTCAGTGAAGGATATTTCTTAACAAGCCTTTTAACCTGTTTGTCAAATGGTGGGATTGTTTAAACCTTATAGTTCATCCAGGAGTTCTTTGGCGGGCCTTGCTTTTAATTTTCCACGGGTAACCAGGTTCATATTTTTAACCGCTTCTTTAATTTGGCTGACCAATTTTTCTTTAGCCTTGTTTTTTCTTCCTTTTTTGCTTTGGCTGCGGGTTTTATAAACGGCCTCCTCTTCCTGCAGCTCAGAGTAATAGTTTATTTCAAGGCTGTCCAGTATAGCCTTCAAAACTTTTTCTTCTTTTTTGTTTTTACTATCAGTTCCGGCATGGGCCTGTCTTTAATACAAATTTAACTCAATTTCCCAAGCGATGCCATTATCCGCTGATAAGTTTCCTCTTCGCTCAATTGCTCCGGCATGAATTTTTCTCCAATCACTTTTTCATACAATTCAATATAGCGCTTACTGATTGTTTCTACCCATTCATCACCCATTTCAGGAACAACCTGGCCTTCTTTGCCCATAAAGTTGTTTGCAATCAGCCATTCCCTTACAAACTCTTTGCTTAATTGCTTCTGGCGTTCGCCTTTTAACTGCCTTTCTTCAAAACCATCTGCATAAAAGTAACGGGAACTGTCAGGCGTATGTATTTCATCCATCAGGTAAATGGTATCGCCTATTTTACCAAATTCATATTTGGTGTCAGCCAGTATCAGGCCACGCTGTTGTGCAATTTTTTTACCGCGTTCAAACAATTTAAAGGTATAATCACTCAATACATTCCACTCCGCTTCAGTTGCCAGTCCTTTTGCTATAATTTCAGCAGGTGAAATATCTTCATCATGCCCCGCTTCAGCTTTTGTGGATGGCGTTATTAATGGATTGGGAAAAAAATCATTTTCTTTAAGGCCCTCCGGCATTGCTGATCCGCACAATTCCCTTTTGCCGCTGCTGTAGGTTCTCCATGCATGGCCAACAAGGTTGCCCCTTACCACCATTTCAATTTTAAATGGCGTACATTTTTTACCTATTGAAACATGGGGAGCGGGCACATCCGTCAGCCAGTTTGGGCAAATATCTGCTGTGGCTTTAAGCATATAAGCGGCAATCTGGTTAAGCACCTGGCCTTTACAGGGTATTGGCCTTGGCAGGATGACATCAAAAGCCGAAATGCGGTTGCTGGCAATCATTATGAGCCACTGATTTGCAACAGTGTAAACATCCCTTACTTTACCTTTATAATACCCTGTTTGCCGTGGAAAATGATATACGCCCATGCTGCAAAATAGTCCTGGCCTGCCATTTAACCAATTAAAATGAAAGCATAATATCAACACTTTCAGCAACAAAGGCCATGAAAAATAATTTCCGGATGAAAATAACTATCCTTAAATTGGCTGAATTTTGTACCAAAACATACTTGCTTATGAAACGATTGTTATACCAATCATCTACGCTGCTGCTGTGTTTATTTACTACATGCGCTTTTGCACAGAATGTTATAATTACCGGCAAAATCAGGGATGCTGCAAGCAAAGAAGTTATAGGAGCAGTAACCATTAATGCCAAAGGCACAACAGCCAGCACCAATGCTGATGACAATGGTAATTTCCGCCTTGTACTTCCTGCTTCGGTTAAATTTCCGGTTACTTTAGAAATTACACATATTGGTTACACACCGCAGGAGGTGGTTGTAAACAATGCAGGTGATTTTGTTGAGATAAACCTGGTTACAGCCGTTTCGCTTGGACAGGAGGTGGTTGTTTCGGGAACGAGGACACCCACAAGAATACTGGAGTCGCCTGTTTCAGTTGAGCGCATCGGTACTGCAGCAATCAGGAACACTACCGCTGCCAGTTTTTATGATATGATAGGGCAACTGAAGGGCGTTGACCTTGTTGCTTCTTCTCTTACTTTTAAAACCCCCAGCACAAGGGGTTTTAACGGTTCAGGCAATACACGGTTTAATCAGTTAACAGAAATGATGGATAACCAGGCCCCCGGTTTAAACTTTTCCGTTGGTAATTTTTCAGGGCTTACTGAACTTGATGTGGAAAGTGTGGAGCTGCTCCCGGGCGCATCTTCTGCATTATACGGGCCGGGAGGTACACAGGGCACTTTGCTTATTGCAAGTAAAAATCCGTTTAAATACCAGGGTTTAAGTTTTCAGGTAAAAACAGGCGTAAACCATGTTGACAAAAGACAGCGTGATGGTGCCGGCTGGTACAATGACTGGTCATTACGGTGGGCACATAAAATAGGAAACCGCTTTGCTTTTAAAATTACAACACAACTTGTCCAGGCCAAGGACTGGGTTGCTAATGATGCAAGAAATTACAACCGCACCACATCATCTTTAAAAGCCGGTGACCGCAACAGCGATCCCAACTATGATGGCGTGAATATATATGGAGATGAGACATCAGTTGATGTACGCAAAGCCCCTTCCGGCGGTACTACTGTTGATATATGGTCCCTTGTTGGCCAGGCAATAATAGCAGGCGCACCCGCAGCGCAACAGCCACTTATCAGTGCAGCTGTTGCTTCAATCGTGGGCAATACGCCTGCAGCGCTTCCTGTATCCCGTACCGGCTATCTTGAAAGACAAACTGTAAACCCCAACACAATAAATTATAAATTAGGGGGAAGTTTAAATTACAAATTAACCAACCGCCTGGAAGCTATTTTGCTGGGATATTTTGGTACAGGCAGTACAGTATATACCGGCAGTGACAGGTATTCCCTTAAAGACGCAAAGATTGGCCAGTATAAATTTGAACTGAAAAGTAAAAGCTGGTTCCTTCGTGCATACACCACTCAGGAAAATGCCGGAGAGGCATACAATGCAACCATTACAACGAGACTATTCAATGAAACATGGAAGCCTACAGGCACATGGCTTCAGCAATATAGCCAGGGTTTTTTAGTGTCTGCTGTAAATTTATGGGCTACTACTTATTTGGCTAATATTGGCCAGGGCCCGGCAGCAGCCGCAGCGGCAGCACAAACGGCAGTTAATACCGCTACACCTCAATTTCACATTGGGGCAAGGGGGTTTGCAGATCAGGGCCGCCCTGTTGCAGGATCTGCAGCGTTTAACAGCGGATTTGATGCTGTACGGAAGAAACCCATACCACAAGGTGGTTTGTTTCTTGACAAGTCTGACCTGTATATGGTGGAAGGCCAGTACAATTTCAGTGAAGTGATCAGCGCTGTTGATATTATTATCGGAGGTAACTGGAAACAATACGTATTGAACTCACAGGGCACATTGTTTATTGATTACGACGGCCCCATTAAGATTAATGAAGTGGGCGGTTATGCGCAGTTAACCAAAAGACTCTTTGCTGATAAATTGACTTTAAGCGCTTCCGGACGCTTTGATAAGAATTCCAATTTTAAAGGCCGGTTTACACCAAGGGCCACTGCACTTGTTAAACTTGCCAAAGACCATAACCTGCGTGTAAGCTATCAAAGCGCTTATCGCTTCCCTACAACACAACAGCAATACATTAACCTTGAAATCGGCGGTGGTGTATTTCTTGTCGGTGGTTTGCCCTGGATAAAAGATGCGCAATTATCCGGTGGCAAAGCAGGCCCCAACCTTGGCACACAACCTGCCCTGCGCCTGAATAACAGCGGCGTTCCCATTGGTACTTATGAATACAGGGAACTTAAACCTGAAGTGGTAAACTCTTATGAAGTAGGTTACAAAGGCCTTGTGCGTAACAAGTTGCTCATTGATGCGTATGCTTACCTGGGACGTTATGAGAATTTTATCGGACGTGTATTAACTGCCAAGCCTGTTGCACCCGGCGTTAACCGCATTTATTCTATTGTAGAAAATGCTGCTAACATAACACAAGGTACGGGCGGTAAGCTGGAATTTTCACCAATTGAAGTTAAAACCATTGGCTTTGGTTTTGGACTGGATTACCAGTTACCAATGGGCTTTTCTGTTTACACCAATTTTTATCATGATGAAATAAAAGATGTGCCCGATAATTTTGTAGCCAACTTCAATACACCTGAAAACAGGATAACTTTTGGCTTTGCCAATTCAGGTTTGGGCCCCAAAAAGAAAATTGGCTTCAACATCACCGGCCGCTGGCAGGAAGAGTTTTTGTGGGAAGGTGATTTTGCCACAGGCCCGGTTCCGTCTTTCTTCGTTTTGGATGCCGCCATAAGTTATAAAGTAAGCGATATCCGTTCATTGGTAAAAGTGGGTGCAACCAACCTGTTCAACAAATATTATCTTACTGCATTCGGCAACCCACAAATCGGCGGATTGTACTATGTAAGTTTTGCTTATAATGTTTTCAGTAACTGATTTATCGGTTACTTATTAAAAATAAAAAGCCTCCCAGCAATGAGAGGCTTTTTATTTTTAAGTGTCAGACGCTCTGCGAGACGTCAGACACTTTAGTTTACACTGCAAACCTGAAATGCATAATGTCGCCGTCTTCCACCACATAATCTTTACCCTGAACAGCTAATTTCCCTGCATCCCTGCATGACGCTTCGGAGCCATATTGCACATAATCATTGTATTTGATTACTTCCGCACGGATAAAGCCTTTTTCAAAATCAGTATGGATAACACCTGCCGCCTGCGGTGCAAGCATTCCTTTGGTAATGGTCCATGCCCTTACTTCCTGCACACCCGCTGTAAAATAAGTAGCCAGTTGCAACAACCGGTAAGTTGATTTGATCAACCTTACCACGCCGCTTTCTTTCAATCCAAGGTCTTCAAGAAACATCTGCCTGTCGTCATAACTCTCCATTACGGCAATCTCACTTTCTATAGCTGCGCTGATGAAAATAATTTCAGCCTTTTCGTTTTTAATGGCTTCTTTTACTGCTTCCGTATGTTTGTTGCCTTTAACAACACTTTTCTCATCCACATTACAAACATAAATTACGGGCTTCATGGTCAGGAGGAACATGTCATTAACAAACTTCTCTTTATCTTCTGCGCTCACTTCAAATGCCCTTGCATTTTTCCCCTGCTCCAGGTGTTTTTTTAATGCAGCGATTAATTCAAGTCCGCGGGCCAATTCTTTATCTCCCGTCTTAGCCAGCTTTTCAATTCTTGCAATTTTCTTTTCAACACTTTCAAGGTCTTTCAGCTGCAGTTCCGTATCAATAACTTCCTTATCCCTGACGGGGTTTACGCTGCCGTCAACATGTATCACATTGTCATCTTCAAAACAGCGCAGCACATGAATGATGGCATCGGTATTGCGGATGTTGCCCAGGAACTGGTTGCCCAGGCCTTCTCCTTTGCTGGCACCTTTTACCAACCCGGCAATGTCAACAATCTCCACTGTAGTCGGCACCACTTTCTGCGGCTTCACTAATTTTTCCAGCACTATCAATCGTTCATCCGGTACAGTAATTACACCCACATTGGGCTCAATGGTGCAAAAAGGAAAATTGGCTGCCTGCGCTTTGGCATTGCTCAGCGCATTGAACAAAGTTGATTTTCCTACATTGGGTAATCCTACAATTCCTGCTTGTAAAGCCATAGAAGAATATTAAGTCAAAAAGGTCAAATAAATTAAAAGAGTCAAATAAGTCAAACTGGTCATACAGACATATAGTTATTTTCAGAAAACAAATCTGACTTCTTTGACTGGTATGACTTCCTGACTTTTTTAAGCCCGCAAAGGTAAGTTGAGAAATCCAATCTTTGTTTTCATTTTAATACTTTAATTTACCCCGGCAAATTAATATTACATGGCATTAAGCAGGATATGGTCGGCATTTGTCATCATCGCAGTTTTGGTTGCTGCTGCAAAATTCTTTTTTGGAACGGAGAAGCAGGTGTTTACTTCAATGGTCATAGGAAAGAGAGGGGATTCTGTTCAGGTGAAAGAAATGAACCTTTCCGCCGCAGATGCCGGTTTATTAAAAGCGCTGGATACCGTGGGCCGCGTAAAGCAGGGTGATCTCATTTATAAAAAAGAAGGGGAGAAACTGGTTGCGGTAAAAGTGCAGAATGCAAATGGTATTATTGATACCTGCTGGGATGCTGTTGAGCTCTGCCTAAAACTGATTGGCATACTGGCCCTTTTTATGGGCTTGATGAGCATTGCAGAAAAAGCCGGTGGTATAAATGTATTGTCACGGATCATCGGGCCTTTCTTTTCAAAACTTTTTCCTGAAGTGCCCAAAGGCCATCCAGCAATGGGGCACATGATCATGAATTTTTCAGCCAATTTACTGGGACTTGATAATGCCGCAACACCATTTGGTTTAAAAGCCATGCAGAGTTTGCAGGAAATCAACCCACATAAAGACACAGCCTCCAATCCGCAGATCATGTTCCTTTGCCTTCATGCAGCGGGTTTAAATTTAATTCCTGTTAGTGTAATTGCAGTAAGGGCATCGCAACATGCAAGCAACCCAACTGATATATTCATTCCCTGCATGATTGTAACATTTGTGGGCACCATGGCAGCCATGCTGATTGTTTCGTTCAGGCAAAAAATAAATGTATTGCAGCCGGTTATTTTGTTATGGGTATTGGGCATTTCCCTTGTTATTGGCCTTCTTGTTCTTTACATTGTTTCACTTGACGCTGCCGGGGTGCAAACTTTTTCGGCTAACCTGAGTAACGGGCTGATACTACTGGTTTTTCTTTTAATCATAGCCGGTGCAGTGTATAAAAGAATTGATGTGTTTGATGCATTTATTGAAGGGGCAAAAGGTGGCTTTGAAAC
The DNA here is from genome assembly GCA_033763355.1 of Chitinophagaceae bacterium. Classification (GTDB taxonomy): domain Bacteria; phylum Bacteroidota; class Bacteroidia; order Chitinophagales; family Chitinophagaceae; genus JANRKT01. The sequence continues at coordinate 6,020 of JANRKT010000257.1, read as the reverse complement.
AGCAGTGAGGATTATACCTTACCTCGTAGGCATGCTGGTTGCCATCAGTATGCTGCGCACCAGCGGCACATTTGATGTGGTAATAGACGGGGTTAAAAGTTTTTTTGCTTTCCTCGGCGCCGATACCCGTTTTGTAGATGCACTGCCAACCGCATTGATACGCCCATTGAGCGGTGGCGCTGCAAGGGGCATGATGGTGAGCACCATGACTACCTATGGCCCTGATTCTTTTGCGAGCCGTTTATCAGGTGTTTTCCAGGGGGCGTCTGATACTACCTTTTATGTTATTGCCGTTTATTTCGGGTCAGTGGCGGTTAAAAATACACGTTATGCTATCGGCGCCATGCTGCTTGCAGACCTTGTAGGGGTAATTACCGCTATCATTCTTGCTTATTTATTTTTCGGAGCTTAGGAATTAAAATGAAAAAAAAGACGGGCTACATACTAATTACATCTTTGTTGTTAATTGTTTTGCTGCTGCTGCTTTTTTTACGCCGCAGCAACAAGGAAGATGAAACTGAAGATGCCGCACCATCCGAAACCATGTCGTATGAAGAATATGATACTTTGCGGTTAGATCAGGCCCCACCCGGCATAAAAGAATGGCTTGACTTTTATAAAACCGTTGATACTGCATTTGTATTGCGCAATTTTAAAGGTTCAGGCGTTACCATTCATATTGATTCATTACCCAATGCCATCAGCATAACAGATGAAAAGGTTTATAAGCCTTTCCTGGCTTATTCACCTGACAGCACGAAGTATATTGATTTTTTAAGTTATAACCAGTTCATTGATACCAATAAACAAGGGCGTTTGCGGATAGCTACAGGGGACCCTGACCAGGAAACCAGTTTGGTTAACAAAACCAAAGGTGAAGCCAAACAACTCATGTATTATGGTCCCGGGCAGGCCGTTGAAGCGGCTGCATGGATTGATAACCAGTCATTCCTGCTGGGTATCATGAGCCTTGATGACTCCTCCAGGAACTGGATACCTGAGATATATCTTTTTAACCTGGACGATTTTAGTTTCACCAATTTCAGGCTTACTAAAAATATTCCAGCAGAAAAATTGTTAGATAAAAAGTATTTTGACCATTATTTCCGTTCAAGAAACATAATCCCGGACTAAAAAATCCGCCATAACTATGTTGACTGTATCATTAAACAGCATGCGCTTCCATGCCTTCCACGGCATGTACCCTGAAGAAAAAATAACGGGTAATGAATTTGAAGTAACCCTGCAGGTAAAATATCATGGAGAAAAAAGAATTGATGACATCAGCCAAACCATTAATTATGTTGATTTGTTTGAAATGGTAAACAAACGCATGCAGGAACCAACCCCATTGCTGGAAACGATTGCTATGGATATTGCATCAGCCATCAGGGAAAAATTTCCCGTTGTGCATGAAATTAACATTACCATAAATAAATTATCCCTCCCCATTGCTAACTTTCAGGGCAATGTAAGCGTCAGTTACAGCATGAAATATGATTAGCATGAAAAAAAGATTGTTGCTGCCTTCACTCTTCTTTTTTACCATTACGGCTTTCCCGCAGGATGTAAACTACCTACTTACCGAAGGTGAGCAGCTCGAAAAAGCCATGAAGGGTGCGGAGGCTTTAAAAAAGTACCAGGAAGCCATCCGTATCTCACCCGGTAATATACAGGCATTGATTAAATGCAGTGAGATGAGCAGCATTATCGGCAACCGCCAGAAGGAAAAAAAGGCCAGGGTGGAATACTTTAATGCTGCCAGGACTTATGCGGAAACTGCACTGAAACTGAACCCCGCTGATGCGGATGCAAACTATGTTATGGCCATGTGCATGGGCAGGCTTGCATTAATCAACAGCGGCAAGGAAAAAGTGAAGAACGTAAAAGATATTAAAAGCTATGCAGATGCAGCGCTGGCTGCAAATCCCAATCATTTAAAAGCTTTGCATGTACTGGGCAAATGGAATTATGAAGTCTATTCACTGAATTTTGCGGAAAGGGCTGCATTAAAAGTTCTATACGGAGGGTTGCCGCCTGCATCAATTACACAGGCTATAGATTGTTATGAAAAAGTGAGGAAAGCCGATCCCTGGTTTATTTTAAATTACCTTGAACTGGCCAAGGCTTATAAAGAAAACCACCAGACCGACAAAGCCATTGAAGTGCTGAACAGGATGCTGAAGCTTCCCCCGAAGTCTGAAGATGATGCTGGTTACAAAGCTGAAGGAAAAAAAATGCTGGACAGCCTGCTATAATTGCGTTCATCAAATACCCATTCCCCGCATTTTCTTTTTACCTATTTTGTAAAATATTCAAAAAACAACTTTTATATGATGAGGAAAGTATTCCCTGCATTTGTATTGCTTGTTTTGTCAACCCAGCTTGTTCACTCACAAAGCAGCACCACATCAAAGTATGACCCGCATGATCTTTTCTCTCCTTTGTTTTATAAAACTACCGGAACCGTTTACAGGGCAGCCAACGGCGAACCCGGCCCGATGTACTGGCAAAACCGTGCTGATTACCAGATAACGGCAAACTTTGATGATGCCAAAAATGAAATAAGCGGATCGGTATTGCTTACCTATAAAAACAACAGCCCGCATACCCTGCCATACATCTGGATACAATTAGACCAGAACCTTTTTAATGCCTCTTCACGTGGTGCAGCCAAACTTCCTGCAACAGGCAGGAGCCGCTATGGCGACGCACAATCATCCTTTGACGGCGGCTATAAAATCGGCGCTGTAAAAATTATAACCACGTCAGCAGGTAAAACCACCGAAACAAATGCGGATACCGTAATAACGGATACGCGGATGCAGATACGGCTGTTAAAACCACTGGAGGCAAAAGGAGATGTGATAAAAATTAAAATTGATTATTCATATAACATACCTGCGGAAGGCGCAGACAGAACAGGCATCCTAAAAACATCGAACGGGAATATTTATGCCATTGCACAATGGTATCCCCGTGTTTGTGTGTTTGACGATGTACAGGGCTGGAACACGCAGCCTTATCTTGGCGCCAGTGAATTTTATCTTGAGTATGGGGATTTTGAAGTGAATATTACTGCTCCTGCAAACCATATTGTTGTTGCATCCGGCGAACTGCTGAACCCGTCTGAAGTATTAACGCCGGAGCAATTAACCCGTTACAATAAAGCAAAAGAAAGCGATGCAACTGTTTTCATAAGGACAAGAACTGAAGTGACAGACCCAAAATCGAGGCCGCAAAAACCAACCTTAACATGGAAATATAAAATCAGCAATGCACGTGATTTTTCATGGGCTTCGTCAAAAGCATTTATCTGGGATGCAGCAAAAATGAATTTGCCGGGAGGCAAAAAAGCGTTGGCTATGTCTGTTTACCCTGTTGAATCTGCCGGCAACGATGCATGGGGCAAGGGAACAGAATTTACCAAAGGAAGCATCGAGAATTATTCCAAACGCTGGCTTGAATACCCTTACCCTGCTGCAGTAAATGTGGCGTGCAACATCAGTGGTATGGAATACCCGGGAATTGTTTTTTGCAGCGACAGGAGTAAAGGCGAAGACCTGTGGGGTGTAACTGATCATGAATTTGGTCATACCTGGTTCCCGATGATTGTTGGCAGCAATGAGCGAAAGTATGGCTGGATGGATGAAGGCTTTAATACTTTTATCAACAACATTGCCGCAGAAGATTTTAACAATGGTGAATTTAAAGGCGGCAGGGTGGATTACCACCAGATGGCAAAATATATGTTTGGCGACAATACTGAGGCCATTCTTAATACACCGGATGGTATGAAAGAATTTAACATTGGCCTGGCATTGTATTTCAAGCCGGGCTATGCATTGGGTTTGTTGCGTGACCATATACTCGGTCCCAACCGTTTTGATTATGCCTTTAAAAAATATATCCGTGACTGGGCATATAAACATCCTACACCATGGGATTTTTTCCGCAGCATTGAAAATTCTGCGGGAGAGGACCTGGGCTGGTTCTGGAAAAGTATGTTTATGGAAAATTACCGCCTGGACCAGGCTGTAACAAGAGTGGAATATGTAAACAGCATCCCTGCGCAGGGCGCATTGATTACTGTTGAAAACCTTGACCGCATGGTCATGCCCGTGGTGGTACAATACACCACAAAGAGCGGTAAAGCAGAAAGAAAAATTTTGCCTGTTGAAATATGGCAGAACAATATTGCTTTGAAATTTAGGGTGAATACAACCGAAGAAATCATTAAAGTAGTTGTTGACCCTGACCGTGTTTTTCCCGATTACAACAGCGCCAATAATGAATGGGGGGCGGGCAGATAAGATAGCCGCTGGTTTAATACGGTTGGCGGCCTTTCACCGAAAGAATTTGCCCGCATCACAAAATTTATTCATTCGCTTACCCACCTGAAAAAAATATCCGGCTATGTGCCTTACTGAAATTGCTTACGAAAGCGATTATTACGACCAGGCCCACTATATTCATGATTGCCGGGAGTATTCCGGATATACACCGGGACAGTTGATAGCTGCAAACAACTGTCTGTATTAATGTCCGTTTTTTACAATTTTGCTTCTGCCTGAATCCCCATCTTTGCCTCATCATCAAACCCTTTTTTTATGCGAAAAGTTATTCTCGGTCTTGCTGTAAGCCTCGACGGGTTTATTGAAGGCCCCAATGGTGAATACGACTGGTGCTTCACCGACCAGGACTATGGCATGTCGGAATTTTTCAAAAGGATAGATTCTATTTTTATGGGACGCAGGAGTTATGAACTGGTGCAGAAAATGCATGGCAGTCAGGAACCTGCAAACAACCCTTATGCCCATCTTCAGTTGTATGTATTCTCCAATACATTAAAGAAAGCAGATGTCAAAACCTTTCTAATTGGCGGGGACATTAAAAAGCAGGTAAATGAAATGAAGAAGCAGCAGGGCAAAGACATCTGGCTCTTTGGCGGTGCAAACCTTACCGCATCTTTTATGAACCATGGATTGGTTGATGAACTGGGGCTGGCAGTGCATCCCATTATCCTCGGTGCAGGTAAGCCGCTTTTTCAGGGCATTGATAAGCTCATTGAACTTACATTAACTGATACAAAAACATATTCATCTGGGCTGGTTTCGCTGAATTATTCTGTTAATCACAAGTGACATTTTTTTGCCAACCTGGTTCAGGTAAGGAATGGGCGCAATAAACAAGGTACAAACGGCAAGGCACAGACTACCGGTATCTTATTTCTTGTTTCTTGTCTCTTGGTTCTTGGTTCCTTGTTCCCGGTTCTTGTTCCTTGTACCTTGAAGCTTTTCCTCACATGGCCCATGTCCTCATGCCAATCCACCCGGCCTGCCACAATACAGCGCATATTATAAAAAGTGAAATGCCGGTAAGCAGGAAATAAACAGCAAACCATTTCTGTTTTGCTTTTCTGAAATTTTTTATGGAGAGGAATAATGTGAGCAATGCAATTATACCAAAAGCAAGTGTGCCTGTAAAAATGCTGAGCGTTCTTGCATTTACTGTGGCCAGTTCGCTGAGCATATAAGTATATTGTTCCACTTCCAGCAGCTGCATTACAGACCATAGCAGCAGGCCCACGCCGGTAACAGGTAATAACCTGATCAGCAAATCACGTTTGTTTACTTTATTTGCAAGAAAGCCAATGAATGATACAGATGCCATTACTGATGTAAGAACTGCCATTAAAACTGCAAATACAACAGCTATCCTGTTAAACATTGCCCAGAAACCTGATACTTTCTCGTAATAAGTGCCTGCAAAAAGCATTACTTGTTTTCCGGCTTTGTTTTTGGTGAATGTAATTAGCGGTGAATTATCATTTTTAAAAGCAAAAGTCATTGATGATGTTTGCACCAACTCTTCCTTTTCTCCCAGCAAAGGTTTGTAGTAGAGCTTTCCGTTATCAATATAAAACTTCGGGGCATTCTGTAATTTGTCTTTAAACCCTGCAATCTGGTTTCTCGGGCTTTCCAACTGGTATTGCCCTAAAAAAGGTTCAATAGATTTTA
>JANRKT010000256.1:0-6119 GCA_033763355.1 Chitinophagaceae bacterium | reverse complement strand
TTCATCCTGAAAAAGTTTTTTAGGCTTCACCCCGGATGAGCTGGTACCTGCTGTTTTAATTTCTCCCATTTACCAAATTTTTCTTCAAGCGCTTTATACCTGTAATCGAATATGCTGCTGAGTTGTTTTTTTACAAAAAGCCAGTGGGCAAACCGGCCCAAAATTCCAAGCGGTATTTTATAATATACCAGGTCAGTCATCTCCACACCGCCGGGTATTTCCTTAAAGAAATGGCTGTGGCGCCACAATGAATAAGGCCCGGAGCGCTGTTCATCAATAAAATATTCTTTGTCTTTTACATGGGTTATTTCCGTCATCCAGAAAACAGGGATGCCGGCGACGGGCTTTACCTTGTATGTTATGACCTGGCCTGCATATATTTTTTCAATACCCGGATCAGAAAGTATCCTGAAATCCATTCCTGCAGGTGTGATCTCCCTGAGATTGTGCGGGGAAGAAAAGAAATCCCATGCCTTATCTAATGTAATTGGAAGTTGCTGCACCCGTTTTATTACGTAAACACTCATTACCATTTATATTTTGCAAAAAAGATACAAAGATGAAAACACGGGTATATAACACTCAATCAAATCATTTGTTTAAATTTTCCGGGAGTTGCTAATGAAAGTTAGAAGGCGGTTACATTTCCACCATCGCCTTTATAACGCCGCTGGCGGGATTTAACCAGCTTTGGAAATTTGCTTTTACTTCATTAAAATGCACCCGATGGGTTATATATGTTGCCGGGCTTACAAGCCCTCCTTTCATTGCCTGTATCACATGTTCAAAATCTGCACGGGTGGCATTGCGGCTGCTCATTAATGTGCCTTCCCGTTTGTGAAACTCCGGATGGCTGAAACTTATATCGCCTTTCTGAAGGCCGATAAGCACATATCTTGCCCCATGCCCCATGTATTGAAATGCATTGTTAATGGCTTTTAAATTTCCGGTAGCATCTGTTACCACGGCCGGCATATCGCCGTTTGTTATTTCCTTAAGCCTTTCATCTGCATTTTCAGCAGCAGGGTTTACAGTAAAATTTATACCAAGTTTTTCTTTGCAAAAATTCAATCTTGCATCATTGATGTCCATCGCAATTACTTTTGCACCTGCTATGCGTGCAAATTCCATCGTGCCTAAACCAATTGGGCCTGCGCCGATAACCAGCACAAATTCATCCTTTGCAACAGCAGCCCTGCTTACGCCATGTGCTCCAATTGCCAGCGGTTCAATCAAAGCCAGTTCATCAAAACCCAAACTTTTGCCATGCACAAGTGAGTGAGACGGCACAGATAAATATTCCCTCATGCCCCCGTCAATATGTACACCGCAAACTTTTAAGCTTGCGCAGCAATTAGGTTTGCCATTGCGGCAGGCCATGCAAATACCGCAATTAAAATACGGAATAAAAGTTACGGCTTCTCCCGGTGAAAACCCTTCTGCGTCTGTCTGCACAACAGTTGCCGCCAGCTCATGCCCTAAAATCCTCGGGTAATTAAAAAAAGGCTGTGTGCCCTCATACGCATGCAGGTCAGTACCGCATATTCCTATTCTCTCAATTTTTAATAAAGTATTTCCTTTTGCAAAAACCGGTGTATTTGTTTCTGCATACTCCAGTTGATAAGGCGTATTACAAATTAATGTCCGCATGTGTTTTCTTTAACTGCAACCCGCACAGGCTGGCTGTTTATTGTTCAACCGAGGTCCCGTCTTTTATTTCAACAATATAACTTTTTAAGTCAACAGCAAATTTCTGCCTGTATGCGTTGCTGAATTTTTCAATAACAGCCTGCAGTGCTGATTCAGAAATGATATTGATGGTACAGCCGCCAAAACCGCCACCCATCATTCTTGCCCCAACAACAGCAGGTTCTTCAACAGCAAGATCAGCAAGGAAATCCAGTTCTTCACAGCTTACTTCATACATCCTGCTCAACCCGGCATGTGCAGCAAACATCTTTTTGCCGAACGCTTCAATGTTGCCACCCTGCAAATCAATACAAGCCTGCCGCACCCTTTCAATTTCCTCCACCACAAAACGGCACCTGTCGTATATTCTTCCTTCAGCATTTTTAAGCTGTTCATTAACCATTTGCATGGTTGCATCACGCAGGCTTTTTACATGCGGGTATTTTTTTTGAAGCAAAGCAACACCTCTTTCACATTCTTCCCGCCTTATATTGTATTCCGTTGATGCCAGTGAATGTTTAACCTGCGTATCAAACAAAACTATTTTATAGCCCTTCAGTTCAAGCGGGTAATAAACATAATCAAGCGAACGGCAATCCAGTTGTATCACATGTCCCGCTTTCCCGAACATGCTTGCAAACTGGTCCATAATGCCGCATTTTACCCCTGCAAATTCATTCTCGGCTTTCTGTGACAATTTCACCATCTGCAGTTTATCCAACCCCAGTTTAAATATTTCATTCAATGCAAAAACCGTTGCACACTCTACCGCTGCAGAAGAAGACAGGCCTGCGCCAATGGGCACCTCCCCGGCAAGCACAACATTAAAGCCTGTTAAGGTGACGCCGGGTTTTTGCAACTGGTCTGTTACCCCAAGAAGATAGTCGGGCCAGTGTTCACCCGACTTTTCGATCTTTCTTAAAGAGCCTGAATACCTGCTGTTCATATCAAGGCTTATCCAATGCAATTCATCACCGGCACGTTTGCTTATTGCAATGTAAACTGCTTTATCAATTGCCGCAGGCAGTACAAATCCTTCGTTGTAATCGGTATGTTCCCCGATGAGGTTGATGCGGCCGGGTGAACGTACAACCAATGGCTCTTCAGCAAAATGTTTCCTGAAATTTTCCTTTAAAAGCGATACATCCATAATGCCTGCAAGATATACATCAAAGGAATAGTATAATACCATTCAGGCTTTAAAAATAGACTTCTTCTGTAAATCGTTTTCCTGTAGTATAAAATTGGTTTGTCATCCCCAAGAATGAGGCATCTATTTAAAACCATCAATAGATTTCTCCTTCGTCGAAATGACAAAAACGATTTATGCAAGAAGTCTGATATATCATAGCGTTCGTGAGGGCACCAACGCAGGCAGGAAGTCTTATTGTTATAAAACCATTCTGGCATTTTATGTTTAAATGAAATTTAAAAAGGCGACGGGCTAATGGCTGTCCATCCCCCGTCAATTATTAAGGTTTGCCCCGTTATATGCTTTGCCTGCGGAGATACAAGGAATAAAGCCGCATTTGCTATATCCAATGCGGTTGCAGGCCTGCCCATTGGCGTTAGCTGCGACCATGTTTGCAGGTAGGCTTTATCTTCCATGGTGCGTTCGGTTAATGTGGCCCCCGGCGCTATGGCATTTACATTGATTTTATACTGCGACAGTTCAATGACGAGGTTTTTGGCCAGCATTTCAACAGCGGCTTTCGTCATGGCATATGCCGCCAGTTGCTTGTGCGCCTGGTGGCCTACAACAGAAGAAGTGAATAACATGCTCCCGCCGCCTTCCTGTGTTTTCATTTGCCTGGCGGCAGCCTGGGCAAGAAAAAAACTTCCGCCCATATTTACCTGCAATACTTTGTAAAATGATTCCGGGGAGTATTCAAAAAAATCGCTGAACAAAGTTATGCCTGCATTGGCAATGGCAATGTCAAGCCTGCCATACTGCTCAACGGCTGATTGAACCAGCTTGTGTATAAATGTATGGTCTGAAACATCCCCTGCCTTTTCACAGCAGTTTCCTCCTTCAAGCCTGATTTTTTCTGCTGCAGATGATGCGAGTTGTGCATCTGCATCATTCAATACAACAGTGGCGCCCCGCAATGCCAGTTGCCTGCATATTTCATAACCAATACCCTGGCCTGCACCTGTTACAACAGCAACTTTCTTATAAAATCCGCTTGTATCCATCGCAGCAAAAATAAAAATCAGTTAATAACTATTGGTTTCCTGTATCCGGGTTATTGATCATAAAAAATGTGCATTGCTTTAATATCATTTCACACTGGTAATTGCAGAAGGCTGATGCATCATTAACTGATTAATGAGTTTTTCCACTTCTTTAGCCGGCATCTTTTCTTTAATATAAAAATGCCCTTTGCCTTTTGCATCCCACAAATTGCTGCCGTCAGCATTACAGATCATCCTGCCCGGTTGCAAAGTGTAATATTTCTGCCAGCCCCTTACAGCAATTAAAACTGCAGTCTGGTCCCAACTCATCCGTCCGTTTTTATCCTCTTCACCTCCCTTCGGGATACTGATTGAAAAGATATCCTTAACCGGGCTGTTTGTAATATTGCTGTTAATAAGCGGCAATCCAGTAAATATTTTCTTTCCTATTTCAAAACCGCTGAAATAAACCGGCCCGGGCCAGTTGCCGAATGTTATTATGGATGCAACTGAATCCCTCACCACATTAAACTCTTTAAATTTCCCCATCTCTTTATCGAACCTTGCAGCCATACATACAAGCTGCTTTACCTTCTTCTTCACAAGTTCATTACCGCTTAAAGGAGAATATTGATCAGGCCCTGAACCCAGCAGGTCAGCCATGTTGGTGAGGAAACCAATGGTAACAATAACTACACTTTTATCCGGCTGGGCAGCAAGTATTTTCCTGTACAGCTCAGTTGCAGAAAGCACATCATCATTTGATTTTATACTATGGGGATATTTTTCAGTAATCACAGAATCCCATTTTTGCCATACGCCTATATCAACCCCTGAACTTTTGGGGACAGCCACCGGCAGGTCCGGCCTGTTGAAATAAGTATTTATTACATCAAGTACCGCTGCAATGCGTGGATATTTGTTGCTTGCAATGGTAGCAAGGATTTTTGCTTCACCTTTATCTGCAAATGCATGCAATAAAGCCATAGCCCCGGCATCATCATAGTCCGGGCCTATATCTGTATCGAGTATAACGGGAACGGGTTTTTTATTTTGTGCAAAGGAGGCATATGGAACAATTGCTGCAACAGCAAGAAGACAGAGCGTTTTAAAAAGGAATCTTTTCATATAGCAAACATTAACGTGCGGCAATAATCAATGCAAGCCCCGCAAGATAACAAAGTAACATACCGTACAATAGCCAGGAAATATTTTTTGGAGCCTGCTTAAACTCTTTCCAGATAAAAATACCCCATATAGCCGCTACCACTGTTGCCCCCTGGCCCAATCCATATGAAATGGCTGTTCCCGCTTTGCCCGAGGCAATAATGCTGAACGACATACCCACACACCAGATCATCCCGCCAAGTACACCTGTTAAATGGTTTTTCCCGCTTCCCTTAAAGTAATCAGCATAGGTTACCGGTTTTCCTGCAAAAGGTTTTTTCATCAGCAACGTGTTAAAAAGAAAATTGCTCAATAAAATTCCAACGGAGAAAAACAATACAGCAGTATATGGGCTGAGTTTCCCTTTTTCAGGGTTTGAAAACTCCGGGAACATGGATGCAGCAACATATTTATAAAAGAACCCCATTAAAATACCGCTGACTACAGATAGCAGTAACCCTTTTGCTGAAACACCCTGCGATTTGGCTGAAGCTTTGCGGTAAGCAAAAGCATTTAGTAAAATGGCTGCGGCTATTAAGGCTACACCTGAAAAAAGAAGAGGTGCATTACCAACAGGATTATCGCTGTAATTAACCAGCACACCCAATACAAGGGCAAGGCCGATACCCACGGGAAAAGCAACTGACATGCCCGCTATTGCAATGGCTGCGCCGAGGAGAATATTTGCAGCATTAAAAATTATACCGCCCAGCACTGCTGAACCCACATTGCTTTTTGAAGCCTGTTGCACATCGGCAATAAAACTTCTTCCGCCATCACCAATGCTTCCTAACGTAAAAGCAAAAAGTAATGACATCAACAGAATGCCAATCACATAATCCCAGTAAAACAATTCAAACTGCCAGTTTCCTGCCGCAAGTTTTTGTGTATTGGCCCATGAACCCCAGCACAGCATGGTGATGATGCAAAAAATAACAGCTGTGGAATAATTTTCTATTATGAACATGTGCCTGTACTATAACTGTAAAAAATATTTTCAATCATACAAGTTCATGCAGGAAAGGTGCAGAAGCCTGGGCGCCCATTTTAGTTACAGATACTGATGCCGCCCTGCATGCAAACGATGC
>JANRKT010000255.1:0-23965 GCA_033763355.1 Chitinophagaceae bacterium | reverse complement strand
CCGAACTTAACACTCCCCCTGAAGATAGCCGTGGGATTGAAACGGCTTATGTAAAAAGCCGGATAAAAACCGGCCAGTAAAGTGGCGCCGAGTAGTATAAAAGCTAAAAAGATGACCAATCCAGCATCACTTAAATAGTTGGCCTGTACATTTATATCGCCAAACATTTTATTGAAAGCCGGCAGCCACCAGTTGTTTAATACAATTGAAAGCAGAATAGCGGCGAACACAATGATGGAACATTCAAGCAATAATTGCCTGATCAGTTGCCCATGTGTACTGCCCATTACTTTGCGCATACCGATTTCCTTTAACCTTCTGCCGGCACGGGCCACTGTTGTATTAGAAAAATTAAGGCAGGCGGAAAGAAAAATCAGAAAAGCCAGCACCAGGGGGCCGAAGGCGGCAGCATCACCGGGCCGTTCATAAAAATTATTGGAAGTAATCATATTACTCAGCGAAGCATGCTTCCTCAAACTGATAAATTTAAATGCAGTCACTTTCCAGTCTTCCCTCGCACTATTTTGCACAAGGATATATTTGTTCATTTCTTTTTCTACCCGTTCTGCATTGGCTGCATCAGGTATGCTGAAGAAGGCGGCATCAACAAACCACTTCCAGTCGTCAGCATCAATCTTTATTCCGTCGTTTTTTAAGTAATTATCAAAGTGAGTGATAAACTCAAACCGAAGTGTCGAATTAAAAGGAATATCTTTCAGCACACCTGTAACCGTTAATGGCATGGCATAGGTTTCGCCTGCATAAAAAATAAGCGTTTTGCCGATGGCATCCTGCTGACCAAAATATTTCTTTGCTGTTTTTTCTGTTATCAGGACTGCATTGCGGTTATTGATATCATTGCTGCCGGCAACCAAAGGGAAATTAAACAGATTAAAAAAGGCAGGCTGGGTAAAATGGGCATTCTCCGCAAAGGCATCGCTTTTATCATATTTCACACTCAGGCCGCGGCTATCCCATGCTACTGCTTCTTTGATTCCCGAAAAATCATTTTGCGCCTGCGCAATCGCCGGCAGCGGAACGATGCCTTTCATTCCTTCTGCATCTTTTTTATAAGTCAATACCCGGTAAACATGATCCCTGTCTTTATGAAAATTATCGTAGCTGAAAGAGTATTTGTAAGTCTGGTAGCCCCATATCATGGCTGCTATACCAATGCCCATACCGATGATATTGATCAGCGTATAGTCTTTGTAACGCCACAGGTTTCGAAAAACGATTTTTAAAAAACTTTTTATCATAAAAAATGTTTGATTGTTGGATTGTCTGGTGGATACAAAGGATAACAAATTAAGCCATCAAACAACCGGTACTTTTTTTTATTCTGTCCTCAAACTTTTAATCCCGCTTTCAGCGGGAACTCCGAAAAAACATTTTACACTCCCCTATTCACTCCGCAATGATTTGACAGGGTTGGCAATGGCTGCTTTAATTGCCTGAAAGCTCACAGTGATCAGCGCAATCAGTATTACCAGTATGCCGGCAGATGCAAACATTTGCCATCCCGGACTGATCCGGTACGGATAATTTTCAAGCCATTTATTTGCAGCCAGCCATGAAAAAGGTATGGCGATTAGGAGCGCAATGGCTACCAGTTTTAAAAAGTCTTTTGAAAGTATGGTTACTACATTTCCTGCAGATGCACCCAATACTTTTCGGATACCGATTTCTTTTGTTCTTTTTTCCGCTGACAATACTGATAAGCCAAATAACCCGATACAGGAAATGAATATCGTTAGTATAGCGCTCAGCAGCATAATCTGTTTCCATTTGGCCTCAGCCTCATAACTCTTCAGATTTTCCTCGTCCTGGAATTTGTAAGTGAATGGACTGAGGGGAAACGCCTGTTTAAAAACTTTTTCAATATGCGGCAATACTGAAGCTTCACTGTTTGGTCTGATTTTAATAATTGTTTTTCCATACTCATTGCCGGGTTTTATGGTAAACAACTGCGGGCCAATCTTTCTTCCCAGTGATTCATAGTGGTGGTCTTTTACAATACCTACTACTGTATATCTTTCTCCCTCATTGTAAAAGAAATTTACTTCCTGGCCAATGAGGTCTTTCCATCCTGCCTGCTTCGCAAAAGTTTCATTTACCAGAACAGACCTTGTAGAATCAGAAGGAAAAGAAGCGGAAAAGTTTCTTCCTTTTACGATGGGTATTTTCATTAACGCCAAATAACTTTCATCAACTGTTTCGTAGGCAAAATCTATGGTTGTCTCACCGTTTATTTTTGCACCCGTTCCCCAGAACCCGCCATTTTTCAAGGCCACATCAACGATACCCGGTTTTTTCAGCAATTCATTTTTAACCAGGGCAGCCTCATTGCGTTTCATCCCCCATTTTTCAACTACAATAAGATTAGTGTCGTCATAACCAAGGTTGCGGGTAATAAGGTAATTGAACTGCGAAAAAATGGTAAGTGTGGCAATGATGAGAAAAGAAGCCAGTCCGAACTGCAGTACCACCAGTGATTTCTGCAGGTAGTTCTTTCCGGCTAATACAAAACGGCTGTACAATGTTTTTACCGGGTTATAGTTTGACAAAACCAGTGCCGGGTAAAATCCGGCCAATAAACCGGTAAGAAGGAACAACACGAAATAACCGGATATGAGCTTTGCATCCAAAAGATAGGAAAGGGCCAATGCTTTATTTGAAAGGCGGTTAAAGACAGGCAGGGCAAACTCTGCCAGCACTACTGCCATTACAAAAGCAACCAGGCAAAGTATAAATGATTCACTGAGAAACTGTATGATCAGTTGCTTCCTGTCTCCGCCCACTACTTTGCGTATACCAATTTCTTTTGCTCTTTTTACAGAACGTGCAACCGTGAGGTTTACAAAATTGATGCAGGCGATAAGCAAAATGAAAACAGCTATACCTGACAAAATGTAAGAATATACCGGGTTGCTTCCTCCGGTAAGGCCGTTAGATGCATTCAGTTCCCTGCTTAAATGTATTTCCGTAAATGGTTGCAGGAAATAGACGTTTTTGTTTTTGTAGCCGTATTTTTCAGCAACCATTTTAATAGACTCCTGTGCATCGCTTTCATATACTACTTTCATCTTAGCTTCCACAACGGGTATGCTGGCTCCCGGCGCAAGCACCACAAATGTGTTCATCATAAAATTGAACCAGTTTTCATTCAGCGCTTCATCCTCTTTTGATACTTCTATAGGCATCAGTACATCAAATTTGATGGTGGAATTTTGAGGACATCTTTTGGCTACGCCGGTTACGGTGTATGGTTCAAATGTTTCATTTTTTTTAAACAACAGGGTTTTGCCTGTTGCGTTGATGGTGCCGAATTTTCTTTTTGCCATATCTTCCGAAATGACAATGGAGTTCGGCTGCTTCAATGCTGTTTCAGGATTACCGCTCAACAGGGGAAAAGTAAATGCAGAAAAAAAAGCTGAATCCGTATAAAATATTTGTTGCGATTGTATTTCGGTGCCAGTTTTCAGGTCAACATGATTTTCCCTGAATCGTACAAAATGAAGTAACTCCGGTATAGCTGCTGTAAACCGTGGTCCCTGGAAATAGCCGGAATAACCATTGATGCCGCCGATGCTCCCGTCTGGTTTTATTTCTTTGTTCACCACACGGTAAATGCGGGTCACATCCTGGTGAAAACGGTCATAGCTTACTTCGTCTTTTACATACAGGAGGATGAGCATGGCGCAGGCCAGCCCAAGGCTGAGACCGGTGATATTAATGGCAGAATAAACCTTGTTTCTTTTAAGATTCCGCCAGGCTGTTTTAAAATAATTTTTTATCATAACAATTATTTATTCTGTCCTCAAACTTTTTACAGGGTTGGCAATCGCTGCTTTAATGGCTTGGAAGCTTACCGTAATCAATGCGATTAATATTGCCGCAGCCCCTGCAATTGCAAAAGCAGTCCACCCAATCTGAATGCGATAAGCAAAATCCTGCAACCATTTATTGATTCCCCAATACGCCAGTGGCGCTGCTATAGCAATCGAAATGCAAACGAGAAGTATGAAATCCTTAGTAAGCAGCGTGACTATATCCGGTATCGAAGCGCCAAGTACTTTTCTTACACCTATTTCTTTTATCCGTTGCTGCGCTGCAAATGTTATCAGTCCCCAGAGGCCAAGACAGGAAATAAACATGGCCAATACAGAAAACACTTTAAAAAGGCTGAATAGCCGGGCTTCATCTTTATACAATGCATCAAGCCGCTGATCTACAAAATTGAATTCGAATATACCGGATGGGTATGCTTTTTTATAACCCGCCTGTATTTTGCTGATCAGGGCCGGCACATCAGCGCCTGCCTGAAGTTTAATATTTACCCTTTCAGCGAACGGGAGAAATTGCGTAATTAATGTAGGCTTGATGGCTTCATGCAATGAACTGATGTTAAAATCAGCGACTACTCCCACTATTTCCGCATGCCATCCGTTCATTCCAATCCAGAACCTTTTTCCCAATGCCGCTTCTGCAGATTCAAAACCTAATTCCCGGATCAACTTCTCATTGACAACTGATTTAGCGAAACGCTGCCCCTCAGGTAATGATCTTGATACAGCGCTTGTATCAGCCAGGTTAAAAAAACGTCCTGCGGTTAATTTTAGGCCATATACTGAACAGTATTTTTCATCTGTCATAATTGTTGTTACAGATTTTTGATTGGGGTCGTTTTGCCCAACAATGCTCATTACTGTTCCCCAATGACCTTCACCCGCCAATGAACTGGTAGAGAAAGACCATTCTTTTGCCCCCGGAATAGCAGACAGTTCATTGCTGAATAATTTCTTTTGACTTGTACTTTCATCAAAGTGAACAGATACGGTAACAATATTTTCTTTATCAAAACCAAGATCTTTATGCCGCATATAATTCATTTGGTTACCAATCAGCAATAAACCGATCAGCAGACAAACAGAAATGCTAAACTGTGTTACCACCAATGCTTTTCGGAGAAAGGCAGGTTGAGACGAAGAATTGACAGAACCTGGTTTTAAAGCAGTGGCCGGATGAAATTTAGTAATGAGCCATGCCGGGTAAATGCCGGCCATTAAAGCTGTTAAACAAACCCCAACCAATAAAGCAATCAGTAATGAAGCAGAGCCGGGCAGATTAAAGACAATTTGTTTGCCAGAAAGCTCATTAATATACGGTAATGAAAGTTTGGCAATGATTGCGCCTATGATGGCTGAGAACAAAACCAATAAAAATGCTTCACTGAGAAATTGAGTAAACAATTGAAATCTTCCTGCTCCTACAGATTTACGCACTCCGACTTCTTTAGCCCTGCTCAGTGATTGCGCTGTTGAAAGATTAATGAAATTGATGCAGGCCAATAGCAATACGGCCAGGCCTACGCTTCCGAAAAACCAAAGCCAGCTTCTGGTGATAGCTTTTACCCATTCACCGCCACCAGCATACTTTGAGTTAAAATGAACATCACTTAAAGGCTGCAGCTCCATTTCCGAACGATGATCTTTTCCTGCCCATTCCTGGTTATTGACAAACCGGTCATAAATGCTTTGCAAAGCTGTTGTAAGACCTGTTCCTGGTTTGGCACCTTTTGGTAATACAATAAATGTTGATCCGCCGGAAACAGAACCATAGTGTGCAGTACTTGTCTGAAGGTATTTTTCATTTTCAGAAACCGACAAAAGCAATTCTGCAGGCAAATGCGTATTACCGGGAAAATCTCTGATTACTGCACCGACGGTAATTTTAAAGCTATCATTGTAAGTAAATATTTTTCCAATAGCATTTTCGTTACCAAAAAACTTTTTGGCTGTTGTTTCTGTCAATACTGCCTGGTAAGGTTTACGTAACGTTTCATATGCATTACCTTCTAACACCTTCACGTCAAATACATCTAAAAATTCCGGGTCGGTCATTACTACTTTTTCCTGTTTAAACCGTTTTAAAGGATTTATTTCAATAACAGATTGAAACGGGTGATGAACTTTAGTGACATACTCTAATCCCGGCACATCTTTACGAATCTGATCGGCTAACGGAAAAGGTGTTGAGTAATGAAATTGCTTTTTACCAAAATCAATCCATACCTGATTGATACGCCAGGTCCGGTCTGCCTTGCTTTCATATGTATCAAAACTCAATTCATATTTAATGAATAAACCGATCAGCAGGCATACGGTAATACCTAAGGTTAGCCCGGTGACATGCAGGAATGTTGTCAATTTCTGCCTACTGAACCGACGAAGGATGAATGGAATGTTTTTGAATAACATAAAAACTTTTTTTAACTCTCCTCATTATTAATAAAAGCTATCATTCCGTTCGCAATGACTTTACCGGATTTGCAATTGCCGCTTTAATAGCCTGGAAGCTCACCGTAATTAAAGTAATTGCCAATGCAGCAACTGCTGCCATTGCAAAAACCTGCCAGTTTATTTTAATTCTGTAATCATAATTGGTAAGCCAGTTATCGAGATAATACCAGGCAATGGGTGCAGCAACAATGCAGGAGAAGATTACCAGCAATACAAACTCTTTGGATAGCAAACGCCAGAGGTTAAGTACACTGGCGCCAAGAACTTTTCGGATGCCGATTTCTTTTGTCCGTTGTTCGGCAACAAAACTTGCCATACCAAATAAGCCCAGGCAGGAAATAAAAACGGCGAGTATGGCGAAATAAGAAGATAGTTTTCCTATACGTTCCTCAGCCCTGAACTTGCTTCCAAATTCTTCATCTACAAACTTGTAATCAAACGGCACAGCAGGTGTATATTTTTTCCAAACCTTTTCAATACTGGTTAATGATTGTTTTGCATTCTTCTGTGGATTTAACTTCAGAATCAGGTTATACATGTTCTCATATTTACCTATATGGTATAAAGTAGGACGTACAGGGTAAAAGGGTGACTCCTGCATAATATCATTAACGATACCAATGATTGTAAAAGGCTCGCTATTCCATTTCAGCACTTTGCCAACCGGGTTATCAAATCCTAAAAACTTAGCTGCCGACTCATTAATGATGAATGCTGCCGAGTCTGTTGCGAAATCCCGTGAGAAATCCCTGCCTGATTTAATTTTCCATTTCACTGTTTTGCCAAACTCATACGAAACCCTGTTATTGGGAAAATCAACGGCGAGGTTGGGGTCTTTGCCTTCCCATTCAAAACCGCCGTTTGTATTCCATACCTGCGTCAATGGGCTATTGGATGCAGCCATTTCTTCAATAGCACCGGAGCTTTTTAGCTCATTCCTGATGGCGTCGTAATGTTCTCTTATTTCCGGTTCCATGCCCAGGTTGATCAAACCATTTCGGGTATAACCGATGGGCCGGTTCTTCGCATACTGTATTTGCTGGTACACGATGATCGTCCCGATGATGAGCATTACCGAAACAGTAAACTGTGTTACCACCAAAACCTTTCGGGGAATTGAAGCGAACCTGCCCACACGAAATGTTCCTTTCAGTACTTTTAATGGCTGAAATGAAGAAAGATAAAGTGCAGGATAGCTGCCGGAAACCAGCCCTGTTATTAAAATAAACAAAAGGCTGAAAATCCAAAACAAAGGGTTTGACCAGGGCATTATGATTTTTTTTCCTGCTACTTCATTAAATAACGGAAGCAACAGTATTACTAAAATCAAACACAATACAAATGCGAGCAGCACCACCAAATAGGATTCTGCAAAAAACTGTTTTATTAATTGACTGCGCAATGAACCTATTGCTTTGCGGATCCCTACTTCCCTTGCCCTTTTTTCGCTGCGTGCAGTGGCAAGGTTCATAAAATTGATGCAGGCCAGCAGCAATACAAAAATGCCAATGATGCCAAATAACCGGATATATTGAATATTTCCGCCAGTATTAATTCCATTTCTGAATTCATTATACAAATTCCACTTGCGCATGGGTTGCAGAAAAACAACCCACTGGTATTTTGCTTCTTCCCTGCTTACATTGTTCAGTTTTGCATTTTTGATTTTTTCAGAAACTTTTTGCATATCTGCATTATCAGCAACCTGCACAAATGTCTGGGAGAAATTGCTCCCCCAGGGTTCAGTCATTTGTTTGGCCCAGGGATTTTGGATCAGCCACAGTTCCCAGGGCATCATAATTTTTATTTCACGGAAAGAAGTATTGTCGGGCAAATCCTCGTAAACACCGGTAACCTTTACATCAAAAGACCTGTCAAGCTTTATTGTTTTATTGATCGGGTCTTCTTTGCCAAAGATGGATTCGGCGGCCGATGCTGACAGCATGATGGAGTAAGGGTCTTTTAATCCTTTCCTTGTTCCTTTCAGCATTTGGAGTGAAAGCATATCGGGTGCATCAGGTTCAAAAAAGTTCCCAACTTTACTGATATGTTTATCTCCAATGGAGAGCAGATGCCCTCCTGTCCATGATGATTGCACAACATATTTAAAATCGCTACCGTACTTAGCCCGCAATTCAGGGCCCATCAGTGCAGGGTTGGCCACCTGGGTTTCAATTTTACCATTGAAGTTGGCATGCTGCATCACCTGAGCAATGCGGTCATAGTTCTTGTGGTATTTGTCAAACGTAAGTTCATCATATACCCACAAACCAATCAGCATGGCCACCGCCATCCCCATAGCAAGACCACCAATGTTGATTGCACTGTACCCTTTGCTTTTAATAAGATTTCGCCAGGCGACTTTGAAATAATTTTTTATCATAACATCTTTCTTTAATTGAATTCTTACCCTTTTGACTTTTTATTTTTTGCTTCTTACTTAAACCCTACTCTGTCCGCAATGACTTTACCGGCTTGGCAACAGCAGCCTTTACCGTATTTAAACCAACTACTACCAATGCAAGTAAGAGGATCAGCACCCCGACAGCTCCAAATAACCAGATGCTGATTCTGATGCGGAAAGGATATTTTTCCAGCCAGTTATTCATAAACCACCATGCCAGCGGTGCAGCGATGACAAAAGCAATCAACACCAGTTTTAAAAAATCTTTTGAGATAAGGGCAATCAGCTGTCCAATTGTTGCCCCCAAAACTTTCCTGATGCCAATTTCCCTTACCCGTTTTTCAATGGTAAAAGATGCAAGCCCTGCCAGCCCGATGCAGCAAATAAAAATGGCAAGCCCGGCAAAGATGTTTGTGATCTTGCTGATCAGTGTTTCAGTTAAAAATTTCCGGTTGAATTCCTCGTCAACAAATTTGTATTCGAACGGATACGCAGGGTTATATTTTTTAAATATTGTTTCAATGGATTTCAATGCCTCCTGTGGTTTCGCTGATGCGGTGAGGCGCATATTTATAGCATTGCAATTATCCGGATTAAAATAAACCAGCATAGGATCGACAGGTTTGTAAGGAGACTCCATCACAATATTGCTGGTAACCCCGATAACATGGTACTTTGAATTAAAATTCCTGATCTCTGTTCCTACCGGATTCTTCAATCCCATTGCTTTCACCGCCGCCTCATTCAGCAGCATGGCATTTGAATCAGATGGCACACCAGAGAAATCTTTTCCTTCAATGATCCTGACCCCCATGGTTTTTGTGTAGTCAATGTCAGTACTCATGTTTGCGACAATCAATTCTCCGTCGGTTGGCTTCCCGTCCCAGTCAGGCGCAGGTGATTTCCACCACACTTCAGTTACAGGTGAAAATGACCTGTTCACTGCACTGATCATTCCTGACTTCAGTAATTCATCTTTTATAGCGGTAAAATTTTTCTGCGTATCATCGGATGCAGGGATCATGATCAGGTTGTTGGGGTTATAACCCATATCACGGTTCTTGATATGATGTATCTGCTGGTAAATAATGATTGTGGCCGAAATAAGAAGAATAGAAATAGCAAACTGCCCTACCACAAGAATATGTCTTGGCAAAACATTTCCCTTTCCGGGTACAAAAGTTCCTTTTAAAACTTTTATAGGATTGAATGATGATAAGTACAGCGCCGGGTAACTGCCCGCTACTATTCCCGTAAAAATGATCAGACCCAATGCCCCAAGCCAGAAAAGCGGATTGGCAACATCTAATGATAAATGTTTATCTACTAAAGCATTGAAAGCAGGCAGCAAAAGAAAGACAGTTAAAATTGAAAAAACAAAAGCAACCGAAGTGAGGATTATTGATTCCGAAAAGAACTGGAAAATGAGCTGTTTTTTTTCTGAACCCAGAGTTTTTCTTATACCTATTTCTTTTGCCCTTTTCTCTGAACGTGCGGTGGAAAGGTTCATGAAATTAATACAGGCAATTAATAAAATGATAATGGCAATGATGCTGAAGAGCCGCACATACTCAATCATTCCACCCGTGTTTTTTCCTTCTTTGAATTCGCTTTGCAAACGCCACTTGCTCATGGGAAAAGTGAAATAAGTGCTGATCTGCCTGTCTTCAGGGTCATGCTGGTATTTCAGATCATTGATGTATTTGTTTAGCGCCTGCAGGTTTGTCCCCTCATTGGTTTGCACAAAAACCGTCCATGAAGAATTCTGCCATTGCTCCATTGACCTTTTTATGTTTTCATTGGAGTAGTTAAACGGCATAATATAGTCAAACTGAAAGGTGGAATTACCCGGAACATCTTCTACTATAGCGGTCACTTTCATATCGTCGCCATTGCTCAACCGCACCGTCTTATTTAACGGTTCATCATTTGCAAATAAAGCTTTTGCTGCAGATTTTGTCAATACAATGGAATGCGGATCAGCGATGGCTGTTTGCGGGTTCCCTTTAATGAATTTCCATGAAAACATATTGAAGAAGTGCTCACTTACCACATAGCCTTCTTTTTTCAATTTAATATCTCCGTTCCTGAGGATACGGGGCTGCCTGTGTGTTGTTGCAACAGCATACTTCACCTGTGATGTCCCTTTTTCAATTGAACTGGCAAGCGGCAGCACCATGTTTTCGTCAGTGAAAATCTGATTATTGAAATCACGGTTTGCATAAAGCTTATAAATGTGTTTATAGTTCAAATGAAATTTATCATAGGTAAGTTCATCCTGTACCCATAAAGCAATCAGAATAGTGCAGGTGATACCGATGGTAAGCCCCAGTAAATTGGTTGCGGAAAAACCTTTATTACGGAATAAATTTCTCCAGGCGATTTTTAAATAGCTTTTTAGCATATCAATAGCTTTATTCTGTTCTCAATGATTTAACCGGATTGGCAATCGCTGCTTTGATAGCCTGGAAGCTGATAGTAAATAATGCTATCAACACAGCTATTACTGCTGCTACAACAAACACCCACCAACTGACTGGCACACGATACGCAAAATCCTGCAACCAACGGCTGACACCAAACCATGCAACCGGCCACGCTATAAGATTGGAAACAATCACCAGTTTTAAAAAATCTTTAGAAAGCATAGCGGTGATATTTTGCACCGAAGCACCCAATACTTTCCTGATGCCGATCTCTTTTACTCTTCGCTCTGCTGAGTAAGATGCCAAACCAAATAACCCAAGGCATGAGATCAGTATGGCTAATCCGGCGAGGATGCCTACTACTTTACTTACTGCACGGTCGGCTGTGTACATTTCTGCAAAATGTTCATCAAGAAAACTATATTCAAATGGCTGATCAGGGTTTACTTTTTTCCAGGAAGAACCAGTATGTTCGATTGCCTCTTTTGCTTTGCTTCCGCTGATACGAACAGACACTTCACTGTATCCCCAATCCTTCTGGCAAAAAATACTCAGCGTTTCTATTTTATGATGAAGTGAATTAAAATTAAAATCACTTGCTACACCCGCAATAAAACCGGTTGAATCCATTCCTCCGAAACCATAATTTTTTCCGATCAATGTTTCGTATGATGCTTTGGGATCATCTTTCAGCAATTCTTTCGCCATTGATTCATTGACAATGTAGGCTCTTGCATTATCGCTGACTTCATTGGTGAAATTTCTACCGGCGATAATGGGAATTTTGTAAAGGGTGAGGTAATCCGGGTCAACAACCACTTGTGATGAAGTAAGCTCCCTTACAGGCCCCTTCCCGTGAAATCTCATACCGGATTGATGAAGATTATTTCCAAGTCTTTGCTGCGAGGCGGTAACACTGCCTACAACTGTATTCTTTAATAACTCTTGTTTAAATGCATCATACTTTCCTGAAGTAACCCTGTTAAGTGGCATGATCATTACCTGGTCACGATTGAACCCCGGATCTTTTGTTTGCATATAACGCAATTGCCGGACTGCAAACACGGTTCCAATGATCAGCAAGACAGCTCCCGTAAATTGTCCGATGACAAGAAAGTTTCTTAGTGTGCTTTTGCTTTTACCTGTTTGACCAGAACCTTTTAATACACGAATCGGTTTAAACGATGAGAGATAACCGGCAGGATATAATCCTGCAAATAAGCCAACGATAATAGTAGCGCCTAAAATCATCAGCAATAAAGACAAATTGCCAAGAGGTAAATCAAGCTCCCGCTGACTTAAATTACTAATAGCCGGCAGTGACAATTTCACAATAACAATAGCGATGATCAGCGCTATCACTGAAAGCAATATTGATTCACCTAAAAATTGTCCTGCCAGTTGAAATCTTTCAGCTCCAATTGTTTTTCTTATTCCTACCTCCTTTGCTCTTTCTGCAGACCTTGCTGTAGAAAGATTCATAAAATTGATGCAGGCAATCACCAGGATGATGATGGCGATAACAGAAAAAATATAGGTGTAGCGTTTATCAAACTTTTTATAGTTCACATAGTCATGAGTGATGTCAGCAGAACTGTCATGTACTTTACTTAATGGCTGCAGGAATAATGTATAAAATTTCCAACCTTCACTCTCAGCCATATATTTTTTCAGGTATGCAGGAAATTTTTTCTCCAGCGCTGCTATATTGGTTCCCCTCTCCAGCTCGAGATAAGTAACCAGCCAGTTGCCACCCCAGTTTTCCATATTACGGGGGCCGGCAATAGTGCTGAAAGAAGCCATGCCGTCAAACTGAAGATGTGAATTCTCCGGTGCATCTTTCATGATACCGGTAACTGTAAACCTGATTGTATCGCCAACATATTTGGTTACAGTTTTGCCAATAGGATCTTCATTGCCAAAAAGTTTTTTTGCACTTTCTTCTGTTAATGCGATACTATTCGGCTTTTCCAGAATAGTTTTTCTGTCTCCCTTCAGTATTTCATAGTCAAATAGCTGTAAAAAAGTGGAATCAACATATAATATGGAAGGAAAGAAAATTCGCTTATCTCCATACGTAAGGTCAAGCTTATTGGCTTGCCTTACCCTTGTAAAATTTTTTATTTCGGGAAAATCGCTTGTCAATGTTGGGCCCATAGGGTACATAGACAAGGCAACGTTTTGCGGTTGCACCATTCCTTCGAACTTCTGTACTTCATCAAGACGATAAATATTTTTGGTATGCATCCTGTCAAAGCTTTTTTCATAAAAAACAAAAAGCATAATTACAATACAGGCGGCAATACCAATGGCCAACCCAAAAATGTTAATCGCAGAAAAAGCCTTGTTTTTCCAGAGATTTCGGAAAGCGATTTTTAAATAATTTTTTATCATGGTTTATTTATTATTTGATTGATCAATTGTTTGATGGTTAACAATCTAACAATCAAACCATATAACCCTTTTATTCTGTTCTCAATGATTTCACGGGGTTAGCAATAGCCGCCTTAATAGCCTGGAAGCTTACTGTTACGAATGCAATAAGCAATGCCAGTACACCGGCCAGCGCAAACACCCACCAGCCTATTGAGATTCGGAAAGCAAAATCTTCCAGCCATTTGTTCATAACCCACCACCCAAAGGGTGCGGCAATGCCGAATGAAATCAATACGAGCTTCAGGAAATCCTTTGAAAGCATAGAGACGATGCTGGGCACTGTTGCACCCAGCACTTTTCTTACTCCAATTTCTTTTGTTCTTTGTTCTGCCATATAAGTGGCCAGTCCAAACAATCCAAGGCAGGCGATGATGATAGCCAGGAAGGCAAATGTCAATGCTACTTTACCCACCCGCTGTTCTTCGCGGTACATGTTATCAAATGATTCATCCAGGAATTGATAACTGAATGGCATGCCAGGCGCCATTGCTTTGTATTTATTTTCAATACTGGAAATAAGATTTCCTATCTCGCTGGTTTGAACGCGAAAGGCTGTGGCCCAACGGCTGTTACCAAGCCGGAAACAAAGCGGGCCTACATTTTTCCGCAATGATTCGAAATTGAAGTTTCTTACTATGCCAACTATCGTACTTGGAACCGAAGGCCCATTGCCATCACTCGAATAAATTTGTTTCCCTATCGGATTATCAAAACCGGTAACCTTCGCTGCTGTTTCATTCAGGATTATAGCAGAGGAATCTGAACCAAACTCAGGAGAAAAATTACGCCCCTGGATAATCTCCATTCCCAGTGTGGGGATATAATCATAATCAATTCGCCAGTTCTGCATATTAAAACCATTCTTCTCAGTCATCACAGCTTCGGTTGACCAGGTATTATCGCTGCGGGATGAGTTACTCACAGGCAGGTAACCGGCGAAAGCGGCAGACTTCACACCACTTAATTTTGCCACTTCATTTTTAAATGCTTCTCTTTTTTCTCTCGCAATACCAGGATTGTTCACTACCAACACCTGGTCTTTGTTAAATCCAATCTTAGTGGTTTGTATATAATTCAGTTGTTTGTATATAATAATGGTACCTGTTATTAAAACAATTGAAGCAAAAAACTGGAATATCACCAGTGTACTGCGAAGGTTGCTTTTGGTTACGCCTGTATTTACTTTTCCTTTCAGTACGCTTATGGGCTTGAATGCCGATAGAAAGAAAGCCGGGTAACTGCCTGCCACCAGGCCCACCAATACAGGAAGCGCCAATAAAAAGAGAAGGTACCCTGGCTTCAATAAAGCGTTCATCTCGATTTCTTTTCCCGTTAAATCATTGAACCATGACAAAGCAAGTCCAACAATACCGATGGCAAGCGCCAATGAAATAAATGCGGTCAATGAGGACTCAGTGAGAAATTGCCCGATTAAGGATTTTCTTTCTGTGCCTAACACTTTTCTTATACCTACTTCTCTTGAGCGGGCCGCAGAACGGGCAGTTGAGAGGTTCATAAAATTGATACAGGCAATTAACAGGATAAACAGGGCAACAGCTGAAAATATATAGATATATTGTATGTTCCCATTTACATCCAGTTCAACCTGTCTGGATGAATGCAAATGAATATCGGTAATCGGTAATAAAGAATACTGCAATCTGTTACCAGATTTTCTGAATTCTTCCATGTTCTTAATCTGCATGAACTGACTGGCCTGTGGCACCATATATTTTTCAATGACCTGCTCAAAATTCTTACTGAATGCTTTGGGGTCGGTTCCGGGCTTTAGAACAATATAAGTATGAAAATTATGGCTAAGGAAATTACCAAAGCCATAATTCACATTATCCATAGAGAAGAAGAAATCAAAATTGAAGTGAGAATTGCGGGGAATATCTTTTATTACTGCTGTCACCTTATACAACACGCTGCCATCCTCGATCATTTTGCCCATTGCCTCATTTACCCCATTAAAATATTTCATAGCAGTTGATTCCGTTATCACCACCGTATTCAGCTCATTCAAAGCTGTCTTTGTATTGCCCGCAAGGGCCGGAAAGGTAAACACATCAAAGATGGTAGAATCAGCGTGGGTCACCCTTTCTTCATTAATAAAACTGTTTCCTTTTTTGATAAGCTTGCTGCCACCGGAAGCATATAAGCGGGTGTATTCTTCCACTTGCGGATAATCTTTTTTCAAAGTGGCGCCCATTGGATCAGAGCATACAGCCATAATAAGGTCTGTTCCGCCGAAGCGTATATCTGAATTAACACGGTAGATCCTGTTTGCCTTTTCATGATACCTGTCATAACTAAGTTCATCTGTTACATACAATGCTATCATGATAAAACATGCAAGGCCCGCGGCAAGGCCAATAATATTGATGGCTGAGAAAGTTTTATTTTTCCATAAATTTCTCCAGGCGATTTTTAAATAACTTTTCAGCATAGCGGCACTTTTATTTAGTTCGGAATGATTTATCCTGTATCGCATTTCTGTTACTTCACTCACTTCTCAAAGCCCCATCTTGTTTTCAGCATGATCTCCGCATAAACATTTTACCTCCTTATTCACTTCTTAAAGCCCCGGTGAGAGGCTCCAGTATTACTTACGGAAAAGTTTTTTTTCCTGAGATTGCGGACAGCTGTTTTAAAATAGTTCCGGAACATAGAGCGGTTTTAAAATTTGTATTTTTATTTCAGTACCATGTATATCCTTCCGCTTCCTGCCCGGACTGTAATGGGGGTGCCTCCGCCGTTTAGTTTGCCGTTGATTTCATCATCCTCAACTGAACCGCTAAAATTTCCAAGTTTGTCTGTTTTTATTTTTGACCCGGTTAGTTTCAGGTCAAGACCTTTGCTGGATGGAAGTTCAAGGTCAATGTTGCCGCCGGAGTTGCTCAGCTTAACATACTTACCCAATTCTTTTACAGAAACATCTATACTTCCCCCGCTTGTTGAAGCTTCAATACTGCACATCAGTTCATCAAGGTTAATATTGCCGCCGGATGTGTGTGTTTGCAGTTCACCGCTTATATACCCTCCCCTGATGCTTCCTCCGCTGGTAGTGGCTTCTATTGTACCAGAAAGGTTTTTTAACTGAAGGGAACCGCCTGAAGTGGTCAGCTCAATCTTTCCCGTACAGTTATCGGCATGAATACTGCCACCACTGGTTGTTAAATCAATTTCATCATTTGAGTCTTTTACATGTATGCTTCCCCCGGATGTGCGGCCATTTATTTTTCCTTTTAGTTTGTCAACATGTAAGCTTCCGCCGCTTGTTGTAAAATCCTGTGTGCCTGATAAAGCGGTGAGGTGGATACTGCCGCCGCTTGTTCGCAGCCGGGTGGACAGGTTACTCCCGGCATATACTTTAAATGATATGGACAATGATCTTTTCCAGTCCCAGTTTCTTTTTTTGTTTTTTGCTGTAGCGGTAAGTTTATTATTGGAAACTGAAATCGTCAGTTCATAATCCTCATCTAATCTTTTTTGTATTTCTTCTTTTGAAATGGTTTCGCTCCATTTACTGTTTGAGGGCCACACATACACCTCCACCCTTGGTTGTTGCCCCGCAGTTCCGTCAACTGTAATGCTGCCGCCTGATGTTTCCACTTCAACATTCTTAACAGCTTCGCCTGTTAAGGATTTTACTATAAAAGGTTCACGCTCTTTTTTGTCCTGGGCAAGTAAACCAGGCGCAAAAGAAACCAGCAGTAGAACTGAAAGGAGTTTTTTCATGATCTTTGGTTTTTTTGAATTAGTAATGTTTATATTTTATTCACTTCTCAGCGCCCTGGCAGGGTTTGCAACGGCTGCACGAAAAGCTTTATACCCCACGGTAACCCAGGCAATAAGTATGGAAATAATTACTGCTGCTATAAATACCCCTGCACCGATGCTGATGCGGTAGGCAAAATCCCGAAGCCAGGTATTCATCAGGTACCATGCTGCCGGGGCTGCCAGTACAAATGCAATACTGATGAGTATGGTAAATTCTTTTGAAAACAGGTACACGATGCTTTGCACACTGGCGCCAAGCACTTTCCTGATGCCTACTTCTTTTGTTTTTTGAACCACCATAAATGAAATAAGGCCGTACAAGCCAAGGCAACTGATGAATATGGCGAGACAGGCATATACTTTATACATGCGGCTCAGCCTTTCTTCCTGTTCATAAAAACGGTTGATGTTGTCATCTAAGAATGTGGCGTTGTAAACGTATTCAGGGAAGAAGCGGTTCCATATCCTGCCAATTTCTTCTTTGCTGCGTAAAAGATTTGAAGCGGATAATTTTACCCCTGATATTCCATAGTATATAATACGGGGTGAAATAGCAATGGGGGGAACTGCTTCACGCAGCGACTGAACCTTGAAATCTTTTACAACACCAATAACGGGTTTTGGTTTGGTGCCGCCTATTCTGAGCATTTTACCCAGGGCTTCCTGCGGGTCTTTAACCCCTGTTTTTTTAATAAAGGTTTCGTTTACTACATAATTGCGGGCTGTATCACTTGCTTCATAAAACCTTCCGGCAACCAGTTGCAGCCCATAGGTATTTAAATAATTTTCATCGCCAAATTTCAGGTTCAGGTTAAAGTCGCGGTCTTCCATTTTATCAAATGCAAAGTTGGCCTGCCATGAATTGTCACTGCTGGGTGCATCAAAACTGAAGCTCACCTGTTTTACATCGCTGCGGGCCATCAATGCATCTTTAAAAGGCTGCATCCTAGTCCTGGTGGCGCTGTCAGAATTCATGGGGATCATGAGCACCGCCTCTTTGTTAAACCCGAGATCAGCATTTTTAATAAAACTCATCTGGCTGATGGTAATAATAGTAGCAATTATTAAAATCTGAGAGAATGCAAACTGCAACACCACAAGCACCCTTCTTAAGCCAATGCTGCCCACTTTTGCAGTATTGATTTTGTTTTTTATCGCCTCAACCGGTTTGAAACGGCCCATTACAAAAGCAGGATAGATTCCAGATAAAAATATGGTTGCAAGTGTGATGGCAATAATGAAAAAGATGCTTCCGGAATTGAACAAATTCAGCGTGTTCTGCACCACCATTATATTTTTTACATATGGAAGGACCAGTGACGCCAGGCCAAGTGCAACCATTAAAGAGGAGAATACCACTGCGGCCGTTTCCATAAATACCTGTACCCTGAGCTGGAATTTACTGCCGCCCATTACTTTCCTGATGCCTGTTTCTTTACTGCGGGTTACTGCAAGCGCAGTAGAAAGATTTACAAAATTGATGCAGGCCATCAGTATAACAAGCAGGCCGATAAAAGACAAAGTGTATAACGTTTTCCGGCTGGTGATGTGGTCTCCGTTGTTGCTGAACCTTTCATCGAAATGTATATTTTTTAAAGGCTGCAGGAAATGGCTACGGGTAGTTTCTTTATTTTCTGTGTTATATTTTTTTTCAAATAAGGCAAGCTGTTTGTCAATAAAGGTTGTGTTTGCATTGGCGGTCAGTAACACATACACCTGGTGGTTGCTTGTATTGGAGCCCCAGTCTTCCAAAGGCCAGCCATTGCCTTCGTGGGCGATAAAACCGGAGTAAGAGGCAACAATATGAAACGGGAAATCGCTGCTGGCAGGCACATCCTCAAAAACTGCAGCAACCTGCAGGTCATAATCAGCATTGTTAAAGTTCAGGCGCTTTCCGATTGCATCTTTCCAGTTGCCGAAATACTTTTCTGCAATGCTTTTGCTGATGGCAACACTGTTTACATCTTTCAGCACATCTGCATTGCCGCTTAAAAATTTTACTTCAAACATTTTCAGCAGTTCCGGTTCGCCGTAAAACATGCCGCTCTCTTCAAGAAATTTTTTTTCTGCACTGCTTCCATCGCTGTTCCGGGCTGTTACCTGGGTATTGTAGTTCTGCATCAGTTCCGCAAAAACATATTGCGGGTAATCTTTGCGGAGGAATTTAATGGTGGGAAAAGGCACACCGCTGGTATAATGTTCGCCTTCAGCGTCGGTATCTTTTGTTACAACCTGGTAAATGTTTTTAAAGTTTTTGATGTGCCTGTCATAGCTGTTTTCGTACTGGATAACCAGGAAAACAATCATGCACGCAGCCAGTGCAACAGCAAGGCCAAGTATGTTTAAGACAGCATGTTTACGGTTGCGCAGCAAATTCCTGAAAGCAGTTTTAAAATAGGTTTTCAGCATAAAGAAAGTATTGTGCCTTTGCTACCGGCAGCGGGGCAAAGGCTATAAATAAAATACCCTGGCCTGAATGGCCTTCTTTAAATATGAGTACCAGTAATAAGAACTCCGGTTGAAGTTATTCTCATGACGTAATCGGTCTCAGAGGCAGGATTTTAATATGGCAAGCTCAGACAAGAATGTTTTCTGTTACGGCCTGGCCGTCAAGCATACGTATGATGCGGTGGCTGTACCTTGCATCATGCTCGCTGTGGGTTACCATTATAATGGTGGTGCCCTGTTCGTTCAGATCAGTAAGCAACTGCATCACTTCATTGCCGTTGCTTGAATCAAGATTACCCGTTGGTTCATCGGCAAGAATCAGTTTGGGGTTGTTGACAACGGCCCTTGCTACTGCCACACGCTGCTGCTGGCCGCCTGATAATTGCTGCGGATAGTGGTTGCGGCGGTGCATGATCTGCATTTTATCAAGCACTTCTTCCACACGTTTTTTTCTTTCAGCAGCTTTAATGTTATTATAGATAAGGGGGAGCTCTACATTTTCAAATACAGTAAGTTCATCAATGAGGTTAAAACTCTGGAAAACAAAACCAATATTCTTTTTCCGCAGGTCGGCCCTTTTGCGTTCGTTGAATTTGGCTACTTCTATTCCGTTAAAAACAAAACTTCCTCCGTCAGGGTCATCCAGCAAACCCACTATATTCAGTAAGGTTGATTTGCCGCAGCCTGAAGGGCCCATTACGGCAACAAATTCGCCTTCCTTTACTTCAAAGGATAACTTATTCAGTGCTACTGTTTCCACTTCTTCGGTCCGGTACTTTTTTTCGAGATCAGAAATCTTAATCATTACTGTTGTTTTGAATATTATAAATAATGGATGGACTGTACTGTAACAGATTTTTTTCAGAGATGGTTAAGTATCCTGTAGAGTAATATTGCACGTTTTTTATTTTTGATCTTTTCGGATTCATCCGCCGCTGTGCTACCTGGTATTTTACAGGTTATTTCTATCTTATCCATACCGTCGCAAACTTTTGCACCGGCGCTGCCCAACTGGCTGCAGCTTCCTGATACAATCAATACCGCTAGGACGAAAATTATTCTTTTCATAACAAGGGGGTTTGCTTACCCTGCACCCCCTCCGTTGTATAATAGTGGAGGGGGAGGGGTAATGGTTAATGATCCTTCTTCTTACATCTTTTGCTCATCTTCAAAACATCCATCATCGTGTGCAACTTCCTGTCTTAATTCATCGTAAAACATTTTCCTTTACTTAAACACTATTCCTTTTTTAAAACCAGTTCCTGCATATTTCCATAATTTTCATAACTGCTTGTTACAACTTTATCGCCGGGTTGCAGCCCCTGCAACACCTGGTAATAATCCGGGCTTTGCATGCCCAACTGAATATCTGTTCTATAAGCCATCTTACCATTTTCGCTTACTTTAAAAATCCAGTTGCCGCCTGTTTGCTGATAAAACCCTCCTTTGGGCAGCAATATGGCTTCTACTTCATCGCTTAATGCAAGGCCAATTTGCAGCGTTTGCCCTCTGCGTATCCCCTGCGGAACTTCATTTACAAATTCCATATCTACCTGGAAGCGGCCATTGGTTACCTGGGTGTAAATCTTTTTAATCGTCAGCTTGTATTCTTTTCCTGCAAAAGTAAACCCGCCAGAAAGACCTGTTATAATCCTTGAAATATAGTGCTCATCTATATCAGCCCTTACTTTAAAACCGGTTAATACATCCAGTTGGCCGAGGCGGTCGCCTTTGTTTTTTGATTCACCAATCTCCGCATCCAGCGATGTAAGCTGGCCATCAATGGGCGCCCTTACAATCAGGTCGCCTACTTTTTTGCGCATTACATTCAATGCGTTCTGTGAGCCTTCATAGGATTGCCTTGCCTGTGTAAACTGTTGCTTATTTGAAACAGAATCCTGCTGCATGATCTGGTCACTCAGCTTTTTTTTCTGCAGGTAATAATTGTAGTCGTTCTCAGCTTTTTTAAATTCCTGTAAACCGATAACTTTTTCTTCGTATAGTTTTTTATTAAGCCTGTAAATACGTTCCGCTTCCCTTAACTGGCTTTCCACATCGGTAAGCTGGTTAAGCCTTGTAACGGTGTTCTGCTGCGCAGCATTCTGCGAAATCTGCATCTGGGTAAGCAGGTTATAAACATTGGTTTGCTGGGTAACAAGTCCAAGTTCAAGGTCTGTATTGGAAAGACGCAATATGGGTTGGCCTTTTTTCATCACCGTTCCGTCTTCAACGTATTTTTCTTCAACGCGGCCCCCTTCAGTGGCATCAAGATAAATGGAAGTAATGGGAAGCACTACACCGTTAACCGGAATAAATTCGAGGAAAGGCCCTTTTTTAATTTCGCTGATGGTAATCCGGTCAGTATTTACATTTAATCTCGATTTGCCCGAGGTAAAATAATAACTGGCGGCAATCAGCGCCACTACGCCTGCAATACCTGCAATGGTTAATATCCTTTTGGCCGACCACTTCTTTTTTGGAATTGCTATATCCACTTCACTTTGGTTTTAATGTTTCATTTCTTTTAAAATCATCCCGTGTACTTGCTGAGCGGGCCCGAAGGACACGGGATGAACACCGTAACATGAGAAAACTCTGGTATACTTTAAGTGAACAATGTGCCAAGCTGCCGGTTTCTGATTTTCAGTAGTTTAGCTAAATAAAAAAAGGTTGTTGCGTACGCTACCGTACACCTGGTGTACGGTTTTGATACAGTATTTACAGCAGCCTTTTTATTCATAAAAAACTTATTGCCATGCCTTTGTAATTATGGTACAACTTGTGGTGAGAATTGTTGCATGGATGGCTGTAAAATATTTTTGATGTTATTTTGATGTTATGGTACTTAAGAATGCTACGATATTGGTTATAGACGATGACCCGGATGTGCTGACTGCGGTTAAACTGCTGCTGAAACCGGAAGCAAGAGAAATTATTACTGAAAAAAATCCCGAGAACCTCCGCTGGCTGCTTTCCAAACAATCTTTTGATTGTATACTGCTTGATATGAATTTTACCAGTTCTATTCATACGGGCAACGAAGGTTTGTTCTGGCTCAGGAAAATAAAGGAGATGAAATCTGAAGCGGGTGTAATAATGATTACTGCCTATGGCGACATTGACCTTGCCATCAGGTCACTTAAAGAAGGCGCTGCAGATTTTGTAATAAAGCCCTGGCATAATGAAAAGCTGATTGCTACCATTAAAGAAGCATTAAAACAAAAAGATGCCGGCAGGCCTGCGAATGGTTACCAGTTTAATAATGATTCAGTAATTGGTACTGAACTTTTGGGTGATTCAGAAGTGATGCAGGACATCTTCCGCAAGATTGATAAAGTAGCGCCTACTGATGCAAATATTTTAATACTCGGTGAAAACGGAACGGGAAAAGACCTCATTGCAAAAGCCATTCACCAGAAATCGCTCCGGGCAGATAAACCTTTTGTAAAAGTGGATGTAGGGGCATTAACGGAAACGCTTTTTGAAAGTGAATTGTTCGGGCATAAGAAAGGCGCTTTTACAGATGCAAAGGATGACCGCACCGGCAGGTTTGAATCAGCCAACAGCGGTACACTTTTTTTAGATGAGATTGGAAACATTTCTTTGCAGCAGCAGGCCAAGCTGCTTACGGTTTTGCAAAGCAGGCAGGTTACCAGGTTAGGCACCAATCAACCCGTGCCGGTTGATATACGTTTGATTTGCGCAACCAACCTTCCCATACAGGAACTTGCCAATGAAAACCGTTTCAGAAAGGATTTGATTTACCGCATCAATACCGTTGAGATTACCGTACCGCCGCTCCGCAAAAGGGAGGGGGATATTATATTACTGGCTAATCATTTTGCACAGGTGTACAGCGATAAATACCTCAAGCCTTCCATGTATTTTGATAATGCCGCCCTTGAAAAATTAAAACATTACCATTATCCCGGCAATGTAAGGGAGTTGCAATACACCATAGAAAGGGCGGTTATAATGGCGGATACAGAAACACTTGGTGCAAAAGACCTGATTTTCTCACCCCTTGAAACTGTAGCGGAAACCAATAACGACCCGCAGGAATCACGGCTGAGCACATTGGAAAAAAACACCATTTTGCGTGTTATTGAAAAGCACAATGGCAACATCACCAAAGCGGCAAAAGAACTGGGGCTTACCAGAAC
>JANRKT010000254.1:0-6787 GCA_033763355.1 Chitinophagaceae bacterium | reverse complement strand
CCTTTGGCCTGTTTCAGGACCCTTTTTCTGCGGGCCTTTGAGGCGGCGGCATTAACTGAACGGGGCATATCTTAATGATTTTAGATTTACAATTTTAGATTTACGGTCTGGCTGGCTGTTTAGCTTTAAAACTCTTTGCTCATAGCTCAAAACTCTCAGCTCACGGCTTACGGCTTACTTTAGCCTTAATAAGCGTTTTACAAAATCAAGGTTTGATTTGTGCACCGATCCGTCTTTGCGGAGGGCACGTTTGCGTTTTTTTGATTTTTTTGTAAGGATGTGCCGCTTGAAGGATTTCTGGTGTGTGATTTTACCGGTTGCGGTTACCTTAAAGCGCTTCTTGGCGCTTGAATTGGTTTTAACCTTTGGCATGTTAAACTGTTTTCAGTTACCCTGCTGGTGTTCCTGAACAGACAGGACTCTTTTGGAACCATTTGGGCTAATACCGTTTGTAAACCAGGTTTAACAAAACGGGTCGCAAAGGTAGGCCTTTCAGGCTGAAAAAAATGCATGTTCACGGTTTTTTTCCGGGATACTTGAACCCTTACTTTTTTTTAAAGGATTCTATTTCACTTTTTTGTTTTTTAGTCAATTTGGATACTATCAGTTCATATGATTGCTTAATGTAGCCCTCCCACTCATTTCTGCTCAGTCTCCCTGGCTCTGTTACCAAAACCCACCTGGCCCTTGCCATATACGGCGCCGACATAAACCCCTCCTGTTGGCTCAGTTCCTCAAATTCTTCATCTTTAACTTTAAATGAAACTTTAAACGGGCCGTCTAAAGCTGTTACACAGAAGAGTTTTTCAGCTACAGTAAAACAAAGGTCGTTACCCCATTTAATATCCTCTTTTGTGCCCTGCAATGCAAGGCAGAAAGAGCGTAACCAATCTGCATTCATGCTGAAATATTTTTTTAAAGTTATTATACCATTTGGTATGAAAATTAAAAAACCGCCCGGGAATGAGCGGTTTTTAAATGATATGAAATACAGCGTTGTCAGTTACTCTTTGCCATCAGGCTCTGGCGTATCATGTCGCTGATTACATTTACTGTTTCATTTACATAAACATCGTTGCTCAGGTTTTTTATCCACGCTTTTCTTCTTTCCAGTTTATCATTGTCTGCCGCTAATTTCTTTTCATCCTGTGGCAGCATCTGAATATCCATAGCATTTTGCGTTTTTTCAAGCCCTTCCATTTTCCTGATTGCAGAACGGATGTCTTTTTGCTCTTTGCGGTATTTGTCAATATTGAGGGAATATTCCTTATCGTTCATTTTTGCAAGCAGGGAAGTGTTTTCCCGGATGGTTGAAAGAGAAGCATTGCTGTTTATCCTCTCCAAACTGGCTTTCTGTACTGCATTCAAATCATAACCCCCGGAATAATTGCTGTAATTGGTCTTTTGAATTTCATCCCACTGCAAAGCATCCGGGTCATCTTTTTCACGGAATTTGAAATATTCGTACTTGTCTGGTATCTGTATGTCGGGGGTTACTCCTTTAAGCTGGGTTGAACCGCCATTTATACGATAAAATTTTTGTAAGGTGAGTTTTACAGTCCCCAGTTCCTGCGTGGTTATTCCGGCGCCGGGTGTATTGCTGGCCATAAAACCACCTTCTTTTTCAAGGCCAATGTTGCGTTGAACGGTGCCTTTGCCATAAGTTGAGCTCCCAATTACCACGCCCCTTTTGTAATCCTGTATGGCTGCTGCAAAAATTTCTGATGCGGAAGCGCTGAATTCATTTACCATTACTGCAAGCGGGCCATCATATAAAACAGTTTTATCACGGTCGCGTAAAACGCTGGGGTTGCCATCGCGGTCTTTTACCTGCACAATGGGGCCGTCTTCAATAAAGAACCCCACCATCTGCACCACATCGTATAAAGAACCCCCTCCATTGTTGCGTAAATCCATAATGATGCCGTCAACACGCTGCTCTTTAAGTTTGATAATTTCTTTTGCAACATCCTGTGCGCTTCTTGCGCCATTTGGCCTTTCCCAATCAGCATAAAATTCCGGCAGAAAAATATAGCCTATTTTTTTATCTGCCTGGCTGATGATGGTACTCCTTGCAAACGTTTCTTCCACCACAATTTCTTCACGTACAAGGGCTACTGTTTTTACAGAACCATCTGCTTTTTTCAAAGTAAGTTTTACTTCAGTTCCTTTTTTACCGCGGATGAGTTTTACCGCATCATCCACGTCAAAGCCAGTTACATCAACCGCCTCATCTGCGCCCTGACCTACCTTTAGAATGGCATCGCCAATCTGCACCTGGCCCGATTTCCATGCGGGGCTGCCTGTTACCAGCGTAGCAATTTTAATGGCTCCTTCCTCACCTCTTAAAGAAGCGCCGATGCCAAAAAACCTTCCGCTCATTTGCTCGTCAAAATATCTTTTCTCAACAGGCGGAAAAAATACAGTGTGGGGATCCATTGTGGTGGTGATGGTATTAACCAGCATGTTAAACCTGTCTTCCTCGGTAAATTTATTTTTCAGCCGCTCAAAATTGCGGTCCATTATCTTCATTACCTTTTCCCTTGCTTCTTTTTCAAGTTCAGCATCTGTCTTTACAACAAACCCTTCAGTGCCCTTATTTTTTTCTCTTGTATCAAGCAGGTCAGCATATCTTTCCAGGGTAAGGTATTTTATTTTCTTTCTCCATGCATCTGCCCTTTGTGTTTCCGAAGAAGTATAATTCAGCTTCTCCGGGTCAATAACAATATTTTCATCTGTATTAAATGTAAATGGTTTTGAAAGTATCTGTTTGTAAATGCCTGAAACTTCGGCCAGCCTTTTCTGGTATATGTCATTTGCAGCTGGGAAAAACTGAACTGCTGAACCATGAATTTCATCATCAATCTTTGTTTCAAATTTTTTTAATGCCGCTATATCCGACTGGAGAAAAATATTTTTATCGGGATCGAGGCCTGCAAGAAATTTTTTAAATATCTCTTTTGAAAAACCGTCATCAATTTTTTTGGGGCTGTAATGTGCATCTTCAAGCATTTCGCCAACCTGCCTTAGTATCTTTTCATATTTGGTAGGAGGGTTACCGGTACCCAGGGAGTTAAATGCAATAAAAGTTCCTGCAAGGAGGATTAGGAGCAGAACCGGTAATGATTTTTTACTAAACATAATTTGTAAAGCTTTTGGTAACATATTATCAAAAATAACGGTTTTTTTTGAGCATTGTTGCTGGCTATCAGGTGTTTTAACTAATGTTTCGTTAAGCGGGATGAACGGTGGATAAAATGGTAAAAAGGTAAACGCTGAATAAATAAAGGATGGTATAACAAATAAAAAATCCTGCTTAAGAAGCAGGATTCGGGTGACTGATGGGATTCGAACCCACGACCCTCAGAACCACAATCTGATGCTCTAACCAACTGAGCTACAATCACCGTTTTTGGGACGGCAAAAATAGAAAAAAACAAAACCCCTTCAAAATCAGATTTTGTCACACAACCTTCTGTCTGTTTCTTTGCAACTCAATTTTTTAAATGAACTGGTGGTTATTGCTCATACCTGTTATTTCAGCATTTATTGGCTGGTTTACCAACTGGGTAGCCATTAAAATGCTCTTCCATCCACGTGAGCCAAAACGTTTCCTCTTTATTACATTTCAGGGCATTTTCCCCAAACGGCAGCATCAGTTTGCTGAAAAATTAGGGAAGCTGGTGAGCAATGAACTGCTTTCCTTTGGTGATATAGAACAAAGGATAACTGACCCTTCTAACCTGAAAAAAATCCTGCCGGTGGTAGAAGCCCATGTTGATGATTTCCTACGCAGAAAGCTTGACGACGCTTTTCCCATACTCTCCATGTTTATAGGAGACAAAACCATTAACCAACTGAAGGGATTTTTTATGACGGAGCTTGAAGAGCTTTTTCCCACACTCATGAAGAATTATATGGGCACCCTTAAAACCCAGCTTGACCTGGAGGCCATTGTTATCAAAAAAGTTTCAGGCTTCTCGTCTGACAAACTGGAAGCAATTCTTCAGCAGATCATGTCAAAAGAATTCCGTTTTGTCGAAATTATCGGCGGCGTGCTTGGCTTTATTATAGGTTTGCTCCAGGTTTTAATAACAGTGTTTACTCAATAGCAGGGCGAAGCAGTTATTTGTTAAACCCTTCCTCCCCCTATCTTGTTATTAAACCGCTTAT
The DNA here is from genome assembly GCA_033763355.1 of Chitinophagaceae bacterium. GTDB lineage: Bacteria > Bacteroidota > Bacteroidia > Chitinophagales > Chitinophagaceae > JANRKT01. The sequence goes on along the minus strand of JANRKT010000254.1, from coordinate 2,614 downwards.
GGATTAAAAAATGTTTCAGCAAAAGTTTTAAACGCAATTTCACGTCTTACACCAAACTTAACTTATGAAGAGAGTTATATTCCTTTTTCTCACTCTGGTGTCCTTTGGCAGTTATGCACAATTTCCGGGAGGTGGTGGCGGCAACCGTGGCGGCCAGGGCGGGCAGGGAATGAACATGGGCCGGTTTTACGGAAAAATAGTTGACGCCAATACCAATAAAGGGGTTGATGCCGCTTCGGTTCAACTTATTCAAAACAAATTTGATACTGTCTCCAAACAAAGAAAAGATGTAGTTGTTTCAGGGCAGCTTACCAAAGCCAATGGCAATTTCAGCCTGGAAAACCTGCCCATAATGGCGCAATACAAATTGCGTATCTCGGCAATAGGATATGTGGCTTATGAGCAGCCGGTGAAGTTTGATGTGAAGATGGGTGGCGATATGAGCCAGATGATGAATATGGTGGATAAAGACCTCGGCAATATCAAAATGCAAATTGATTCAAAGCAACTGGAGGAAGTTAAGATAGTTGGCACAAAACCTTTTTTTCAAATGGGTGTGGACAGGAAAATATTTAATGTGGACAGGAATATTGTGAGTGTTGGACAGACTGCCACTGAAGTAATGAAGAACATCCCGGGCTTAAGTGTTGACATTGACGGAAATGTTAGTTTACGCAATGCTTCACCAACGCTTTTTGTTGATGGCAGACCGACCACTTTAACTTTAGACCAGATACCTTCAGATGCCATTGAAAGTGTGGAACTCATTACCAATCCATCGGCCAAGTTCGATGCTTCCGGCGGTACGGCGGGCATCATTAATATTATTTTAAAGAAGAACCGTAAAATGGGTTATAACGGCAACGTGAGGGCTGGAATTGATTCCCGTGCAAGGTTTAACCTTGGCGGCGATATTAATGCAAGACAGGAAAAATTCAATGTGTTTATGAGCGGCATGTACAACCAGCGCAAGAGCCTTGGTGAAGGTTATTCTTTCAGGCAAAACTTTTTTGATACGCCCCAAACCAATATTACACAAAACATCAACTACAAAAACCTGGGGTCGTTTGCATTTGCACGTTTCGGGTTTGATTATTTTATTGACAACCGCAATACCATAACTGTAAGCCAGAACCTGGTAAGGGGCCAGTTTAAGAGCGGCGATGAAATGGATATTATAACTGATACGCTGACATCACCGGTTGGTACGCTTGAAGGCAACAGGAAAACAAATAATGAAAGACAGTTCCGCAATTATGGTACCGCCATCGGATACAAACGCCTTTTTACAAAACCCGGCAGGGAAATAACGGCTGACCTGAACTTTAATAAAAGCAGGAACAAAGGCGCCGGAGATTTTACAACGCAGTATTTTGACAAAGTACTTGGCCCGCAGGGCGACCCCTCCCTTGAAAGGACGGAAGGAAACGGAAACAATACTTTTTGGACCATTCAGACTGATTTTGTAAACCCGCTTGGCGAAAACTCAAAAATGGAAGCAGGGTTAAGGGCAGCCATCAGGGATGTAAGGAGCAATAACCTCAATTATCTTTATGATTATTTTCTTGATGATTATGTGCCGATAGTATCTATTAATGCCAATTACAAGTTTAACGACAGGGTGTATGCAGCTTACACAACCTATTCAAATAAAATAGGTAAAACCTTCAGTTACCAGCTCGGCGCAAGAATTGAAAGCTCAAAATATACAGGCACATTGCTTACAACCGGTGATGAGTTTTCAAACAGTTTTCCGTTCAGTTTCTTCCCGAGTATTTTTATTACCAAGGAATTTAAAGACGGACAGGACCTTCAGTTCAATTATTCCCGCCGCATCAACAGGCCCAACTTTTTTCAACTGATACCTTTTGTTGATTTTACCGATTCGCTTAACATCAGCCGTGGTAACCCTGGGCTGGTACCCGAATTCACCAATTCACTTGAAGCGAATTATCAGAAAAGCTTTAAAGGCGGGCACAGCATCTTATTCTCTGCTTATTACAAGCACACCAATAACCTTATTACCCGCTTTCAGATAAGGGATACATCCGTATCAGCTACAAAAGATGTGCTCATCAATACTTTTGTAAATGCAAACTACAGCCGTTCGTACGGGGCCGAGCTTACTTTTAAGAACCCGGTTACCAAATGGCTTGAAGTAACCACCAACCTGAACATGTACAATGCCCGCATCAACAGTGATAACATTGACGCAGACCTGAATAATGAAAGATGGAGTTTCTTTGGTAAAATGAATGCAAGCTTCAAACTGCCGGGTAATTTAACCATACAGTTATCCGGTGATTACAGGACCCGTGCCGTATTGCCGCAAAGCAGTGGCGGCGGCGGTTTTGGCGGTGGTGGCGGTGGCCGAGGAGGAGGCCGGGGTGGCGGTTGGGGCGGTTTTACCCAAACCACAGCACAAGGCTATATAAATCCCCGCGGCAGCATTGATATAGCAATCCGCAAAGAGTTTTTGAAGAACAGGGCCGCTTCCATTTCGGTTTCTATGAATGATATTTTCAAAACAGATAAATATTCTGTTTATTCAGAATCGCCATTCTTTGTTCAGGATTCATGGCGTTTGCGTGACTGGAGGGTAGTTCGCCTGAAC
>JANRKT010000253.1:0-22772 GCA_033763355.1 Chitinophagaceae bacterium | reverse complement strand
ATGGCCCTCATGCCATAGTAATTAAACCGTTCCCACATTTCAGTTGCAAACAAAATGTACAGCCCTTTGGGATGGCCTTTCGGGGTAGTCTGGTTCATAAAAGTTTTTTTAATGTATTGCGGGGGCGGAACGATATTGGCTCAAAATAAGGATTTATTTGAAAAGGAGTAATGAAAAGCGTTTATCACGGCCATTCATAAAAAATAATCAAAAGTAAATACAGTGCAACTTATATTCGCAACGGAAATGACAGGATTGTTACAATTACATTTTTAGCCAGTCTGTAACTTTAAAGAGGAAGAATCAAAACCCGAAAAGAATTTTCTATGAAAATCCTTTTGTTAGGCTCTGGTGGAAGGGAACATGCTTTGGCCTGGAAGATATCCCAGAGCAGGTTATGTACACGTTTGTTTATTGCTCCCGGCAATGCAGGCACTTCTGAATGCGGCACCAACGCCACAGTTTCACCAACTGATTTTGAAGCCATAAAACTTTTCTGCATTGAGAAAAGAATTGATATGGTAATTGTTGGCCCTGAAGAACCGCTTGTAAAAGGCATTTATAATTTCTTTCAGGACGACCCCGAACTGAGACAGATTGCTGTAATAGGCCCGTCGCAGGAAGCAGCGCAATTAGAAGGCAGTAAATCATTTGCCAAGGCCTTTATGATAAGGCACAACATCCCTACCGCTGTTTATAAGGAGTTTGATCTTTCCAATTACGAAGAAGGCATCCATCATTTAAAAGAACATGCACCGCCCATTGTTTTAAAAGCAGATGGGCTGGCAGGCGGCAAGGGCGTTATCATTTGCCAGAACCAGGTAGAGGCTATGGCTGAATTTGAACTGATGATACAGGAATCGAAATTTGGCGAAGCGGGTAAAAAAGTGGTGGTGGAAGAGTTTTTAAAGGGAATTGAATTAAGTGTTTTTGCACTTACCGATGGCAAAAGTTATGTATTGCTTCCAGAGGCGAAAGATTACAAACGTGTGGGCATTGCGGATACCGGTTTAAACACCGGGGGCATGGGCGCTGTAAGCCCGGTACCATTTGCCGATGATGTGTTCATGAAAAAAGTAACAGAAAGAATCATTAAGCCAACCATAAAAGGCCTGCAGGAAGAAAAACTGGAATACAGGGGGTTTATCTTTTTCGGGTTGATAAGCGTGGACGATGAGCCCTATGTGATTGAATACAATTGCAGGCTTGGCGATCCTGAAACCGAAGTGATCATTCCCCGGTTAAAGAATGATATCCTGGAACTGTTTACAGCAGTAGCTGAACAAAGGCTTGGTGAAATTGAAATTGAAATTGACAAACGTTCTGCTGCAACTGTAATGGCGGTAAGCAAAGGTTACCCGGGCCCCTATGATACGGGTTTTGAAATTGAAGGACTGGACGTGTTAAATGAAGATGATGTAGTGGTGTTTCATTCCGGCACCAAAAAGGAAGAGGGAAAAATAGTAACAAACGGGGGAAGGGTTTTAACCGTTACTGCATATGCACCATCTATAAACAAAGCGGTAGAAAAATCAAAACACATCATGGAGTTCATCCATTTTGCCGGCATGTATTACCGGTCTGATATTGGTTATGAATTCAGCTGAAATACATCCCTTTTCAAGAGAAGGCAATTATATGGTTCACCCGATTCATTCCTGCCTGTATTTTATTTTTGTTTTTTTTAACTAATGGAATGTATAGGCGCATTTCAGCAGGTTTACTGCTTTGTTTTAAGAACAAATAAAAAATACCCTGCGATCAATAAAAACAAAGGTTTTGCCGTTGTTTATTCCGATTATTTCCTACAATTTTGCAGGCATTCATATACAAAAGAACCAATATCGAACCACAAAATGGGACTTTTTAACTGGTTTACCCAAGATATAGCTATTGATTTAGGTACCGCCAATACCCTGATAATTCATAACGACGAAATCGTAGTTAACGAACCTTCAATAGTTGCGCTTGACCGTAACAATCCGAAAAACGTACTGGCAGTGGGGAAAAAAGCCCTGATGATGCATGAAAAAACGCATGAAAGCATCCGTACCGTACGACCTTTAAAGGATGGTGTAATCGCTGATTTTAATGCCGCAGAGCTCATGATAAGGGAGATGATCAAGATGATCTACCCCAAAAAACCCCTTTTTCCCCCAAGCTGGCGCATGATGATATGTATCCCTTCCAGCATTACCGAGGTGGAAAAGCGTGCCGTGAGAGACAGTGCAGAACAAGCCGGGGCCAAGGAAGTGTATCTTTTGCACGAACCTATGGCCGCCGCACTGGGTATAGGCATAGATGTGGAGGAGCCTGTGGGCAATATGATTATTGATATAGGTGGCGGAACCACAGGTATTACAGTTATTGCACTTGCTGGTATAGTTTGCGACCAGTCCATCCGAATTGCAGGCGATGAGTTTACTGCTGACATCATGGAGGCGTTGCGCCGTTATCATAGCTTATTGATCGGTGAGCGTACTTCAGAGCAAATCAAAATACAGATAGGTGCTGCTATGAAAGACCTGGAAAGCCCGCCAGATGATATTCCGGTAAACGGCCGTGACCTTGTTACGGGTATCCCCAAACAAATTATGGTAAGCTACCAGGAAGTTGCGGAAGCCCTGGATAAATCAATTTTTAAGATAGAAGAGGCAATACTGAAAGCTTTGGAAACAACACCGCCTGAACTTGCGGCTGATATTTACCGAAGGGGCCTCTATCTTACAGGTGGCGGGGCATTGCTCAGGGGTTTGGACAAGCGTTTAAGCCAGAAAATAAAACTTCCTGTACATGTTGCCGATGACCCGCTGAAAAGTGTGGTAAGAGGTACAGGTATTGCACTCAAAAATTACCAGCATTATCCTTTTGTGATGAGATAAAGTTTTTGCCGGGGGCCGGTTGCCTGTTACCGGTAACATGTAACCTGAAATTTGTGATTACTTGTGCGTAATATATTCCTTTTCATTCGCCGGTATTTCAACCTGCTTTTTTTTCTGCTCCTGCAGGCATTGGCCCTGACCATGCTTTTCAGTTACAACAAGTTTCACCAGGCGGCTTTTATGAATGTGGCCAACGAAATTACCGGCGGGGTTAACGTTCGCTACAGCGATATTGAAACTTATTTCAGCCTTAAAAAAGAAAATGAAAAATTGAGGGCGCAAAATGCCCGTTTGCTGAACCAGCTGAGAGCTGATTTTGCATGGGCCGATTCCTCACTTATACTTTTTGCCGATACAATAAAGGTTGACTCTATTGAGCAATACCGTAAATTTTTGTTCCTGCCGGCAGAAGTAATCAGCAATACTGTTTCATCACAAACCAATTACCTGATGCTGCACCGCGGAAGCAGGCAGGGTGTTGGTATTAATATGGGGGTAGTTGGCCCGGATGGTGTTTTAGGCACCGTGGTGCAGGTAAGTAATAACATGTGTGTGGTGATGAGCCTGCTGCACCGGCAAAGTAAAATAGCGTCAGTACTTAAAAAAAGCGGTGAGCTTGGCGAAGTTTCATGGGATGGGAAGAACCCGCAGTTTGTAACGCTTACAAAAATTCCTAAAAGCGTGGAGGTAAAGAAGGGGGATACGGTTGTTACTTCCCAGTTTTCTGATAAATACCCGCCCGGCCAGTTGGTGGGTTACATTGAAGAAGTGGCATCAGACCAAAGCAGCAACACATACATTCTTAAGCTGAGGACAGCAACGAATTTTTTTAATGTAAAGCATGCCTACATTGTAAACAACCTGCAGCAGGCGGAAATGGAAATGCTGGAAAAAATGATTAAAAAAGACAATGAGTGACCTGCTTAAAAATATCATCCGTTTTGTACTCTTTATAATGGTTCAGGTTTTTGTGCTCAACCGGATGCCACCGCTGCACCAGTTTATCACGCCATACCTCTATTACCTGTTTATACTGTGGCTCCCTTTTAATATGCCCCGCCTCGGGTTGACACTGATTGGTTTTTTATTTGGCCTGTCGCTTGACTATTTTACCAAAACCCCCGGCCTTCATGCAGCGGCCTGTACACTTATAGCCTATTTACGCAGTTTCCTTATTCATCTGCTGATGCCGAAGGAAACCATGGAATTCAGTTATGCAGAGCCTTCAATGACCAGTATGGGATGGATGCCATACGCTGTTTACGTTTTGATACTAACGCTGGTTCACCACATTTACCTCGTTTTGCTTGAGTGGCTCCAGTTTGGAAATTTTTGGTATTTCCTTGGCAAGGTATTCGCCACAACAGCAGTAAGTTTGCTGCTGGCGCTTATTACCGAACTTTTATTTTACCGTAAATCAAAATACCGTACAAACGTTGCTTAAAACTGAACCATGAAAAAAGTATTTGTTCCCTGCATCAAATTCGTTTCATGCTTCGTTTTTAAGTGCAAGGGTTAACATTACCATGCCAGTATTCAATCAATCCCGGCAAACGGTCATCCGAATAATATTTGTTGCTGCCTTCCTGGTGCTGGCCGCAAGGATATTTATTCTGCAGGTACTCTCCCCCCAATACCAATTGCAGGCCTTTGGAAATGCTATCAATAAAAAGGTGGTTTACCCGGACAGGGGCATCATATTTGACCGGAAGAATAAAGCTGTTCTTCAGAACACTATTACCTACGACCTCATGTTTGAACCAACCAGGCTGCGGGGTGTAGATACGGCAGGCTTATGCCGTTTGCTGAATATAGATTCTGCAGAATTTCACAACCGCATCATTTCCGGCATTATCAGAAATGGCCGTTACCGGCCCTCTGTTTTTGAAGGCTCTTTATCTACTGAAAAATATGTAAAGCTGCAGGAAAACATCTTTCGCTTTGAACCGGGTTTTTACCTGCAGGACAGGCCCATCCGTTCATACCCGTATAAAGCAGCTGCACATTTGCTGGGTTATATTGGCGAAGTAGATTCAAACATCCTGAAACGCACCAATTACTTTTACCAGATGGGTGATTACATGGGGCTAACGGGTTTGGAAAGGTATTACGAAAGCATATTGATGGGACAAAGGGGCGTACAATACCAGATTAAGGACAATAAAAACCGTATTGTTGGCAAGTACGAAAGCGGAAGATTTGATACCGCTGCTATTGCCGGCCGCAACCTCAGAACTTATCTTGATATTGACATACAGGTGCTGGCTGAAAAAATGCTGAGCAATAAGATTGGGGCAGTGGTTGCTATTGAGCCCAAAACCGGCGGAATTATCGCTATGGCAAGCGGGCCTACCTATGATCCCAATCTATTAACAGGTTCTGAAAGAAGAAGAAATTTTTCCTATATGCTTACTGATACGGCAAAACCGCTGTATAACCGTACTATTAAAGGCCAGTATCCTCCGGGTTCTACATTTAAACCATTAGGTGCTTTGGTGGCACTGGATGAAGGCGTTATTACACCCCAGTTTGGCTATCCATGCGGCGGTTCTTATTACGCATGCCGGAGGCCCATTGCCTGCGAGCATAAAAATCCCGGCCATGCTTCAAACCTCAGGCAGGCATTGGCCAATTCCTGCAACTCCTATTTTTCACATGTGTTCCGCCTTGCTTCGGATAATCCCAAATACAGAAATGTAAAAGATGGTTACCAGAAATGGAAAGATTATATGAACGCATTTGGGCTTGGAAACAGGCTTGGTGTGGATGTGCCAAGCGAAGACACCGGGTTTATTCCAAGGGTTAGTTTTTTTGACCGCCGTTATGCCGGCTCATGGAATTCCTGCACCAATGTTTTTTTGGGTATTGGCCAGGGTGAGATGACTGCTACACCATTACAAATGGCCAACCTGATGTGTATTATTGCAAACAAAGGATATTACTATACACCCCATTTTGTAAATAAAATTGATGATGAAGTTTCCGGGGATAGCATCCTGAACAAATTCAAAATTAAACATGAAGTAACGCATATACCTGATACGGTTTACCAGATTGTGCAATTGGGCATGCAGGATGTAGTGGAAAGGGGAACTGCTATGGGAGCAAGAATTGAAGGCATTTCAATTGCAGGTAAAACAGGAACTGCTGAGAACTACGGAATCATTGAAGGCAAACGGGAAAAACTTAAAAACCATTCCTGGTTTGTTTGCTTTGCACCGAGGGAAGACCCGCAAATTGCCATTGCAGTAATTGTCGAGAATGCCGGCTTTGGTTCCACTTGGGCTGCACCGATGGCATCGCTTATGATTGAGCAATACATGAATGATTCCATAGCCACCGGCCGCAAAACGCTTCTTGACAGGATAGTAAATGCCGACCTTATCCCCGAAGTGGTAAAAAAGAAAAGGATGCAGGTGGATTCCATCCGCAGGGTAAAATTATCGCTTGAAATGGGCGACAGTTCGGCATTGTATCATTCGCTGCCTGAGGCACCCGTTGCGCCCAGGCTTGACAGTAACCTGTTCAGGGATAAAAGAACGCCTGTAATAAGGAACAACCCCTTTCAGAAAAATACGATTAAACCGGCAGACAGCAGCAACAACCCAAAAGACAGCAGTAACAAAACAAACAGCATTAATAAACCCGTAGCAGCATTGATTAATGATGGCCGTAAGAAATCCTGAAATATCAAAAGGTGTTGACTGGGTGCTGATATGGCTTTACATCATCATCAGCATGATCGGCATCATGAGTATTTTTGCCGCAACCTACAGGGATGAAAATGTGCTGCGTGCCCTTTTTTCATTACGTACAGATTACAGCCGCCAGCTTGTATATTTCATCATCGGGTTCATTATCGGAATTTTTATTCTTGTTACCGACAGTAAATTTTTTACCGCCACGGCCAACCTCTGGTATTTGTTTGGCATTGTTTTATTGCTGCTGGTATTTCCATTTCATACTGAAGTTAAAGGAACAAAGTCCATTATCCGTTTGGGAGGTTTCCAGTTTCAGCCCGCTGAATTGTGTAAAGTATTTGTAAACCTTGCGCTGGCCAAATACCTTTCCCGTATTGAAACTGATTTCAGCAAATTCAAATCGCATCTCATTGCATCTGCGCTGGTGTTGCTGCCCGCTGCGCTGACTGTTTTACAAAGCGAAACAGGCCTGGCGCTTGTTTATTTTTCATTTTTCCTTGTAATGTTCAGGGAAGGGTTGCCCGGCGCCGTACTGATTATTGGTTTTTCGCTCGCTGTTCTGGTAATTGCCACATTGCTTATTGAACCCAATACACTTGCCGTTATACTTACAGTTATTGCTGTGGTGTTTATTTATATCATGCGCAAACTCATAAAGCGTGACAGGGGATTTTTGTTATTGGTAATAATGATATGGGGAGTATGTGTGGGCATACAGCGTTTTGCCGTTCCTTTCTTTTTTAATAAAGTGCTTAAGCCTTACCAGGTGCAGCGTATTTATGCCACAGTGGGCAAGGATTTTCCTGTTGATATGGCTACAATATCAGAAGAGGATTTCAAAAAGATAGAAGAAAAAAAGAAAGCCAGTACCTACAATGTAAAGCAAAGTAAAATTGCAATTGGTTCAGGGGGGCTAACCGGTAAAGGATTATTAAAGGGCACGCAAACCCGCTATGATTTTGTGCCGGAGCAAAGAACGGATTTTATTTTCTGTACCATCGGCGAAGGCTTTGGGTTGTGGGGGAGCCTGTTGTTACTGGGACTTTACCTTTTTATGCTGTTCCGTATTATTACAGTTTCTGAAAGGCAGCGAAGTACTTTCAGCCGGTGCTATGGTTATGGTGTGGCATCAGTTTTATTTTTTCATATCATTATCAATATCGGTATGACGGTGGGCCTTGTTCCGGTAATTGGTATCCCTCTTCCTTTTTTGAGTTATGGCGGCACATCACTAATTACGTTCACCATTCTGTTGTTTATCCTCATCCGCCTTGATGCAGACCGGCAGGTGGTGCTGCGATAAAAACCTTCATGAATCAAATTCAAACAGCGTTTTTAAATAGCCTTACATTTGCAGGCTTGAAAATGATAATATAGTTTATAAAAAATCTTAAAATTCCCCTTCAGGGGGTTAGGGGGTATGAAAATTATTCCGCTTTCAGAAGGCACATTCACCATCGACCAGACCAAACGTTTTGTCCCCTTTCGCCAGGGAAGAGATAAAATAGATGAAAGATCAAAGGGAAGTTTACTGGTAGAAGTGCAGCCTTTTGTTGTAATTACACAAAAAGACGTTTTACTGCTGGACACAGGGCTTGGTTTTACAGATGCTTACGGAACTTTGCAGATTTACCAAAACCTTGTTGATAATGGCATCAACCCGCTTGATGTTACCAAGGTATTGCTTACCCATTTGCATAAAGACCATGCAGGGGGCATTGCGGTAGAAGATAAAATTATAAACCAGCAGCACCTGAGTTTTCAGAATGCAGTTTATTATGTACAGAAGCAGGAGTTTGATTATGCATTTAAGAAAGGCTTTCCCTCATACATAACTGAGGAAATTGAGATATTAAAAAATAATGATAAACTTATATTGCTTGACGGGGAAGGCATGATTGACGGCTATATACATTATACCATCAGCGGGGCACATTGCCCTTACCACCAGGTGTACCGGATTAAAGAAGGAAATGAAACTGTTTTTTTTGGAGGCGATGAAGCGCCGCAACTGCACCAGATGAAAAGCCGTTTTGTTGCAAAATATGATTACAATGGTAAAAAGGCCATGGAACTGCGGCAGCAATGGTGGGAACAGGGCAGCAAAGAAAACTGGACCTTTCTTTTTTACCACGATATTCAAACGCCCCTGTTCTCCCCTGCAATGGATAAATAAATAAATAAACCTGCGGAACGTTATATACAGGTATGTGCAGTTTAATCTCTTTGTTGCGTTGTGCCGGTAAGCATGTTTTACTGCTTTCAGTATTTGTGATTGTTGCTTTATCTTCCCGCCAGCAGATTTTTAAAAAGAGCAAAAAAAAGAAAGATCAGCCTGTTGCTGTTGTAACCTTAAGTTCTTCTGATACTTCTGTTCGCAGGTTATCAGTTCAGGAATATCTTCCCAATAACATTGTTTTCCTTTTGGATGTAAGCAACAGCATGGGCAATGAAAACAAGATACCCCTGCTTCAAAAGTCAATGGAAAACCTGCTGGAAAAACTAAGGCCGGTTGATAAGGTCTCACTCATTACATTCGGCAATACTGTTGATGAACTGTACAGTACACAGTCATTCACTTCAGCAGATTCGCTGAAAAAACTTATAAAAAAAATACGCTCCACCGCTTCTGCAACCAACATAAACGGCGGGATAGATAAAGGATATGAAGTTGCTTTAAAGAATTTTTCTGCCAGGGGCAATAATGAAATTTTTCTGATTACAGACGGGGAGTTTAAACTGAATAAAAACACTGTTGAACTGGTGATGAATACCGGACAGGTAAGGTTAACAGGCGTCGTAGTGGGAAACAACAAAGATGCACAGGCGGCTTTAAATTATATCCGCAATACTTTAAAGTTAAATGCAGTGCAGCTTGTGAGTGAAGTAACAGATGCCAATGCCCTGCTGGATAATATTAAAAAGAACTCCCTGGCGCAGGTAAAAATAAATTAAAAAACCACGAAAATAATAAAGGCCAGCCCTGGAAAGAGCCAGCCGTTGCTAACCTATGAAAAACACCAAGTTAAAATTAGGTAAAATATTTTTATAATCAACCACCTCTTCGCTGAGATTTTTGTAATTGTTTTTGCAACTGCCTTTGCTGCAGCTCACGCCTTACCATATCCCTGAATTTTCCTTCTGCGATAAACAAGCGGTTAACCCTTTCCTGGGCCAGCACTTTAAGAAATTCACTCCTGTATTTTTTCTTGATATCCAAAAGTTGCTGTTGGGTTGGAAGCGGGTCATCATCTTTTCTCCTGTTTTTGATAATTTCCCTCATTTCTGCAGCATACTTATTATACACGGGCCAAAACTTCTGGGCTTCTTCCGGGCTTAAATTAAGTTCTTTTGTTATGTATGCTATCTCCAGGCTTTGTAAGCGGGCTTCGCCCGGCTTTTCGTCCTGAGCAAACCCTGCAAGCCATGTGAACAGGACAACCACTGTAAGTAAAAATATTTTTTTCATCTTCATCAGTTTTTAGGGTTAATTGGTAACGGATCCGTTTTTTATCTCGGGGTTCTCCTGCAGGTATTGCTGCAATTCATTTTCAGGCATATCTTTTAATATACTTTCCATATCAGCTTCTTCATTGTCTGCAACGGGCATTTCCTCTGTTGCAATAAGCGGTATATTTTCAAGGTACTTCGCCATTTCCTCATCACTCACTTTAGGTAGTTCTTCATCAATGTTTACCAAAGTGGATTGTGATACTCCGGTTTTTGTTCCATTATTAAAAAAAAGCAGCCATGCACTCAGGGCTATAAAACCTGTTATGATTGCTGCGGCTGCATAATTCATCAGGCTCCTTTTACGCGGCAGTGCAACAACTTTTGCTTTTCCGTGCCCGTTGCCCGAAACGGGCAGAACCGGATGAAGGCTTTTAAAATATCCCTCAGGAATATCATGAGGCATTTTCTTTTCAATACGGCTGAGTAAAGGAGAGATTTGTTCCAGTTCTTCCGTTACTGAAAGTTCTTTTTCCTGTTTTTTTATTTTACTGAGAATTTCATCAGCCAGGGTTTCGAAATATGACGGTTGAACGGTATAGGGGTTCTTTTTATCTATGTTACTTATAACCGGCGAAAGTATTTCCAGTTCTTCTTTTACTGCAGAAGCATCCATCGCTTTTATCCGGCTCATTACCCGGGTTGCCAGCCCTTCAAAATAACCGGCAGGTACAACAAACGGATTTTGAGGGCTGAGGTTAGCAACGGCCGGGCTGATCTCATTCAATTCATTCAATATTTCAGGATGTCTTTTCATTACGGTTTTAAGACGTTTTCAGCGCTTTTGGGTTTAATGGTTCAGGATGAAATCCTCTATTTTTTTAACTGCATGGTGGTAGCTGGCTTTCAGCGCCCCTTCTGAAGTTTCCAGCACCCGGCTCATTTCTTCGTAGGGCATTTCATCATAATACCTCAGGTTAAATACAACCCGCTGTTTTTCAGGAAGCTGTTGTATGGCCAGTTGCAGTTTCCACTCCAGTTTATTGGCGTCAAAATGTTTATCGGCTTTAAGCTTGTTGCCCAGGCTGCTTTCCATGTCATCAAAGGATACGGCGCTGCGGCGTTTCTGCTGGTCAAGAAAGGTAAGGCTTTCATTTGTAGCTATGCGGTAAAGCCAGGTGTACAACTGGGCGTCTTCCCTGAAATTATCTAACCCGTTCCATACTTTGATAAACATATTCTGCAGCACATCGTTCGCATCTTCGTGTTCCACCACCATTCGCCGGATATGCCAATAGAGCTTTTCCTGGTATTTTTTTATAATAACCGTATAAGCCTTTTCTTTGGTTACAGGGTTGCGGAACTGCTGTAGCAATTCCATGTCTTCAGCATTAACTGCCATTCTGATAATTTGGGGTTGTATAAAATTAAAAAAACCAACCATAAGATTGGCCCTTTAAAAAAAAGTTTAATAAAAAGAATTATGGCAAACCTACTTCCTTGCCATAACCTTTTCAGCAGCGGCAATTATATCAGGTGTATCAAGGCCGTATTTTTTAAGAAGGTCAACCGGTTTTCCGCTTTCACCAAAAGTATCTTTCGTGCCAACATATTCAATGGGAACGGGAATGTGTTTTGCAGCAACCTGCGCAATACTGTCACCCAGTCCGCCAATAATGTTGTGTTCTTCAGCGGTAACGGCGCATTTTGTTTTTTTGAGCGAAGCGATTACTGCTTTTTCATCAAGTGGTTTAATGGTGTGAATATTGATGACCTCAACGCTGGTTCCTTTTTCCTGCAGGGCCTTACCCGCTTCAATGGCTTTCCATACCATATGGCCGCAGGCAAATATGCTTACATCTGTTCCTTCAGAAAAAACCTGGGCTTTACCGATTTCAAACTTTTCATTTGCATTGGTAAATATGGGCCATACCGGGCGGCCGAACCTTAAATAAACAGGGCCCGTATGGTTGGCAATAGCAATGGTTGCTGCTTTGGTTTGGTTGTAATCGCAGGGAACAATCACCGTCATACCCGGTAACATTTTCATCAAGCCAACATCTTCAAGTATCTGGTGGGTGGCGCCGTCTTCGCCCAATGTAAGGCCGGCATGTGATGCACAGATTTTTACATTTTTGCCTGAGTAAGCGATAGATTGACGAATCTGATCATAAACACGGCCTGTTGAAAAATTGGCAAATGTAGTTGTGTAAGGAATTTTTCCGCCAATGGTAAGCCCGGCAGCAATACCCATCATATTAGCTTCCGCAATGCCACACTGAAAAAAGCGCTCAGGAAAATCTTTGATGAATGCGTTTAGTTTTAAAGAACCGGCAAGGTCGGCTGTTAAGGCTACCACATTTGGGTTCTTTTTTGCAAGTTCGTAAATGCCATCACCAAAACCGCTGCGGGTATCTTTTTGCCCGCTCACCTGTATGTCTTTCAGCATGTTTCTTTATTGAGTGGCGCAAAGTAAAGGAGAAGTTGCCGTTTAACGGCAAAAGAAACGGCTAATTTTTTAACACAAAAAGCGCAATTACCTAATTGAGCTGGAAGTTCCTTCCGGTAAATAACTTTTCATCGGCTTTCAGCTTCTGTTCCCAATTCCAGGCGGTTGACATGATATTCTCAAGGGAATATTTACAGGTCCAGCCAAGCAGGTTTTGGGCTTTATCGTTGTTGGCGTAAATGGCTATAATGTCGCCGGGCCTTCTCGGCCCGATTGTATAATTTAATTTTTCACCCGATACTTTTTCAAACGCCTGTATGGCTTCAAGTACCGTAATCCCATTGCCCGTTCCAAGGTTAAATACCTCGCATTTAGGGGCAGCGGGGTTATTAATCAGGTATTGCAACGAAAGGGTGTGTGCATGTGCAAGGTCGCATACATGAATAAAATCCCTGAGGCATGAGCCATCCCTTGTGGGGTAGTCGTTGCCAAAAACCGTCATCTGTGGTATTTTGCCGATGGCTGTTTGCGTTATAACGGGGGTAAGGTTCTGGGGTTTGTCAAGCGGGTATTCGCCAATCAGGGTACTTGGATGTGCCCCGGCCGGATTGAAATAGCGCAGTAAAATACACTTGCCCCGGTTTACTTTTGAAAATTCATTTACAATTTGTTCCCCCATTTGCTTGGTATAGCCATAGGGTGATTCTGCGGGTTTTGGCATGGTGCTTTCCGTTACAGGAATGCTGTCGGGGTTGCCATATACCGTGCACGAAGAAGAAAAAACGAAATAAGGTATATTAAACTCTTCCACACATTTTAAAAGGTTAATCAGCGAAAGCAGGTTGTTTTCAAAATACATCAGTGGTTTTTCAACTGATTCGCCTACGGCTTTGTAAGCGGCAAAATGAATAATACCGGCGATGTCGTCATTCTCTTCAAAAATGGCATGAGTATCATCAAAATTGCAAAGGTCAACCTTGTAGTTTTTTATGTTTTTACCGGTTATTTTTTCAATGCCTTCCAGCAGCCTGGTGGTTGAACGGGAATTGTTGTCAACAGAAATTACATCAAATCCGTTTTCAATAAGGTCAACTATGGTGTGCGAACCAATGTAACCGCATCCCCCGGAAACTAAAATTTTCTTCATGAAGGTTTGTATTATTTCAGTTTAATGTTTTGCGAATATCTGTGGTTTAAATTCTGGTGATTACAGTTTGCGCCTTGTTCCTTGTATCTTGGTTCTTGTATCTTGGTTCTTGTCCATCCTTTCCGCCTCAAGATACTAAGTTCATCAGATATTGTCCATACCCGCTTTTCATAAGTGGCTGGGCAATGCTGACGAGTTGTTCTTTATTGATAAACCCTTTGCGATAGGCGATTTCTTCAATGCAGGCAATTTTAATACCCTGCCTTTGTTCAATAACCTGTACAAACAGAGAGGCTTGCATAAGCGAATCGAAAGTACCGGTATCCAGCCACGCCGTACCACGGTCCATAATGGAAACACTGAGTTTGCCCCTTCTGAGATATTCGAGGTTTACATCAGTTATCTCGTATTCACCCCTTGGGGAGGGTTTGAGGTTTTTTGCGATAGATACCACGTCATTATCATAAAAATATAAACCCGGTACAGCATAATTGCTTTTTGGTTTTTTAGGTTTTTCCTCAATAGAAATTGCTTTTCGGTTGTTGTCAAATTCTACTACGCCATACCTTTCCGGGTCGCTTACATGATAGGCATATACGATACCCCCCTCCGGGTTTGTATTTTTCTCTAACTGATCACCAAGACCGGTTCCATAAAAAATATTGTCGCCCAGGACCAGTGCCACTTTTTCTTTGCTTATAAATGATTCACCAATAACAAATGCCTGAGCAAGCCCGTTGGGTTCGGGCTGTTCGGCAAATGAAATTTGCAGCCCCAACTGACTGCCATTGCCAAATAACCGCTTAAAATGTGGCAGGTCATGGGGGGTTGAAATAATGAGGATTTCACTGATGCCTGCCATCATGAGGGTTGACAGCGGGTAGTAAATCATGGGCTTGTCATATATCGGCATTACCTGTTTGCTGATGGCATAGGTAATGGGGTATAGCCTGGTGCCTGAACCGCCTGCGAGAATAATTCCTTTCATAATTTTATTCAAGTAAGTAAAATTATCCGCTAGCCCCTGGCTTGCGGATACAAGCAGCAAAGATGAAAAAAAATGCGTTTCAGTGTGTTTACATGAATAAATCAACAAAGTAAAAAACAATTGCTGCCATTACTGCGCTTACAGGGATGGTGAGGATCCAGGCCCAGAGCAGGTTTACGGTTACGCCCCAGCGAACGGCAGATAAACGTTTGGTGGCACCAACACCAATAATAGAACCGGTAATGGTATGCGTGGTACTTACAGGGATACCCAGTTTTTCAGTCATAAAAAGAGTGAGTGCACCGGCGGTTTCAGCGCTAACGCCTTCCAATGGGGTTACTTTGGTTATACGTGTGCCCATTGTTTTTACTATTTTCCACCCGCCGCTCATTGTTCCCAGGCCAATTGCTGTATAACAGGCAATGGGCACCCATGCAGGCATGTCTTTCAGGCTGGCAATATTTCCATTGGCCACCAGCGCTGCTGAAATAATACCCATTACCTTTTGTGCATCATTGCCACCATGGCCCACGCTAAATGCGGCGGAAGAGAGCAACTGCAGCCGTTTATACATATTGCCTGTACGGTAAGCATTGGGGGTTTTAATAAGGTCGTTATAAATATAGGATGCACAAAAAATTCCGGCGGTAACAATAATACCGATTTTCACTATATCATTAAAAGGAATAAGCCATACGGTGAGGAATACTGATATTACGATTATGAGCAACTTGTACCATATGTTCTGCATGATGGTTACAATGGCGATAAAGGCGGCAATGATCATACCTATCAGCGGGGCAAGCATGATGAAGGCGACTATTTTGATAACATATTCTGAATTGACACTGCTTAAACCAGTATTTGCAATTGCAGCGCCTGCAAATCCCCCGATAAGGGTATGGGATGATGAAGATGGGATACCATACCACCACGTAAGCAGGTTCCAGATGATAGCCGCAATTAACCCGGATAAAATTACCGGCAGTGTAATCACTTCCGGGTGCACCGTTTTGGCAATCGTGTTGGCAATATTATGGTCGCTGAAAATAAAATATGCTACAGAATTAAAAAATGCAGCCCACAACACTGCCTGGAAGGGTGTAAGCACTTTGGTGGAGACAATGGTGGCAATAGAATTAGCCGCATCATGAAAGCCGTTGATATAATCAAAAATCAGGGCCAGGGCTATGATAACTACAAGGAGGGTCATTTACTAAAATTTGAAAATTTGATGATTTGAAAATTTGAAAGCCGGGTATAAAGATGTTCAAACTGAAATGATTTGCCCTCCGGGGCCTGTTTTCATATTGTTACATTTTCAAATTTTCAAATTGGTTCAGGCGTACTTAACAATTATTGATTCAATTACATTGCCCGCATCTTCACACTTATCGGTAGCTATTTCCATTACCTGGTATATCTCCCTCATTTTTATTACTGCTTTGGCATCCTGCTCTTCAGCAAACAGCCTTTCAATGCTCATGTCAAATATATCATCGGCCTGGTTTTCTATGCTGTTTATTTTGACCAGTGATTCGGTGATTTGCCGGAGGTTTTTCATGTTCCTTATTTCCCTTACGGCGTTTCTCACCTGCTCACTGCTTTGTTCTATCAGATCGGCAAATTTGTGCAGGCCATGATCATTAGGGTTGATCCTGTAAAAATTTATTTTTTTAGCGGATGCAAAAATATAATCAGCAATATCATCCAAAGCGCTGGCCAGGTAATGTATGTCTTCTCTGTCGAAAGGGGTTATAAAATTTCTGCCCAGCTCGGTAAATATGCGGTGGGTAAGTTCATCATTTTTATGTTCAAGGTCTTCTATCTGAGAAATAATATGGCCGCGTTTATCAAAGTCGGGCTCGTTTACCACTTCCTTCAGCAGTTTTGCCATCTCCAGTACTTTTTCCGCCACTTCTTCAAAAAGAGAATAAAATACCCTGTCCTTAGGCAAAAAAATCTTCAGGAAAGTATTAAAGGCCATATCAAATTTTTGGCAAAATTAGAATTATAGCATGGCGGCAGGTGCAAAAGGCCATAGTTAATAATTTCTTAACATTGGGGGTAGAAACACGTTATGTTTATTTTACATTTAAGCATTTTTCATTCAATCACCTTTAACGCGACAATATCAAAAAGAAAAGCTGTTATTCCCTGTTTTATATGCAAAAAATTATAACTCACACACTAAGCAATAATGCAGAATTAATATACATCTGTTTCTAATGAACGTTAACATTAAGGACACATACAGTTAACATTCAGGTAATCCTGCGTTAACACTTCTTTCAATCTCTGCGGATACTTTTGCCGGACATTTAACATTTGTATGCGCAAAATACTACTCGCCGTTCTTGCCGGGATATTTCTTACTGCAATTGCCAATGCCCAGACAACATCAACCCTCAATGGTAAAATAACCAATTCAAGAAATGAAGTAGTACCCAATGCATCTGTCAGGATTGAAGGATTGAACCGTACAATTGCCGCCAATGTTGAAGGCCGTTTCAGCATTGTTCTTGAAACCGGGAAAAAATATACACTCACTATAACAAGCGTAGGGTATAAAACAAAAGTGATAGATGATGTTGAAGTGAGGCCGGGCAATGATGTGCAGAATGAAATTGAGCTTGTAATGGAAGCCGATGAAAAAAATACACTTCAGCAGGTGGTGATAAGAACAACTGTAAGAAAAGAAAATACCACTGCGCTCATCAACTTTCAGCGCAACAGCGCTTCTGTTTCCAGCGGTATTGCTGCAGACTTTATAAGAAGGACACCGGATAAAAACACCGGCGAAGTTTTAAAAAGGGTAAGCGGCGCTTCTATACAGGATAATAAGTTTGTTGTTGTACGCGGCCTGAGCGACAGGTACAATGCCGCTATGCTCAACAGTGCGCTACTGCCCAGCAGCGAGCCAGATAAAAAAGCATTTTCTTTTGATGTATTTCCCGCTGCACTTATAGATAATATTGTCATCAATAAAACTGCAACGCCTGACCTGCCCGGAGAATTTGCCGGGGGCCTTGTTCAGGTTAATACAAAAGATATTCCATCGAGAGATGTACTTACTGTTGGTGTAAGCCTTGGTTACAATACCCAGGCAACATTTAAAAAGTTTACCAGCAATGAAAGAAACGGATTAGACTGGCTGGGTTTTGACGATGGAGCACGGGATATTCCCAATGGTTTTCCCGAAAGGGCGCAGGACTACAGGGCGCTTTCCCTTAAACCGGGAGGTTTGCAGGAACAACTGGAACTAAGCCGTCTTTTCAGCGGTGGCGCTTATAAACCGGTTTCCGGCGGCAATGCTGCTCCTATTCAAACATACAGCCTCACTTTTGGCAAATCATGGAAAACAAAAAGAGATGCAACATGGGGGGCTATCTTAGCGGTAAACTACCGCAATGCAATGCTTAAGTACAATGTCCGGAGAGGTTTATATGAAAACGACGGGTCACCTATTTTTCAGTTGACAGATGCCCAGAACAGGTACCAAACCAATGCAGGGGCAATTGCCAATTTTACTTTTGTGAAAGGGAAGCATAAGATTTCTTTTAAGAATTTATTCAACCAGTTATTCGACGATAATTATTATACACGTACAGGGTTTAACACAAACCGCCTGAATGACCTGTTGTTCTATTCTTCTTATCTCAACCAGCGTTCACTTTACAGCGGCCAGCTTGAAGGCGAACACCAGCTTACCAAAAGCGGCATCAAACTAAAGTGGAACGGCAATGCAGGCTATAACTGGAAAAAGCAGCCGGACCTGCGTACTGCATTGTATGCACGCAGTATCAATACCACTGAGCCTTTCGAGATTGACCCTGACGATACAAGAAGGTTTTACAGCGACCTGAAGGATTACAGTTTTGGTGGCGGTGGTCAATTGAGCATACCCATGAAATGGGGCGGCGATGAAAAGCAGAACCTGAAATTAGGAGGTTCCACCCTTATCCGCATACGTGATTTCAAAAGCCGCATTTTCCGTTACATTCCTGCCAGCAGCCAGTTTGAGGTGGCAAACGGAAGAAAACCGGTTGAAACAGTTTTTTTATCTGACAACATCAATGAAAAAGGATTTGTACTGGAAGAGTTCACCAATAACAGCGATAAATATTTTGGTGTATCCGCACTCAATGCCGGGTATGCCATGCTGGATAACAAGTTTAATGACTTCAGGGTAATATGGGGTGTACGTGTGGAGAATTTCCAGCAATTGCTTACAGCAAGGGACCAGACCGGCGACAGGAAATCAAAACTCACAGAAAAATGGGATGTGCTCCCTTCGCTGAATGTGGTGTATTCGTTTAACAGCAAAAACAACCTGCGTATTTCAGGAAGCAGGACTGTTGCCCGCCCTGAATTCCGTGAGATTGCAGAGTTTGCATTTTTTGATTATGAGCAGAACTATGGTGTAAAAGGCGACACAGGCTTGCGCCGTTCAGCAATATTGAATTTTGACCTTCGGTATGAATTTTATCCCAAAGCGGGGGAAGCCATAACACTTGCGGCTTTTTATAAATCATTTGATGAGCCTATTGAATTCAGGCTTGACCCCAGCAGTAATGCAGACAGCCGCCGTTATTTTTACCAGAATGCTTCAAGCGCCACCACGCTGGGTTTTGAAGCTGAAATCAGGAAGAGCCTTGCTTTCATTGGCAAATCACTTGAAGACCTGAGTTTGTTTGCCAACTTCACTTATCTCTTTTCTGAAGTAACCTTTAACGATCTTGGTTCGGGAGGCGGGAAACAGGTAAAAGCCGACCGGCCTTTGCAGGGCCAGTCGCCATACCTTATTAATGCAGGTTTGCAATTTACCAGCAAGAGTACTGTATGGGGCGGTTCCCTGTTGTACAACCGCATCGGCCAGCGCCTGTCGCTTGTGGGCAATGATGATTTCCCCAGTGTTTATGAACGTCCCCGGGACCAACTGGATTTCCAGGTATCAAAAAAGATACTGAATAAACGCGGTGAGCTGAGGTTTACTGTTGCAGATATATTCAACAACGATTATTATTTCTATGAAAATGTAAACAGCCAAAAAGCTTTTAATGAAGGTACCGACAGGCTGTTCAATGCCTATAAACCCGGCACCACATTTACTATCGGGTTTACTTATGATTTCAACATCGGAAAAAAGAAATAAAAAATAAAAAGTCAAAATCAAATTGTATATGAAAAAAATGCTTTTTGGAGCTATGGCAGCATCCCTGATCGCAGTGAGTTCCTGCGTTAAGGTAAACTTTAACGAAGAAATCAACCAGGGTGGCGGAGGCGGTTGCACCGATGCCCAGGACCCGCTTTGTAACGGAGGAGTTTTACAGGGCATTTATAATAAAAGCGTAAGCCTGCCCAAAGGAAAATACACCCTGAAGGGATATGTGTATTTTACAGAAGGCAATACACTTACTGTTGGGGCAGGAAGCACCATTGTAAGTGATGTAACAGAAAAGGGAGCGCTGATAATAGAACGCGGCGCCAAGCTTATTGCTGATGGCAGGGCAACAGACCCCATTGTTTTTACCAGTGGTAAGGCAGTTAACCAGAGAACACCCGGAGACTGGGGCGGAATTATTCTTTTAGGTAAGGCTCCCACTAACCGTTCTCTGGATCCGGCACCGACTGTTGAAGGCGGTGTGGGCCGTAAATATGGGGGCAGCGACCCCAATGATGAAAGCGGCATCCTGCGTTATGTGCGCATTGAGTTTGCGGGTATTGCTGCAGAACCGGGATCTGAAATAAACGGGCTTACATTAGGCGGCGTTGGTTCAGGCACAACTATTGAAAATGTGCAGGTATCTTTTGGTAATGATGATGCTTACGAATTTTTTGGCGGTACAGTAAATGCCAAAAACCTTATTGCATTTGCTACAGCGGATGACGATTTTGATTTTGACTTTGGATATATTGGTAAAATACAATTTGGTATTGCAATGCGTAAACCGGATTTTGTTGATGGCGGAGATGCCGGCAATGGTGTTGAATGTGACAATGACGGAACAGGTACAGCAGCCACTCCTTTTACAAGACCACAATTAAGTAATTTCACATTTGTTGGCCCTAACAATGCAACCGGAACAGCAGGAAACCATAATTATTCCAACAGATGGCGCAGGGCTACTCAATTTGTTATACGAAATTCAATTCTAATGGGTCATCCGGATGCAGGGTTTTCTGTGGAATCTGATGCAACAATCAACAGTTATTATGTAAATAATACTTCTGAATTTAAGAATAACCTCGTTCATGCAAATTCTAACCCCTATAGGTCAGGTAACACTGCAATAGCAACTGCAACTCAGTTGAAGGCCAAAGCTGAAAGTGAGGGTTGTATTACTTATACAGACGCTGCTGCAATTCAGTTAGAGAGCCCCTTCTATTCCACCGCTCCTAACTTTCTGCCCAAAACCGGTTCTCCGGCTTTAAGCGGTTCAAGTTTTACAGGTATGAACGCTTTCTTTACCAGCACCACTTACCGCGGCGCTATGGGTACAAGCAACTGGACAGCCAGCTGGACCAACTGGGACCCGCAGAACAAAGCCTATTAAAAATATCAGTTGATATAATAAAAAACCCCGGTAACTTATCGGGGTTTTTCATTTGTAATTTTGCAGCATGAATAAAGCGGTTATATTTTTTTCAGTATTATGTTACCTGTCGCTGCTTACAGCTTGCAGCAATGAAGCTGATAAACAAAAAATGCAGGCGCCATCCGCATCAGCGGACAGTGTGAATTTTTTAAAAGGTTTGGATGTTGAACCAGCTATTAAAGCAACCGACAGCGTCCAGTTACTTTATTACAAAGACCCTTATGGCGACCCGGAACGCTACACCCGTTTTTTTACCGTGCTTTCAACTGCAGATACATCGCTGATCAACCCTGTACTTCACAACCTGGACAGGATTTTTTTTAAGCAGGATAAAGTACGCGATTGCCGGTCTGAAGGGAAAATGTATTTATTTAACAGGCAGAATGAAGACCCGCTGCAGACCATTTATTTTTCAACCCGCTGCGACAGTTGCTGCTACCTATATTATATAAAGAACGGCGCTTTCTATTATTTTTCCCTCGATAATAATACAAAGCAGGTGTTGTCAGCTAATAAAGCAAAATCAAAAGAACCCGTTGTGACAAAATAGATTTCGATAGAACGATTAATTTTTTGGTAACAGTAATTTAATAAGGGATGAATGCAGCGCATAGTATTTTGCGGCAGCATTGTTTTAGAATTAAATTTTCTCAAGTTCATAGTTCCTTAAGCAAAGAGTAGTATCTTTTGCAACCACCGCTTCAATCCTGGAGCGGTTTTTTGTTTAATACCACTTGGACATTAAAATATATTAAAGCGTTGGTGAGGACACCAACGCAGGCGTCTAAAATATCAAAACAGGTTTTTCTCTGCATGTTGTGTTTTCTAAAACATCTTGCATTTAACCAGGTCTTAATTCCCATCTTTAACAATAAATAAAAAGTTTATCGGTTAAATTGCGGTAAGCTTGTCAGCTATGAGCGAAGAATTACTTTTATTAATAGGCGGCCGCATCAAAGACCTGCGCCTGCAAAAAAACATAACGCTTGACCAGCTTGCCGGTAAAGCGGGTGTAAGCAAGGCACTCATCTCCCAGGTAGAAAATAACCGTACCGTTCCTTCGCTTCCTGTTTTGTTAAGCATAGTACATTCACTTGGGCAGGACCTTACCGGTTTTTTTGACGGGCTGGACGAAGTGAATACCGGCAATGGCATGCTGATAATAAGGGCCGGCGAAGGCGCCCCCTTTGAAAAGGAACCAGCCAAGGGTTTTTATTACACACGCTTATTTACCCGCAATATTTATACGCAAACAGTGGATGTTGCCCTGCTTGCGCTTGACAACAAGGCTGAACGGAAAAGGATGATCACAACCGATGCCTGGGAATGCAAACATGTGCTGGAAGGGAAAATAGAATACCAGGTAGAAAAAGAAAAAGTGATCCTTCAAAAAGGCGATACCCTTTTTTTTGACGGCAGAAAAAAACACAGGCTCAGCAATGCAGGCCAGGGAAAAGCTCTGCTGCTGATTTTTTATTTTTTCTGAAACCGAAGATCAGGCCATTGTTATCTTTTCCTGATTTTTATGTAAACAGCTTCTCTCTTTCCTGTCTTTT
>JANRKT010000252.1:0-8893 GCA_033763355.1 Chitinophagaceae bacterium | reverse complement strand
GGGGTTGATGTTATTGATGAAGGGGCACATGGCAGCGGTATTGGGTTCAGGATTATTATTATTCCTGGCGTAATAATGTTCTGGCCTGTATTGTTAAAAAAATGGATGAGTAAAAAAAATAACCTCACAGATGAGGATGAGGAAAGTTGATTTCTCCCCCGCTTAGCGTCTCTGCGGTTAAAATTATGTAACATGACAAAAAGCTTACGCAGGCGGCATTTGCAAATCTGGTCAGCATGGGCGGTGCTGTTCCCGGCTGGTATTATCATAGCATGGCTGTCTGTACCAAAACAACCGGTGCAAAAGTTGCTGCAGCCTGAGGAAAAAATTGCATTGCCTGTAGTATTGAAAAAGATGGAGAAAGAGAATTTTGCTGTTGCAATACGCAGCAATGCTGATACTACCCAACTGCAACTGGAATGGATCAATAAAACGGTTCTGACTTACCCCACCGCAACTGTTTATTTAGCTGATCAAAACAATAATAACATTGATAAGGCCAGGCTGACGGGCAGGATAGAAGCAAGAGGGGCTTATTATTTCCCGCTTGACAGCAAACTCTTTTCTCACCATGCTTTAGAGGGAGGTAAGGTGAGGTTTATACTTTTTGATTTTATTCACCAACAAATCATTGATTCGGTAAAATTGTAAATATGGGTGTTTCATATCTCGCTGTTGGCTGGAACAGGCAAAAGAAAATATACGACTGGCTCATCTTTGGATTTAGTGTGTTATACCTCACACTGTTCATCAGTATTACTGCTGTGGTTAACCCGCAATATACTTTTGAAACAGCGCTGATACGTTCCACCGCCACACTGGCAACATTGCTGTTGCATGTTATCCTGAGTATCGGGCCATTGTCAAGGATAAACAGGAAATTCCTTCCCTTGCTTTATAACCGCCGCCACCTTGGTGTTACCATGTTTTGTATAGCAGCAGTGCATGGTGGTTTCAGCATCTTCCAGTTTCACGGCTTAAGTAATACCAATCCCTTTGTTTCTTTGTTTACTTCAAATACGGAATTCGGTTCGGTCCCGCAATTTCCTTTTCAGGCGCTGGGTTTTTTTGCATTGGTTATTTTCTTTTTAATGGCCATCACCAGCCACGATTTCTGGCTGCACAACCTTACACCGCGGGTTTGGAAAACATTGCACATGTTTGTGTATGTGGCTTACCTGCTTATTGTAATGCATGTTATGCTGGGCGTTATTCAGTATGAAACCCACCCGCTGTTTGTAATAATGATTGCTGCAGGTGCTGCCTGGTTAATCTGCCTGCACCTGATTGCGGGAACAAGGGAAGTAAGAAAAGACAACGTGAAGTTTAATGCTGCAGCAGAAGGGTTTGTTTATGTAAGTGATGTATCTGATTTTGAAGAAGGGCGTGCAAAAATATTTTGTATCGGTAAAGAAAGAGTAGCGGTGTACAGGCATGAAAAAAAACTATATGCTGTTCACAATGTATGCAAACACCAGGGCGGGCCTTTGGGTGAAGGGAAAATTATAGACGGTTGCATAACCTGCCCGTGGCATGGCTACCAGTATTTGCCCCATAACGGGCAGTCGCCGCCGCCGTTTAAAGAGAAGGTGAGCACGTATGATGTGAAGGTGGCGGAAGGAAAAGTTTACATTAATCCGGCAGCATTTGACGAAGGAACTGAGAGGCCCGGGGCATTAATTGAATAATAAAATACAGGGATAAAATGCAGAACAATGAATTTTATATCGGCTGGCAGCCAAAAGCGCCGGATGGGTTTTCAAAACATACCAGGAAAGTAATAGTTATCCTGCTTGTCGCTGTCACCGGTGCAGGCATTATGCTTGCTGTATTTCAAAAAAAATTTGCCACAGGAAATTTCGGGTTTGGAAAACTAACAGAAGTGAAGGGTATTTATTCTGATCAGCCAGTACCAATGCTGAAAGCAATAAACGGTAAAGATATTTTTGGTAATGCAGCATACATTACTATTCCGTTAATCGGGTTTGGAAAGTTTGGAGCAGATGGGGTAATGAACGAACTGGAAAAAGAAAAGGGCACATTGCTTAGTGGCAGGGAACTTACATTAAAAGGTACGCTTCTGTACAATGATGGTAAGCTGCTGATGCAGATAGACAGTAACGACAAACCGCTTGTGAATGTTGGCGGGAATATTGATGCAGACACTGATGAAAAAGATTTAGGGGCTATGACAATCAAAGGGGAGATCGTTGACCCCAAATGTTATTTCGGTGTAATGAAACCGGGGCAGGGCAAACCGCATAAAGATTGTGCCATCCGCTGCATACTTGGCGGCATACCGCCTGTATTGAAAGTAACTGATGAAAATGGAAGGGATAATTATTACCTGATAACAGGTGAGAACGGGGAAAAAATGAATGAGTCCGTTAAAGATTTTGTTGCAGAACCTGTTTCAGTTACGGCAAGGGCTGTAAGGCATGATGACTGGGTGATATTATATACAAGGGAAGAAAACATCAGCCCCGTTTCAAAGCGGGATATTGTTACCGGCAGCGGGGTTGCTATTGCCTGCTTAACTTCATGTACAAAATGATAGTGGAAACAAAAAATAAAAAACAGGCGCTTATCCGGCTTTTAGAGCGTGGCGATGCCGCTGCTTTATATAATTATTTTAACAGGCTTTCGGCAAAGAGCAAATCAAGGTTCGGGCCGCACCCATTTGATGAGGCCACCATCAGAAATATTTGTAATGATTTGCCTGGTGATATGAGCAGGTATGTTGCGGTTGATTTGTCATCAGGTGAGATAGTCGCTTATATGCTCATCAAACCAGGTATGATTGAATGGGATGAGAAACGTTATGCACAGCGCAACCAGTATTTTAGTAACCACGATGCGGTAACTTTTGCGCCGTCAGTTGCTGATGAATGGCAAAGCACCGGACTCGGGAGCAAGATGTATGCGGTAATTGAAAAAGAACTGAGGGAAAAAGGTATAAGCAATATTATTTTATGGGGTGGGGTGCAGGCCACCAATGAAAAAGCAGTGAATTATTATAAAAAGCACGGGTACAAATTCATTGCCTCCTTCTGGCACGACGGAAAAGATAATTATGATATGGTGAAAACGATAAAGGAAACGGCTGATGAAAAATTAATTTCATAGCCGTTTCGCATGGTATAACCTTCTCCCTGATCTTAAATTGTCCGTGAAGCTTTCCAAAAGCCCCATCACCACACTTCAAACAATTCAGCTCAATGGCTTTTGGAAAGTATTGGTTTTTCCTCGCTGCCTGTCAACTACCTTTCCTTTATTATCTGCAGCCCGCCGTCAGAATAAACTTTTGCAACAATTATCCTGTTTTTAAATTCCGCTTCCACATAATAACCGGCCCCGCCATTTTCGGCATACACCTCAAGCGTTTCCCTGATCTGTGAAATACCAAATTTGTCCCTTACGGTTGTAAATGCTTTTATGGGCATGTTTTCAGGTGTAATCAGCCTTGCCATCATCAGCATTTCATTGTCGCTGTTAAAATAGGCATAGTAGTTCTTGTTGTTTTCAGTAAAAGACACAATTGTGATGTCCTTTACTTTTTTCTGGCTGGTTACAACGGCGTTAGGGAAGTTTTTTCTGATCCTGTATTCAAACTTTTCAGGTATCAGCGCCACTTCTGAGGCGTAGCCTGCTGCTGTAAAAAAGAGTACTGTCAGCATTAAAATTGAAATTGCTTTTTTCATTTTTTTAAGATTTGCTTCCTGGCCGGTTTAACAGGCAGGATTGGTTAATGAATTTGTTTGTTTTGTTTTAAAAATGTGTTTTCGGCTGCTTAAAAATTATTTATTAAAAATATTTCCCGCCACTTTATTTCCCTGCAATATGCCCGCATCAATACTGGGCTGGTAATGGATGCCTGCATACAATCTTGATTGCCCCGCTTCTGTTCCAATATCAATTAAGGATGCATACGTTCTTGGTGCAAAACCCAGGTAATCGTAAGTACGGTCGGTAAAAGCGCCAATGTTACCGAACAACTCCTGCAATACCCTTGCTGTGGATGCAGAAAGCGATGCATGTGCCGATAAATATTCAGGATGGGCAGGTGTGGTAAGATGTGATGCCCATGTGCTGTGGCCCATCACTTCCCTGATGTACGTAACCGGGCGCACCAGGTTGTACTGGTATTTTGCTTTGAAACAACTGATCAATGCATTATTCATTGCAGAACCCGCAAGTGCATAAGCCAGCGCAGTTTTTTCAAGAGGCGCATTGGTTTTCCGTACCACCTGTTGTAAAATGCTCAACCAATGCCCCGGTGAAGTTGCCCCCGGCACATCTCTCCAGAATGTTGCCATTGCTTTTTGATCATCAGTAAGCGTTTGCGATACATCATATACCTGTTTTACCATTTGGTAAAATGCTGACTTGGGATCGGTTGAGTAAGCTACCGGTGCAGCAGGCTGTGTATTGGTTGTACTTCCAGTAATGATGGGCCTGTTATTTCCCCAATAAGGTGTGGCAGGGTTTGCAAAGGCCGGAGGAGTGGGTTTCCATAAACCGGGGCCCGAAGGTATAGTGTAAAGATTGTTTGCATTTTTATACCCGTCTGTTTCTGCCCAGTTGAACACTGCAGCAGCCACAGCTTTTCCAAAATCAGCAGAGCTGTTGATTAAAGTTGCTGATTGTGTAACAGCAAAATCCTGCTTTAATGCTGCTTCCAGTGAATCAATTGCAGCTTTATCTGCCGCATTTGCATTTGGAAACATGGCTTTGTTAATAGCTGCCATCGCTGCATTTACATTGGCAGGATAATAATAATTCTTATGATGGCCGGGTACAGGAAGGCCTGTCATACCATTCCATTTTTTTGTCCAGGAAAGATATTGGTTGTTCAAACCAGGCTTCAATGCTTCAAGCGCTGTTATACCTGAATAGGCAAAATGCCTTGAGAATGCATGATTGGCAATGCCGGTTGCATTCCGCATCAGGCGCAGTTGTAAGGTCATCCATTTATCCAGTACTTCGGATGAATGGGAAGGAAGTTTGCCATCACCATTGTGGTAATCGTCTTTTTTACATGAATTAAGAAGAATGAGGGCAAACAATGCGGAGAAGACTAATGGGGCAATAAAATGCCTGTTCATCTTTAAAGATGTTGTTGTCATGATAATAAGGTTTAATGATTTGTTAGATTATTGATTCTTTTTAGTAAAGCGATACACGGCTGTGTATTTAATGTCAACTGTCTGGTCAGCATTCACCGGCGCTGTTGCAGGCGCTTTTCCGCCTTGCGTTGCAATGCGCTGGATATAGGCAACATTTGCAAAAACGCCTGATGGGGTTTTACCTGCTTTGGGCATTAGTAATAACCAGTCAATAGTTGCCGGTTCAGTACCTGGTGCAGTTTTAGGCGGATTGAATTGCTGTGCGAAAATGGTATCTGCTGCAGACAATTGCCAGAAAGGCCCTGCACCATGTGTACCAACTTTTTTATTGCCTGCATCATACAGGTCGGCCAGCGGGGCAACAAACACCCATTCATAAGTTACAGGATTGCTGCCCGCTTTTACCTGCGATTTATATTTCTGTACCCCTTCTGCATAATAAGTGGCAATTCTTGTATTGCCGTTCGGTGTGTTGGCCGGCAGGTCAACAGAAGCCGGGATAACCAGTTTTTCACTTTCATTAATGTGATGTGCCGGTGATTTGATTACTGCTTCTTTTTTGCAGGAGTAAAGTATTGCTATTGCTGATAACAGCAGTAACATAACGGCAACAGAAACAGATTGCCTTCTGATATTGAACGATGTTGTCATTTTTGACAAGTTTAAACTTTTAATGTTTGTTGTTATTTTTCTGCTATAAACAATTTGAAACTGTTTTGAAGATGATAGATGTCAACCGTAAGGTGATATGGCTGCAGGGCTTTCGAAATGGTTTGCTGTACCTGCTTTTCAGTTGCATGTTTCATGGCTGCAGCAGCGGGGCCGGTACCCATAAAACTTTTGATGCCGTCATTTAAAGTGTAATAAAAGAACGGGCAGCTTACCGTTGTTTTATAAACAAGCTTCAGATCAAGCGAATGGCATATGCCTTCTATTTTACCATCTTCTGATAAAGCAAAGGGCCCCGGCGTGCCCGGGGGCGGAGGGGGCAACAACGAACCGATTGCTTTTAATACAGTTGTTGCATCGCTCATTTCAGGTTTATCCCATATTCCTATTACAAGGCGCCCGCCTTTCTGCAATACCCTTTTTGCTTCTGATAAAGCAGAAGTAAAATTCCCTGCATACTGAAATGAATTAAACCCTGTAACAACATGAAAACTGTCTGATGCAAAGGGCAGTGATTCGAGGTCTTCTTCCAGGAAATTGTTCCCCGGGTTCCTTTCTCTTGCTATTTTCAGCAAACCGGGTGCGGCATCAATGCCTGTTACTTCTGCACCGGTTGAGATGGCCATGTGAGAAAACAAACCTGAGCCGCATCCTGCATCAAGCAGCAGGCTGTCTTCGTCTAACTGCAATTGTTCAATCGCTTTTTTGTACAGCGGGATAAAAAACGGTTCAAAATAATCTGACCAGTATTGCGGCGCTGTGCTCCACAATTTTCCCTGAACTTCTTTTGTACTCATCTGATAAGGTTTTAATGCCTGCCGTAACGGTAATTGCCGGAACTGTTCAGGCGTGGTTAATGTTTAATTGGTTATCTTTTATCATTCCCTTCCCTGGTTTAAGTGGTTGCTGATTTACATTTTTTTGCCATGGCATTGGATAAAGTTTAATGGTCAATCAGTTTGCAAATATTCATGCAGCAGCCATTTTATCATCTACCGTAAACAAGG
This sequence comes from Chitinophagaceae bacterium, assembly GCA_033763355.1. Taxonomy (GTDB): domain Bacteria; phylum Bacteroidota; class Bacteroidia; order Chitinophagales; family Chitinophagaceae; genus JANRKT01. Next base: position 2,091 of record JANRKT010000252.1, on the reverse strand, counting down.
GAATTTTTTTCAGTTAACATTTTCTTTGCTAATCCACGCTGAGCAGTATAATTTTTTTTGTGCCACCTGGTAAAATAAAAAAGCCCCTTGTTACAGGGGCTTTTAATTAATGCTGGTATGATTATTATAATTTAAATCCGAGTGCTACACTCAATATCCGGTGCTTGTTATTGTTGTCCGCATTGTTGTCAGTGCCAGATTGAAGTTTGGCAAGTCCGAACCCGTAGTTTACAGAAAACACAACTGATCTGCCTTCAATCCCCGCTGTTCCGTTCAGGCCATAATCAAAACGGCGCATGATGCCAAGGCCTGCGCCTTCTTCACCCGAAGTTGTGGGGTCGTCGTTTGACCATTTGATATTTTCTTTTGATTCAAATGCCACGCCGAAGATTTTTCCCTCAGCTTTGTTTTTTCCGCCAATGCCCATTGCTGCATAAGGCCCGGCGCCGAAAAAGAATTTGGAGTCATCATCAAGCGGTAGCTTGACAACAGCATTTACAGGCAACTCAATATAAAAGGGATTGGTTTTTGCCCTGTAGTAATTGGCGTCAGTTGTATTGCCGAATTGTGTTTTTGTGCCTTTGCCGCTAAACAATAAACCGGTTTGAACAGAGAAGAATCCGGTTATGGGGAGATCGCCGATTAATCCCACATGAAAACTGGGAAGCATCTTTGCATCATCAATACTTCCGTCTGAATTGATGCTTACATTGGCCAGGTTAAAGCCGGCCCGGAGCATAGCGGATGATTTTTGTGCGTTTGAGGTGAAACCGCAGAACAGGAAAGCGGATAACCCTAAAGCAATGATCTTTTTTTTCATAAGAATACCATTTAGTTTTAACAGGTGACAAATTTTTTGCCAAAGATTGCTGAAAATTAATGCAGGGCTTAAAATTTAAAAAGCCATACGGTCTTAAAGACCCGCCTGATATAACAAAGTTTAAAGGCCGGGCCCGGATAATAAAAAAACCGGAAAGTTTTACGCTTCCCGGTTTGTTTTTAAAATCAGTTGTTATGCTTTATGGCAGTGTTATGTCGTAAGTTTTGTTGGCCACTTTTACAGTTGCATTTTTATCACATTCGCCTGTTCCAAAGTCAAGCAGGCCGGGTATGTTGTTGTAAACCACTTCAACAGTTCCTGAAACCACATTCAGGCAGGTCATCTTTCTCAGCAACCCTGTTTTAATTGTTGCAGTAAGCGTATTGCCTTCTGATGAAGCCACATTGCTGCTGCCGGTAATGGTAAACTCATCATCAAGTATTGATGTGGTGCCAACCCCTGCAGACTGGAGCCATGTACGTGTGCCGCTGTAGGTATAGTATTTGCCATCAGGATAAGTGAGCTTGCCATTGGTAACCTGGGTGGTTATGCTGGGTGTATTGCCTGATGTGCTGTTGGTAATGCTGTATGTGCCTTCCAGCTTGTGGTTGTTTACGCTGTAATTTTCAAAAGTCACACTCAGTGTTGACCCGCTGTTGCGGAATTTACCGGTAATGGTATAAATGATCTTTCCTTTTCTTGTTATTCCTAAAACGGTACATCCTGAAGTGCCGTAATCAATGGTAACTGTTTTGGGAAATACCCCCGCATCCTGCGGGTTAACTGTTACTGTTGCACATCCAAAGATTTGTTCGGTTCCTGAAGGACCGTTTAACCCGCTCTGGTCGTTTACCTGTAATACTTCGCTGAATACATCGTCATAAAGTGATTCTGAAGTGGTATTGGCGCTGCTCAGTTCAACTGTTTTCTGCTCTGAAGTATTGTTTCCGCCATTGTCATCTTTCTTACAGCCAAAATTCAGGTAAGAAACTGCTGCAAGGATCAAAGAGGCTTTAAGGATTGTTTTCATGGTATTTGATTTAAATAATTGTTTTTTACGGGAATAGATTTAGCCTTTACATAAACGAAAAGCCGCTTTAATGATTGTGTTTGCAAATGTTAAGGATTGTTTTATACGCAGTAAAGGGAAAAGATGAGAGGGGAGTCTATATTAAACCACTCATTTCCACAGCAAAACCCGGGGTGCTATGTAAATGAAACATTTGTAAGCAATAATTTAAGGGGATATATAAGCTGTTGATTTCAATTGT
>JANRKT010000251.1:0-44641 GCA_033763355.1 Chitinophagaceae bacterium | reverse complement strand
GGTGCACAGCTTGATGGCAGGGCGGCCATAACTATTTATCAAAATGGTTTTCCGCAACCCTTTTTAAACCTGGGTGTTAACCTTGACAGAACAGATGTCATCCAATTGGCCAGCCCGGGACCTTGTATCAGCAATGCACCTATTGTTTGTTACCAGATAGGTGTGTACATAGAAGAGGTGGAATTACCTGCTTCACTGCAGGGTTACACCATTGCTTACCAGCGGTGCTGCAGGATTGATAACATTACAAACGTTATTAATTCCGGTACAGCAGGCGCAACTTATACTGCAACCATACCCGGCATATCCGTTCTTGCCAATGCCCCTCAAAACAGCAGCGCCAGGTTCAACACCAACGATACCGTTATAATTTGCGAAAACAACGGGTTCATTTACAATTTCAGTGCAACTGATGCAGATGGAGATGAACTGACGTATGTGTTTGCAGAACCATACGAAGGCCCGAGCCAGGCCAATGCCCAACCTTCTGTTGCAGGCCCGCCGCCTTATCCGTCCCTGTCACATGCATTTGGTTTCAGCGCTTTTTCTCCAATGGGTGCCAATGTGAGTTTGAACCCTTCAACCGGAATTATCAGCGGCACAGCGCCTGCATCCGGCATTTATGTTATTACAGTAGCCGTAATGGAAAAAAGACTGGGCCAGGTTATTAATATCCACCGGAAAGACCTGCACATTAAAGTTGCCCCGTGTACAATAGCTGCTGCAGACCTTCAACCGGAATACATTACCTGTGATGGCTTTAACCTTACTTTTTTTAACCGCAGCAACAGCCCGTTGATAAGAACATATTTCTGGGATTTTGGTTTGCAGGGTATAAACACCGATACATCCAACCAGGAGCGGCCCACTTTTGTTTTTCCTGATACAGGCACATTTAAAGTAATGCTCATTACCAACCGGGGACAGGAATGTTCAGACACCGCATTCAGCATTGCCAAAGTTTACCCGGGCTTCTTTCCTGCATTTACTTTTCTTGCCACATGCAAAGGGGTGCCTATGCGGTTTATTGACAATACAACAACCCGTTATGGAGTTGTAAATAAATGGCGCTGGAGTTTTGGTTATCCGCAAACAAACCCCGACACATCTGTTTTAAGGGACCCTGTTTATACTTATCCCAACAGCGGCACATATCCTGCACGTTTGATTGTATCAAGCAGCAAGGGATGTATTGATACTGTTGACCAGCCGGTACAGATACTGGATAAACCCACATTGCAGGTTACCAACGATACGCTTATATGTTCAATAGATACATTACAACTGAGTGCGGTGGGGATAGGATCTTTTGCATGGTCGCCGGTTTACAATATCAGCGATGTCAGCTCACCGGCCCCGCTCGTAAGTCCTGATGTGCCGTCAAAATATTATGTAACCCTTACTGCTGCTCCGGGATGCAGCAACGTGGATTCAGTTTTTGTGGATGTAAAACAATTTGTAACACTTGATGCAGGGCCCGATACCACCATCTGTTTAACGGATACGGTCAGGCTAAATCCGTTCAGTGATGCATTGAGTTACCGCTGGTCGCCTGTAAATACATTAAACAATCCTGGTATTAAAAATCCGGTTGCAAAACCGGCAGACGGAAAGACCACATATAACGTGGTTGCCAACATAGGTAAATGCCAGGCAAGCGATGACATTACAATAAGAACAGTGCCCTATCCGGCAATAAGGGTGAGTAATGATACTGTTATATGCTTTGGCGATACGGCTATTCTTTTTGCTTCTGGAGGTATTGATTACCGCTGGACGCCATCATCATCGTTAAGCAGCAATGTTGTACCCGGTCCTTCAGCGTTTCCCCTTGTCACTACTTCTTATCGTGTGGCAGTAACAGATAATGCCGGTTGCCCCAAACCTTCTCTTGCCAACGTGCTGGTAAGGGTTGTGCCACCTGTCCCGGCTTTTGCCGGCAGGGATACAGCAATTGTGGTTGGCCAGCCACTGCAGCTTAACGCCTCAGGTGGCAGTTCGTATGTATGGTCACCGCCTGCAGGATTGAACAGGAATTTTATCAGCAACCCGGTGGCCAATTTAAGCGATGATATAAGTTACATTGTAAAGGTGAGTACAGAAGAAGGATGTTTTGCCTATGATACCATTAATGTAAGGGTATTTAAAACCGCACCTGATATTTTCGTTCCAACCGCCTTTACACCCAACGGAGATGGTTTAAATGATGTATTAAGACCCATACCTGTTGGTATAACAAATATTGAATACTTCCGTGTTTACAACAGGTGGGGCGTAATGGTGTTCAGCACAAATGCTGAGCAGGGCGGGGGATGGGACGGGCGCATTAATGGCAGTGAGCAGGGAAGCGATACGTTTGTCTGGTATGTAAGGGGAACTGATTTTACAGGAAAGATTGTCTTTAAAAAAGGCAGTTCAACATTAATACGCTAAAGCTACCGGTTCATCTTATAAAAAACCTGCACCAACAAGACAACGTTATTTATAAAAACTTCTCTCTCAATAAATACCAGGATTCAGAAAATACGTTTCCCCGCATTTAAATTTTCAATCATTATTAGTCACTATTTTTGCCGGCATGAATAAACTCGTATTTGTTACTGGCGCCACGGCAGGTTTTGGAAAAGCCATTGCAGAAAAATATGCCGCTGCAGGGTGCCCTGTTATTATTACCGGCAGGAGAAAAGAACGGCTGCAGCAATTGCAGCAGGAACTGCAGCAGAAATACAATGTAAAAGTATTGCCGCTTGAATTTGATGTACAGAACCGCAAAGAAGTATTTCAGGCAATTAAAAATTTACCGGCAGAATGGCGGCCAATAGATATACTTGTAAACAATGCAGGGCTTGCAGCCGGAAGGGATTATTTTGATGAAGCTGACCTGGATGACTGGGATACCATGATTGATACCAATGTAAAAGGCCTGCTGTATGTAAGTAAAGCTGTTATTCCGCTGATGATAAAGAAAGATGCATCTTCAGGCAGTAAAGGGCACATCATAAATATGGGTTCAATAGCCGGGAAAGAAGTGTATGAAAAAGGAAATGTTTACTGTGCATCAAAATTTGCAGTTGATGCCATCAGCCAGAGTATGCGGATTGATTTATTGCGGCATGGCATTAAGGTTACAGCCATACATCCCGGCGCTGCCGAAACTGAATTTTCCCTGGTCAGGTTCAAAGGTGATACCGCCAAAGCCACTGCTATTTACGAAGGCTATAAACCCCTTACGGCGGGCGACATTGCTGAAGTGGTTTTTTTCTGCACCGTCCTGCCCGAACATGTTTGCATTAACGAACTGGCTCTCACTCCTTCACAACAGGCCAACACCATCTATTTCCACAAGGATAATTTAGGCCAGTAAGCAACGTTTTATTGGTGTTAAACGTAGGGCTTAGAGGAAACCCCTATGCAATAAAATTAACTTGCATGGGCAAATAAATTTGATTAAAATAGCAGTCCGTTTCATCCTATAAAAGACTACATTCTATGCGCAAAACCCTCAACCTGCTCCCTTCATTGATTTTTCTTTCATTCTTCAGCTTTTCAGCATGGGGACAGGATGATGTTATCAGGGTGGGCCCTTGTGAAAATTTTCTCATTAAAAAACAATCAGACAGCCTTAAAGCTCATTTTGCCCAGGCGGGTTTCATGGTTTTGCGTGAAGCCACCATAGCCATGGAGAGCGAATATGAAATGCCCATCATTGTCCCCATGAACCAGGGCACGTGGTACCAGGTTGTATTTATCGGTGATATCAATTCCAACACCTACGAAGTGAGGATGTACGATTACGATGAAAGACAGGTGGTTTACCAGAAAAAAAGATGGGGTGATGTGGATGGTAATATCATTACTTACTCATATATACCCAGGTTTTCTGAATACCACATGATAAAACCCTTGCAGGTTAACAGCAAACAAAAGAAAAACCTCTGCGGGTATATTCTGCTGCTGAAGAAAGTAAAGTAGGAAAACGAATCTCTGCTTCGTTAAATAATAGTTATACCGGCTATTATCAATTCCTCCCCCGTAATAATGTTTTTCCTGCCGGTTATTCAAAGCAATGGTCTTGCCGTAATAATATTCATTTTTCTTTTTTACAAACGGAAAGAACCTTTACTTTTTCTCTTGTTATTTTTGCCATTGAAAAATTTCACAGTATGCTGAATATGTTGCGCCATTCCGTAAGGTGGATATTGCTGTTTACCTCCCTCTTTGTATTATCCGTTTCTTACAGCCAGCACGGTTTAAAAGAAACTTTACCATCTGACCCCAAAGTTAAAGCCGGCAGGCTTGAAAACGGCCTCACTTATTACATACGCAGCAATAAGAAACCAGAACAGAAGGTTGAACTCAGACTTGTTATAAATGCAGGTTCTATTAATGAAGATGATGACCAGCAGGGGCTTGCACACATGGCAGAGCACATGGCGTTTAACGGCACAAAAAATTTCAAAAAGAATGATATTGTTTCCTTTTTACAGGAAATAGGTGTTGGTTTTGGGAACGACCTTAATGCCTACACCAGTTTTGATGAAACGGTTTACATACTCCCTATTCCCACTGATAAGCCCGGTAACCTTGAAAAAGGCTTTCAGGTGCTGGAGGACTGGGCGCATAATGTAACCTATCTCTCTGAAGATATAGATAACGAAAGGGCCATTATACTGGAGGAAAGCCGGCTTGGCAAAGGCGCCAATGAGAGGATGTTCAGGAAAATTTATCCCAAACTGCTGGAAGGTTCAAAATATGCAAAGCGCCTGCCCATTGGCATTGACAGCATCATTAAAAGTTTTCCGCATGATGCCATACGCCACTATTACCACGACTGGTACAGGCCGGACCTGATGGCAGTTATAGTAGTGGGCGATATTGAAGCTGCCACAGCAGAGGAAATGGTTCGCAAACATTTTTCATCATTAACCAATCCCGCCAGCCCGAGACCAAGGGAAAACGCTGATGTTGTGCCTTACAAAAGCAGCGATGCCATGGTAGTTACTGATAAAGAAGCAACCAATTACATCATTTCAATCAATTATCCGTTTTTCAAAAAAAGCTCTTCACTTACTTTATCTGATTACAGGAACGACCTTGTTGAACAGATGTTTACTTCTTTAATCAACCAGCGTTTGCAGGAACTTACCCAAAAAGAGAACCCGCCTTTTCTTTCCGGTTCTGCAGGTTTCGGATCTTTTACAAGAGGATATGATGCATTCGGGGTTTTTGGTTTTGTGGGCAGCGGCGATGTAAATAAAGCGCTCATTGCACTGGTTGAAGAAACGGAAAGGGTAAAACGCTATGGTTTTACAGCGGCTGAACTGGAGAGGGCAAAGAAAAATGCACTGGCCAGTTATGAAAAAAATTACAACAACAGGGACAAAACCGAATCTGAGAATTATGCTGAGGAATACATCAGGGTTTTCCTCGAAAATGAACCGGCACCGGGTATTGAGAAAGAGTTTGAATATGTAAAAGCACTGCTGCCGGGTATAACACCTGAAGAGGTGAATGCTGTTGCAAACAAGTTTAAGGATGATAAAAACCGTTTTGTATATGTTACCGGGCCGGAGCCAAAAGCAAATGAAAAATTGCCTGAAGGAAAAGATATAATCGCTGCAATAGACGCAAAAGAAAAATCTGATATAAAACCTTACGAAGAAAGAGCAGTTGCCGCAACCTTGCTGAAAAAAGAACCTAAAGGCGGTAAAGTTATTTCAAGGACAGAAAATAAAACACTTGGCACAACTGAACTGAAATTAAGCAATGGTGTAACGGTAAGTCTTAAAATTACCGACTATAAAACCGACCAGGTATTGATGGGTGCATCACGTGCAGGCGGCAAGAACAATTATGGTCTTACAGATAAATACAATGCAGAGTATGCCACGCAGATTGTAACTGCAATGGGTGTGGGGGATTTTTCACCCGTTGATTTGAGGAAAGCGCTTGCCGGTAAACCGGTTTCTGTTGCGCCTGTGTTTACTGCAACTTCAGAAGGAATAAATGGAAGCAGTACAGTAAAAGAGATTGAAACATTGTTCCAGTTAAGCTGGCTGTATTTTACACAGCCGCGAAAGGATACTGCCCTGTTTAAATCTTTCGTGCAGCGCAACAAATTGCAGTTTGCCATGATAAAATCCAATCCCAGGGCTGCTTTTTTTGATACGATGTACCAGGTTATGTACAACAATAACCCGCTGGCTCCTGTGTTTGTTCCTAAAAGTGAATACTATGATAAGATAAAACTGGACAGGTCCCTTGCTATTTATAAAGAACGGTTTGGAGACGCCGGCGGGATGCATTTTGTTTTTGCGGGAAGTTTTAAAGAAAGGCAGATTATGCCTTTGATAGAAAAATATATTGCCGGGCTGCCTGCCGCAGGAAAGAAATTTAATTATACTGATAACAAAGTGCGGCCAGTAAATGGTAAAAAGGTATTGAAAGTAAATAAGGGAAAAGAACAGCAGAGCCTTATCCTTGCTTTTTACAACGGCGAAGTACCCTACAGTGAGGACTTTGATTTGAAAACACAGGTAATGAGTGAGATACTCAACATCCGCATTATTGAAGAGCTGAGGGAGAAGATACAGGGCATATACGGCGGCGGAACTTTTGCATCGCTGGAAAAAATACCTTACAGCAATTACAGTTTTGTATTGCAGTTGCCATGTGGCCCTGAAAAAGCAGATACTTTATTAAAAGCTGTTAAGAAAGAATTTGACGATATGGTACAAAAAGGCCCCGACAGCAGTTACCTGAACAAAGTAAAAAAACAGCTCAGCGAACAGTACAAAACCGACCTGAAAAAAAATGAAACATGGGTGAGGGTATTGCAGGATATAAAGATGCAGGGCAGCAACCCGGAGTATTTTCTTGATTTTGAAAATTACCTGAACCGGCTTACGCCAAAAGATGTTCAGGATGCCGCCAGGATAATATTGGCCGGTAAAAACCAATTTACTGCTGTACTGATGCCGGAAACAGGAAAATAAACTATCCCTGTACACCGGCAACATTCCCTAAATCTGTTTTGAAGCGCCTGCGGAATAAAGTGCTGTTAGTTTTTCAACTTCCTGCCAGATGTCTTTTGCAATTGACTCTTCAGAACGGTTTCCGTTTATGATGGCAATGTTTTCTTCGTGTTTTAATTTTTCAAAGGCCTCAAGGTATTTGCTTCTTGTGTTGTGCAGGTTTTCAGTTGTTTCAAAGAGTTCGGTTTTGTTCCGGTTGTTATTGATGCGCTGCATGGCGGTTTCAGGCGGTACATCAATAAAAATATTTATGTCCGGTCTCAGGGCTTCAGCAGCCATGGCATTGATGCTGATTACCCAGTCCATATCCGCATGTGTGCCGTGATAGGCATAAGAAGAAAAATAATACCTGTCGGTAACAACGGTATATCCTTCTTTCAGTTTTTTAAGTATGCCGTTCTCTTCGTTCAGTACATGGTCAAGGCGGTCGGCTGCAAACAGCGCTGCAATGGTGCGGTGGTCTGCTTTGTTGTTTCCTCTTAATATGGTGCGTATAAAAGAACCGATGGTGCTGTCAGTGGGTTCAAAAGTGGTATATACCTTGTGCCCGGAGGCCATAAGTTTTTCAGCCAATAATTTTACCTGTGTGCTTTTTCCGCTTCCGTCAATTCCTTCCAGGGCGATGAATAAGTTGTTCTTCATTTTTTTAATGCTTGCTCAAATGTACGATGTTAGGCACAGAGGAAGATATAAAGATGGCATTTCGTTTAGCTAAAATCTGTGTGCCTATGTTCACTTGGTTCTTAGCGCAGAATCTATGTGGTAAAAAATTAAAACAAACCTATGTTTATTTTGTGTTCAGCATCTTCTCATCTACCAGGTCAAGTATCAATGCATCCACATCTGTATCAAATTTCCTTGCATAAATGCGGTGGGATTGCTGCAATGCCGGCAGGTTTTGAGCAGTAAACGTTCTTGGAGAAGTAGAGTTGGGAACAGACCAGTCCACATAAGTGATGGTGTCGGCTACTTTATTGTTCTGAAGTTTATGAATGTTGCTGAATACGATGGAGTGAAAAAATATTTCATCCGGCGCAAAAGTATTTTTATGAAAATCGTAATAACCGGGATGTTCATCAAGAAACCGGTCAATCATTGCAACTGTTTCCACTGGTAACGCCCACCACTGGCTGCCGCCATAAGGTTCGATATAAGATGGATACTTTCTTTTCTTAAACAATAACCTGCATTTAAAAATATTTGAAGGCTTCCTCCTCAGAAACTTCAGCAAGCTGCTGATGTTGTGCTTTGTAAAAAATGTACGGGAGAAGAGAGGGGATAATGAGATGTAATCCTCCCTTTTCTGTGAAAGGAAGAAGGTATAAAGATTTATTTTATTCATCCCGCCGCCCGGCCAGAAACTGGCTGGCAGTTTTTCACCATGTATAAAATTGGTTCCGTTGTGCTGCTCAAAAAAATTGCGGATATAAGTTTTTGTTCTTGTGGGGTAATCCTGCCCGCTCATCAGGATAACATATCCCGTTCGTTTATCCTGCACCACAGCTTTGATAAGGTTTGCTGTGGCCCTGACGATGCCCGGCCCGCCCCAAACACATGCCACACGTAATTCATCAGGCAGTATGGTGACCCGTTTATAATTTGCCAGTTCAGTTTTGAATGGCGTAATGTCGGCGTTTTTGTCAACGTGCAGGTAAATATTCACCCTGTCATCACTGATGGCTTCCGCCAGTCTTTTAACCTGTGCCGGGTTTTTATGTGCCAGTATAATGTAATTGAGTTCCATTAAAAATTGGTAAAGCACAAACGTAATCAGTTATGAGTTTAGTGTTATTCCCTCCCGCAAGACCTGCCAGGTCTTCAAATTGTCCGAAACCACAGGGAATTACCTGCTTTTATAAATAATAAGGCAAATCGCTGTAACTATGATTACGGCCGCCAGCCCTTTATACTTTTCCCAGTAACCGCTGAGCTTTTTATGTTTCAGATAATCACTGATTTTTTTCAGCATCACATCATCTGTTCCCGCAATTTTATGCAGTAGAACTGCAACAGGCCCCATATAAGACCAGGGCAGTGGTTTGCATGATTTGATGATGGCATCAACAACCTGCCGGTTCACTTCAGTATCATTAAACTGCTGCAGGATGCCGGTATTGGTTTCACTGAGCAGGTTGCGGATGTGGTGGCTCAAGGCATCATATTCAATCCTGAAAATATCATGGTCGCCAACATAAGCGCTGAGCTTGTTACATTCATTCAATATGCCGTTTGCAGTAACGGGCTGGTAAGTAAAATCTTTGCCGATACTGCGGTAATACCAACGCTTATAGTTGTATTCCTCCCTTTGCAGTGCATCAGACAATATTTCATAAGCCTCCGCAATTTCCTTAAAACCCGCTTCAGCATATTTATCATCCGGATTTTTATCAGGATGGTATTTCAGGGCCAGCCGCCTGAATGATTTCCTGATTTCCTGCGGGGTAGCGGTGGGTTTTATTTCCAGTATGCTGTAATAATCCTTCATCATAGCCAGTGGGGATGCAAAGGAAAGAAAACAGGGCGACCGGGAAAAATCAGTTTGCATTTTCATTTGTAATGTGCTCTTTGGCTATCGTTTACAATGTTTCGGAGGACTTGTTCAATGCGGGCTGTTTTCGGGGGTTGTTGTGGGTAATTTTATTGGTTTATACCATATTATTCAACCCTTTTTTTTCGTTTAATACTTTTTGTTTGAGCGGCCCGGTTTGAATGTTTTTTTGCCTTGAGTTTGTAATATCTGCTGATTATGATGAGCAGTATATTTCTCAGTAAAATAAATCAATATCCTTATGAAAATACAAACATCCCTGCATTATTGCCTGAATTGCTGCAATGCTGCCTTGCTTGTTTTTATATTATGCGGCTGCGGCAATGAAATCAATTTAAAAGCTGAAAATGCTGTAAATAAATCAGCAGGTATTGAAAGCATTAAACCTGCCCCTGTAAACCCCGCAAAGATTAATGATGCAGCTGCAATACTCTCTATGAAGCAAGTGCCCATACTATGTTACCACCAGGTAAGGGATTGGCGGCCCACTGATTCCAAAGTGGCAAGAACTTATATTGTGCCCCCGGCTGTTTTTGCAGCACAAATGAAAATGCTTGCCGACAGTGGATACCATACCATATTACCTGATGAATTGCAGGAATATCTTACCAAAGGAATGCCGTTGCCGGAAAAATCTGTGATGCTTACTTTTGATGATACCGACCTGGACCAGTATACGGTGGCATTGCCTGAAATGAATAAATATGGTTTTAAAGGCGCATTCTTTATCATGACAGTTTCACTGGGCAGGCCAAACTATATAAGCAAGGAACAAGTGAAAGACCTTGCTGATGCCGGGCATACCATTGGTTCACATACATGGGACCACCACAATGTAAAGCAATACAAAAATGAAGACTGGGTGTTGCAAATTGAAAAGCCAACAAAACAATTGCAGGCCATTACCGGCAAACCTGTAAAATATTTTGCTTACCCATTTGGTTTATGGAACCCGCAGGCCATTCCTGAATTAAAGAAAAGAGGCTTTATTGCGGCTTTCCAGTTATCAACCAAAAGAGACGGAGAAGAACCCCTTTACACCATCAGGAGAATTATTGTGCCGGGAACATGGGATGGTTCAAAATTATCTGCTGCAATGAAGAACTCATTTTATTGATTTATTTCTGCAGGTGTAGCTCCTGTTGATTTTAAAATTTACATGCACTCGCATTAAAAGCTTACCTTTCGGAAAATTTTCTCTATGACAAATGAACAGATAGAAAAATTCGTTGAACAGGGGCGTATAGATAAAGGCTCGGTAAAAATTGATTTTAAAACACGAAATTCAATGGTTGGGATATTTATAAAATCAGCGGATTATAACGACCTGAAGTCAAAAAATTTTTGGCGCATTGTTACAGGCCCCAATGCCGAGGTATGGAGAAAGAACCGCGACAACAGCCTGGCAAGAATATTCAACGGGTCGGAGATTACAAAACTTACGGCAGTATAAAATAAAAAATGGCTGTTCTGCTGTGAACAGCCATGAAAAATTTTTGTTTCTGGTTTGCCTAACCAGTTTTCTTAACATTCACGGCATTCATTCCTTTTTTACCCTCAATAAGCTCAAACTCCACTTTGTCGCCCTGCTTTATCTGGTCAATTAAGCCGCTTGAGTGTACAAATGTTTCGGCATTGGAATCATCGTGTTTAATGAATCCATATCCTTTTTCTGTGTTGTAAAACTTTACAGTACCCTGGGTCTTTTTGTTCATGGTAACAGTATTGGTAAATAATTGGCAATGAAGATAAGTAATTTCCTGCTATGGCCATATATACCGGTAAAAGTTTGTTCAACCCTGTATTTCCCTGTGTACACCCGGTATTTCCATTACGAGGTTTTCGCCATAAACACCGGCAGGAGTCTGGTAACCGGGTTTAAATTCCCCCATTACTATTTTTCTTGCTATTAAAAGACTGCTGACGGCGGTAATTGTATAACCATCGGGTGCATACATACGTGCACTTACCCTTTCTCCTTTTTTATTGTTCGCTTCGGCCCATATCAAACTTTTTGTTTTTTCCCTTATATCATCCTCCGGCCCGGCAGGCCGCTGATTGATTTTCTTTATTACAAAATTGCGTAACCAGGATGTTCTGAGTAACCAGTTAAACATAAACTGGAATTTCAGCATCCTGTAAACAGCAGGTTTCATTCCGGTGTAGGTTTCAGTATTGGGGATACCTGTAGTATGATAAGCAGTTGAAATATCTCCCCAGGGTATTGTCATTACAAAAAGTTTCTTTTCCCCGTCAGGTGTAAGAAAATCAACCCACATGCCTTTATGCCCGAGGGGCTTTTTTAAAATCTGGCCGTTTTCCCTCACCATTCCTCCTTCACCCAATTTGCCTGCCATGGTTATGGCCGTGCCATGCGATACATTTCCTCCGGGTGATGCAAATGCAATTTTCAGGTGGGTGGCATCAGGCAATTTATTTTTTAAAAAAAGTGCCATGCAATCTGTGGGCACCACATCAAACCCCGTTCCGGGCATCAGCATAATGCCTGCATTTTTTGCTGCGGCATCATAGCTTTTTATAATTTCAAAAACTGAAATGTCGCCATTGATATCAGTATAATGTGTGCCGGTTTCAAGACAAGCCTCTATCATTTGCTTAGCTGTATTTTTAAATGGCCCAGCTGCATGAATAACCACTTTTACATCTGCCAGTGCTTTTTTAAGGGTTACATTATCATCAAGGTTAATAATGCGATAAGGGAGATTTAACCGTTGTGCCAGTTGCCCAACTGCTTCTTTATTGCGGCCCGCAAGAACAGGTTGCAAATGGTATTCACCTGCATAACGGGCAATCAGTTCCCCGGTATAACCATTGGCACCGTAAAGGAGAATGTTGCTTTGCATGAAGGGAAGGTATGAAGGAAAGTTGTAAAACCACCCTCAGGCAGGAACATAAAGAAAACCCGTTGAGCAAAGTGTCAGGTTTATTATTTAACTGAGTAATACGGATACGGATAATTGGCAATAAAATGTAGCTTTAACCGGAAAACTAACGGAGTTATGGTCTCAAAAAATCTTATCATTATTTTGTTTCTGCTGATGATGTATCAATCATCAAGTTCACAATCCGTTTATCATTTACAATATAATTTTAATATTGCAAACGATTCAATCACCTGCCAGTCTTTTCTCCTTGCAAACAATAACGGCAGTGGTCTGGCAAGGATTAAATATAGTGATCCTGTAACAAACCGGGATGTAATTGCAGAAATGGTTACTGCGGAAGAATTTCTTATTGACAAGGAAGGAAACGAGGATACCTGCACTTTGGTTATTAAGGCATTGAATTCAAAGATCATCAGGGGCGACAGTACCATTAAGCTGCCACTTCATTTTTTTATATTCAGGATTAACCAGTCCACCGGTTTTTTTGAACCGGAAGGAATTGGCCTGTCAGGCAATAGCCCGGATGTGTTGCCGGGAACTTTTTTTACGGCCCGGCTGATGGAAGACACGGCCCTGAATAAAGCATTCGTTTCGCAGTTCTTCAATAAGGATGAGGATTTATATGTTAGCCTTTTTGCGCCAAGGACCAGGGGTTTTTCTCTTGCTGAAAAGAAGATCAAAATTCACCTGTTAGTGGTGGCTGATATTGAAGACCCTGAAGTAGGCCCTTCCTGCAATAAAGACATGATCAGGACAGTTAAAATATTTGATAGTTTGCGAAAGTATCTGGGCACAAAAAATTTTGTTACAAAAACCATATCCGGTAAAGAATTAAGTAAAAAGAATGTTCAGGAATCAATTAACAACCTCAGGCCTTCACCCAATGATATTGTCATATTTTATTATACGGGGCATGGGTACAGGGCTGCAAAAGAAAACCGCCTTTTCCCTAATATAAAACTGAAGACTTTTCATAAAGACAGGCAGGATGTTTTAGCCCATTCGCTGAACATTGAAGACATTTTTCAATCCATAAAAAAGAAAGGGGCCCGGCTTAACCTTGTGCTGAGTGATTGCTGTAATGACGATATCTTATCAACAAATATTATCGGCAACAAACCGGCGTTAATGAGAAGTTCAAAAATAGAGTGGTACGAAAATAACGTCAGGACGCTTTTACTGAGCAAAACCCCGGTTTCTATATTGGCTACTGCCGCCGAAAGCGGTCAGAGGGCTTCCGGTAATAATAATTATGGCGGGTTCTTTTCTCATTTTTTCATCACATCGCTGGAAAA
Organism: Chitinophagaceae bacterium; assembly: GCA_033763355.1. Lineage (GTDB taxonomy): Bacteria > Bacteroidota > Bacteroidia > Chitinophagales > Chitinophagaceae > JANRKT01. The sequence continues at coordinate 30,858 of JANRKT010000251.1, read as the reverse complement.
CTATTTAAGCAGGGCAAAAATTAATGTTTCCTGGGAGCAGGTTTTGCAGGATACAAAAAACGAAACAACATATAAAGCAAAACGCACCTATTGCCAGAAGCCGTATATACCTGAGAACGTTTGCCGGCAAAATCCTCTTTATAAAATTATTACCGGCAGGTAAATATTGTAACCTGTCAAAAAATCAGCGACTCTGAGAAATACGTTATGTGTGCGGTTATTTATTTTTTAGCCGGTTTAATTCTGAATAAGAGATTATAAGTACTCCCGTCTGTTTTAGTTATGTTCTCCATTTTTGCACCTCTTGTTGCAACCTGGTATGAGTTGTTTACCAGGGTTTCAAGAACTGTAAAATTACCTCTTGACATTGTGCCTGCCCCCGCAGCAATACCTTCAAGGTTTATTTCTGTTTCAGAAACAAATATTTTAAATGTTTCCATACCTGTGGGCGGCGCTATCTGAATAATATAGTTTTGAAATAATATTTCCTGTCCGGGCAGCACTTTCAGGTCACCGGGATAAATGGGTGGCTTTAATCCTGTATTTGGCAAAAGGGGGTTAATGATCCCGTCAGGTTGAATATCGAGGATGTTCAGGTAAACTGTTTTGTCCCCTTTGTTTTTCACCCAAATAACAAGTGAGTCGTTCACATTAAACTCATAGATTCCATTCACTATCTTTTGGTTGATTTTTGATTTATCCGCCTTCCCGTCAATTATCGGAACCAATTTTACATCAACCTTACAGGAGGGATCTGTTATTTGCAGCTTTTCTAAAAATTTATATTGTGCATAACGCCTGATCTGTTCCTGTAAATCTTTTTTGTTCCCTCTATCTACCATACTGAAGAGGTAACCATTGGCTGCAAGTTTCAATGAATCTTTTTCAGGTCCTTTTATAAGCAATAGTTCCGGGTTGCCCCTGGTTTGTACCAGTGGAATTTCTTTCAGGATACTTCTTATGCCTGCTTCTTCGCTTGCAGAAAAATCAAAAGCTTTGTTTTTGGCATTTGCTGAACCTATTCCTATAACAAGGGGTTTGATCCTATAGGCCGGTTCAGTAATAAAGACCCAGCCGGCAGAAGGCTGCAACAGCCCGGGATTTTTATCTAAAACAACAGAAGCGCTAAATGGCTTAGCAGCAGATATAATTCCAGATGCAAGCGGAACTGCTGCGCCCGGATCATTGGTTCCTGCGGGATATAAAGCTACTTTGGCACCACTGTCAAGGCCCATCAACAATCCGCCTTTTAGCGTTAATAAGTTTTTATTTACAGCTTCAATTTCCACAAAGGGTTTTTGTTCAACAAACTTTCCGCCAAAAAGCTCTCTGTCCAGTCCATTACCTTCCAGCACCGGGTGTTGTTGCGGAACAATGTCATTCATAACCGAAAGAATGCCTGAAAATAGTGAGCGATACGTAGTTCCCGGTGCAAGTGTTTCAAATACTTTACTGATGGCATAACTTAGTGATCCCATATCCGTGCCGTTATTATCGGTCTCAGTATTCAACTCCTCTGCCCTCGCTGCTGATATTACTACATAAGTAGCCAGGTTTTGCTCATCTTCTTCCGCAGAATTACCTTCCAGGAATACATTTACTGGTTTAACTGTTTCCTTACCCGGGGCTTTGAAATTACGTGATATTAACGGAGGCGCCCCGCCCCGCACTTTCCGGGTACCGCGGGTACCACTGCCTGAGTGGCAGGCATCAATGAAAACAACCACATCTCCGTTTTTACCCAGTTTACTGCGCAATTGATTGATGTAATTACCAAACTGGTCATCCCTGAAATATCTTTGCTGTTCCTTTGCAAAATCTTTTACGTCTGCAGGAAGCGTTGCATCGTAGGAAACAATTGCTTCATCCAGCCCATCAGCTTCATCATTATTGTCATCTTCCACCTGTTCCCCATGTGAAGAAAAATGAATTACCACGACGTCCCCCGGCTTAATATTGCCGGTAAGTATTTTAAAAGCACTATGCAGCCCTGTTATGGTTGCATTTGAATCTGTAACGATAATAATGTTCTCCGTCCGGAAACCCTGTTTTAGAAATGCAGATTGAATAAAAGGGATATCATTCTTGCTTGAAATACGGGGCCAGTATTTATAATCTCCAATGCCAAAGATGAGGGCATGTTTGGTCTGCTGTCCCCAAACAATATTTATTGCTGTTAAAGATAAACTTAAAAGAAAGCAGTAAAATTTCTGTTGTAGCATCCGGAAAGTTTCCTAAAAGGTATAACTATTAATTCACAATAAGCTAACCTCTATACCGGGTTTTGCAGGGGAAAAGATTTTGCAGAAAGCGAAATTTATTCCCGCATATATTCCTATTCACTGCAATGGCCTCATTCCCCGAAGCAGGCCTGTGGCAAAAATAAATTCGCAAAGACTGTTATTCTTATAATGAAACCCTATGCTGTTAATGCGTCTTTTATTTATAGAATTTTACTTCAAATGCTTCCCGAAAAAATCAATTGACCGCTGCCAGGCCAATTTTGCTGCAGCTTCATTATACCTTGCAGGGGCGGTATCGTTATGAAAAGCATGTTGTGCACCTTCATACATGTACATTTCATAGGTAACATTGTTTTTCTTCAGCGCTTCTTCGTACGCTGCAATACCTGCATTTACCCTTTCATCCAAACTGCCATAGTGCAACTGAAGGGCTGCTTTTATTTTGGGCACATCTTCGGCAGCGGCCTGCCTTCCGTAAAATGCTACTGCAGCTTTCAGCGCAGGAATATTTACTGCAAGGCTGTTGGCCATTGCACCGCCCCAGCAAAAGCCGACACAACCTGTTTTGCCGTTAAAATCTTTGCGGGTATTTAAATAGTCAAATACATTTATAAAATTCTTCAGGTTATTTTCCGGTTTCAGTTCCTGGAATTTCTGCCTCGCTTCATCTTCATTGGCGGCAGCAACCCCAATAGCAGACAATGCATTTGGGGCTATGGCAAGATAACCTGCTTTTGCAGCCCTGCGGGCCACATCTTCAATGTGTGCGTTCAATCCGCGGTTTTCATGAATCACCACAACCGCTGCATACTTCATTTCTTTCTTTGGCCTTGCAATATAAGCCTGCATGTTGCCCGGAACACCCGGATAGCTTATGGTTTCGGTAAATAAATCATCCTGGTTAGTAACGGCTGCATGGGCATAGTTTACTTCTATCAGTGGCAGGACAGCCATTGCTGTGGCAGTACTGCCGGTAAGCATGGCAAGTCGTTTCAGGAATTCCTGACGGGTTAAAGGTTTGTGGGTGTACTCATCGTAAAGGTTAATGATGCGCTGGTCCATATGGTGGCTTTTGGTATGTGACGGTTAATGAAAACTAAACTGTTGCCGCTGATGAGATTTTTTTCAGGTTGCCCATGCAACTGTGTGCTCAGGATTTTTTCCCTGAAAATCCGTTTATGCTGCAGCAAAAATGAATTTAACCATAACTTTGCTCCTCCGTAAAATTCAAAACACAAAACAATAATTATGCGTAAAATCTTTTTTCTTTTTGCTGCATCGCTTACCGGGCTAACCGCATGCAATAATTCCGGTTCAGAAAACAAAGCGGCAACAGATACTGCTGCAGCACAGGCAAACCACGACAGCATGCACCATGCAGCAACCACTACCAGTTCTATTGCACCACTTCCTGAAGTGCCTGCAGGGGCAAAAGTTTTTTTTAAAAATTTAAAAGACGGGCAAACCGTAAGCTCACCGCTTAAAGTTGAAATGGGCGTTGAAGGAATGAGTGTTGATACAGCCAATGGCATCATAAAACCCGCTTCAGGCCACCACCATATACTGGTTAATGCCGGCGATTCAATACCCTCCGGTGAAACCATTGTAAAAGATTCTGTTCATGTTCATTTTGGAAATGCACAAACCTCAGCCGAATTAAAACTGCAACCCGGAAAAAATACACTTGTGCTCCAGTTTGCAGATGCGTTGCACCGTTCTTATGGCAGCAGGCTTACCAGCAAGGTTACTGTGAATGTGAAGAAGTGAGCTGCGAGTTGATAAAACATGCGCAACCAGAAAATACCCTGCCTGCAGCAAACAAATATTACAAAAGCTGCAGCAACTAATAAAAGTGTAAAGCGTATTTGGTGCAAAATAAAAATGCCGGGATTGCCCGGCATTTTTATTTTTCTGATAAACGTTTTTACTCTACCTGGGGTTTAGCGCTACCCTGATTCTTTCAGCAAGGTCCTGCAAATGGTAGCGGGTCATGTTATCCTGTATGAGCGGTGCGGCTGCAGTCATTTCAGTTCTTAATACGGTAAGATGCGCCCTTACAAGGGAACTGATGTCTGTTTTCTTTACATCAGGGCCGAAGCTGATGGTAAAACTTCCGCTTTGTATTGTTGCAGCTGGGCCGAGCAAAGCAATCATGCGTTCAACATAACTTTTCTGCAGGTTGCGGCGGTAATTGTCAGCTTTTGTTTTTGCAGCAAGTTCACTCCATATGCCTCTCTTCAGGTCAGCAAACAGTTCATCAACAGTATAAGTATTTTCAAAACGGTTGGAACAAGTAAGCATACGGCCAAGGCGTGAAGAATTCAATACACTTCCCAGCACACCATCTTGTATTGTTCCCGTTTCTTCAGAAAGCGGGTTTGAAAATTTATTCAGGATGTTTTTGTCAAGCAGCCAGGTGGGTGTTTCAAATAACTGTTTGTGCAGAAATGCCACTGCTTCTTTTTGCACTGCTTTTGGGGTGGGCTCATATACATCGCCTGGTTGTTCAACACTTTTAGGTGTTTCATAAATGCCTCCAATGTTTTTTGTAACATGGTTCATGTAACGCTGAAACTGGATGCGTACCTGGGTGTACATGGATGAAAGGTTCTCATAATTATCTGCTTCTTCCTTTGTCCATTGTGGCAGGCTGGCCATGATCCGTTTAAGGTTTTTAATACCATATTCACTTGCTTTCATACTATTGTCACCAAGGTCTTCAGTCTGTGAGCGGGGGTCATACGGATTTATTTCAGTTCCAAACCAAAGGCGGGGGTTGGCTGCAAAACGGTCAATGATCCATTTGTTTAATACTTTTTTATCTTCTTCTTCATCTTTTGTTGTTGTAATGGGTTTATAACCCCATTCAACTGCCCATATATCATAATCACCAATGCGGGGAAAGAGGCCAGCCCTGCTGATGTTGTCTTCCGGTTGCGCCACATAATTAAAACGTGCATAATCCATAATAGAAGCGGTATGCCCGTTGGCTTCTACCCATGCTTTATCCCTTAACTTTTCAACCGGTGTTTTACTGCTGCTGCCCATATTGTGCCGCAGGCCGAGGGTATGGCCTACTTCATGAGAGGATACAAAGCGGATGAGGTTGCCCATTAATTCATCATCAAATTTCATTTTTCTTGCACCCGGGTCAACCGCTGCTGCCTGTACAAAATACCAGTTGTGTAAAAGCTCCATTACATTATGGTACCAGCCAATGTGGCTTTCGAGTATTTCACCGCTTCGGGGGTCATGAATATTGGGGCCGTATGCGTTTTGTATATCTGAGGCAAAATAGCGTATAACTGAAAACCGGGCATCTTCAAGGCTCATGCTGCTGTCGTTTTCGGGCCACTCTTTACCCATGATGGCATTTTTAAAACCGGCTTTTTCAAAAGCTTTTTGCCAGTCGTTAACCCCCTGTATAAGGTAAGGCCTCCATTTTTTTGGGGTTGCCGGGTCTATGTAATAAATAATGGGTTTTTTGGGTTCCACCAGTTCGCCCCTTTTCCATTTATCAATGTCCTCCTCTTTAGGTTCAAGCCTCCAGCGCACAATAAACCTGGATTCCTCTACTTTTTGCTGGTCATCGCTATATACAGTGTAGTCGTCTGAAAAAAAACCAACCCTTGCATCAAAAAGCCTTTTGCGCATGGGCTTTTCAGGCAGTATAATAAATGAAGTATTGATTTCAGTTGTAACGGCCCCTGCAACACTGGCAGCAGGCAATGTGGTTGAGGGAAAAGGGGAGGGTATGGCTGTTCCAAAAGATAATGAGGGTGTTGAAGAAAATGTTTTTACCGTTTTAATTTCAGTATTAATGGGATAAGACCTGATGCTTTCAATGTAAGACCGGTCAGATAAAAGCCCGGAGAGGTTCAGCCTTCTTTTAACAAAAGGATTAAGTGAAACAGGCTGGTTATCACCCTTAAAAAAATCTGTTATATCAATAACCACCCCATTAGAATCTTTGCCCCATGCTTTAACATCAAATGCAGCGCCGATGGGGTCTATATTGGAGTTGCGTACTGCTTTGTAAATAGGCTCTGTTGAATCGTTGGCCACACTGATAACGGTTACAACCCTCATGAATAATTTATTATCAGGGCCTTTTTCCCACCTGATAACATTTTGGTTAGCCAGTTCACCTCCGTAAACGCCGCCACCACCTGCAACTTTTGAAAAGCGGGTTACTGCCATCACTTCACGGCCAATAACCGAATCGGGTATTTCAAAATAATATTTATCATCTACTTTATGAACAGTGAAAAGGCCTTTCATTGTCTTGGCCTTATCAGTTATAATTTCTTTATAAGGCTTTGGGCCGGTTCTTGAAGCTGGTGGGCCGGGGGGCTGCTGGTTTGCAGTTCCGGCTTGTTGGGAGGGCGGGCCTGCAGGTCTTCTTTCCTGTGCAACAAGGGTGGAAAGGTTTATTGATACGAAAGGAACAATGAATGCAACAATCTTAATCAGGTCAGATATTCTCATGTAAACTGGTTTTAGCTGATGAAATTAGGCAATACAGCGATTCAACCGGTATTGTTTGAATAAAATTTATACAGGTGGGGTTATTTGTATGCAGCAGGAGATGTGCAGGGAAAGCGAAATGCAGCCCTTGTGCAAAGCGGTTTTAGCAGGTTGAAAATTGAACACAGGAAAGCTTTGCTATTTGGAAATTCCCTATCTTGTGTGTCCCTGTTAATTTTTTTATACTGCTATTTTGCTTTTTAAAAATTATTTTCTGTAGAATTGTGTGACCAAAAACCGCATCAAAAACCGATCATCTAAAATTTAAAAATTAAAAAGTCATGGCTGAAACAAAACCAACTGCAACTGCTAAGGCTACTACATCAGTTCAACCCAAAAAAAGCAGTAACGCTATTTCCTATCTTGCACCAATCATTTGCATTGTTGCCGGGTACCTTATCTGGAGGTTTATATTAGGTAGTCCGGATGGATTTACAAAGCCAGATCCTGCGGGTGGCTTCTGGCCACATCATAAAGGCCCCAAAGGTGCGTTGAATGCGATCTATGAAGGCGGTATTATCGTACCCCTGCTGATCGGTTGTTTTTTGATGGTGGTTACCTTTTCAATTGAAAGGTTCCTTACCATCAGTAAAGCTACAGGCAAAGGTTCTATTGCAGAGTTTATCCGTAAAGTACAGTATCACCTGGCCAATAAAAACGTTGATGCAGCACTGGCCGAATGCGATAAGCAAAGGGGTTCAGTTGCCAATGTAATGAAGGCTGGTTTACGCCGCTACAAAGAAATGATTACAGAGCCCGGATTGAGCACTGACCAGAAAGTGCTGGCTATACAAAAAGAAGTAGAAGAAGCTACAGCGCTTGAACTCCCGATGTTATCAAAGAACCTGGTTTTTCTTTCAACACTGGTATCCCTGGGTACACTTATTGCCCTGCTGGGTACGGTAATGGGGATGATCAGGTCGTTCTCCGCCCTTGGAGCTGAAGGTGGTGCCGGTGCAGCCGGTGACCTTGCAGTTGGTATTTCTGAGGCATTGTACAATACAGCTTTGGGTATTGCTACATCTTGCGTGGCTTTGATTATGTACAATATTTTTACTACCAAGATTGACGCCATTACCTACGGTATTGATGAATCAGGATTTACCCTTTCCCAAAGCTTTGCTTCGCTTTATAAATAAGAATTGCAGGCGTTTGTGGAAAAACGGAACATTTGAATCTATTAACTTAGATAAACTGATTTTAACATGCCAAGTGTAAAAATTCCGAAGAAAAGCACGGAGAATGACATGACCCCTTTTGTGGACGTGGCGTTTCTGATCCTGTCCTTTTTCATGCTGGCTACCAAATTTAAACCTGAGGAGCCTGTTGAGGTTAAAATACCAAGTTCGGTTTCTTCAGACCAGGTGCCGGAAAAAGATGCCTTCCTCATTTCTATTGATAAAGCCGGCAGGGTATTCGTACAAATGGATAATCCCGACTTCAGGCAACAATTAATGGAAAACCTGAATACTACCAGGAACCTTGGTTTAACTAACAGGGAGATTAGTTCCTTTAGAAATGCGCCAAGTGTAGGGGTACCTTTCAGTAAATTAAAAAGCCTCCTTTCACTTGAAGCTGAAGAACAAAAAAAGGTTGTACAGGAAGGCATACCTTGTTCAGATTCTACAGGTGGCGAGCTTTATTTCTGGCTGAGGGATGCATTATCCGTTTATGCGGGGCGTAAGCTCAACCTGCTCATAAAAGCAGATAATGATACCAAATACCCCGTATTCAAAAACGTCCTAAATGCATTTAAAAGAAATGACCAGAACAAGTTTCTGCTGATTACCGCGCCGCAGGAAGCCCCTCCGGGCACAGCCTTGTATGCAACCAGGCAAAATCAGCAAAACAAGAAAAAATAATTTCTAAAAGCTAAAAATAATTTTATGGCAAGTTTAGATACCGGTGGAGATAGTGGCGGACATAAAAAAGGGCCGGGCGTAAAAAAAGCCAAAAAGTTTTCTACCCGGGTAGATATGACCCCGATGGTGGATCTTGGGTTCCTTTTGATCACGTTCTTCATCTTCACTACTACAATGGCACAGCCAACAGCCATGAAGCTCTTTCTCCCAAAAGACACGGAGAAAGAGGAAGACCAGAATAAGGTTAAAGAATCAGGCGCCTTTACCATTATGCTGGGAAAAGCGGACCAGGTTTATTATTATGAGGGACTTGACCCTACCAAAATTCAGGCTACCAGTTTTACGGGTATCCGTAACGAAATAATAAGAAAAAAGCAAAGCACCAATCCTGAAGACCTGGTAATGATCATTAAGCCCAGCCAGGATGCCACCTACAAGAACACGGTGGATATACTGGATGAAATGACCATCAGTGAGATCAAGCGCTATGCAATGGTGGATATTACCCCCATTGAATATGAGCTTGTAAAGGCAACCGAGGCAGCTAATGGAATAAAATAAGAAAGCGGGTTATGGAATACAGCCCGTAATTGCATCTTAATGATTAAAACTATTTATCATGGAAGTAAGCAAAATATTAAGCTCAGACATCCTTGATCTTGTATTTGACGGAAGGAACAAGGATTATGGCGCTTACCAGTTGCGCAAGACGTACAATAAACGGCTTGCCATTGCTTTGGTTATCACCGCATCCATAGCATTGCTTATTTTGTTGGGTTCCTTTATAGCAAGCCTTGCAAAGGACGATTCAAAGGGCAAAGTTCAGGTGCAGGAAGTACAGTTAGCTGAAGTAAAGCAGGAGGAACAAAAAAATGAACCGCCCCCGCCCCCACCTCCAAAACCGCCGGATCCCCCAAAAGTTGAGATGGCAAAGTTTACCCCACCTAAAGTGGTTAAGGATGAGGAAGTAAAAGAAGATGAGAAACCACCCGAAGTGGAAAAACTTGAAGAAACGAAAATAGGTACAGTAAACCAAGAAGGTACTAAAGATGAAGGTATTGTTGCCCCGCCGGTAGAAGATAAAGGAGGTGTAGTAGAAGCTCCGGTAGAAGATGATAAACCTTTTACAAAAGTGGAAATTGATGCGGAATTCCCCGGCGGAAACAGCGCATGGGCAAAGTATGTAACACGTGAAATAGAAAGGAATATTGATGAATTACAGGATGAAGGAAAATCCGGAACAGTAGTAGTGCTGTTTATTGTGGATAAGGAAGGCGGAGTGAGTGAAGTAAAAGCGCTTTCATGCGGCGAAGCCGGTGTTGCAAATTGCCTTGGCCCTGGTACCAAACTGGCTGAAGTGGCAGTGAATGCCATTAAGAAAGGCCCCAAATGGAAACCCGCTATTCAAAATGGCCGCCAGGTTAAAGCCTATCGCAGGCAGCCGGTTACATTCCAGTTGATGGAAGAATAAGTAATCAGTTTAAGATTGAATAATGCATACAAATCCCCCCGGTAACCGGAGGGATTTTTGTTTTATATGACTAAAGAATGCGGGACAATCACATCCCTGGTTACCTGATGAATAAAACCATCTGACGGCCGGAATAAAATTCATGAAAGGAATGTGGAAAGACATAGTTGGTTCATCTCAATGAAAACAACTGCTATGGCGCAAATAGAATTAAACAATATAAGAGAACAAAAAAATAAAGCCTCACGCCTTCATAAAAGGCCGTTGCCCGACATGACGCCGATGGTTGACCTGGGTTTTCTGCTGATTACCTTTTTTATTTTTACTTCCCGTTTAAGTGAACCATCAAAATTAAATCTGATTCTCCCCAAAGAAGATGGGCCGCCAATTAATGTTATGGACAGTAAAACCATAACTGTTTTACTGCTTGAAGATAAAAGGGCAGGATGGTATGATGGGCAAACAGCCATCGAGCCTAAGCTTCAGCTTACTTCTTTATCAGGAAATAACGGCTTAAGAAAGATATTGCTGCAAAAGCGTGAAAAAGTTAAAAGCAAATGGGGAGATGCCCATGAAATGTTTGTAATAATCAAGCCTGCAAAGGAAACCAATTACCAGGCGCTGGTTGATGTGCTGGATGAAATGCTTATTAATGATATAACACGCTACACAATTATTGATCCTGATAAAACAGACATGAAAATGCTCTACAGCAATCAATGAAATTGTTATAAGAAGGAACAGAGTTTGTGCAAAACGGTTAATACTGTTCAGCATCCACCCATTTCTCATGTAAATTAATTATCAAATTGTACAGGCGGTATTGCCAGGTGATGCTTGTATATCGCAGCGCTTTCAGCACCCATAATTCACGTTTGGGTAAGAAAGAGGTGATTATTAAAGAATGGTAGAGTAGCTTTGTTCTATTCTCCTTACAAAAGCATCTCACTATATAACGGATTAACATCCGGGTGCTAAAGAAGATAGAGTTTTCTCATGTTATCGGTCAATATGACCAAGCAGGTGGTTTTCTAATCAGCCTGCTTCTTTTTTTTGGGCAATATATTGCGAGTGAAGGTTAGACACTTTCCGCTACAAGTGTTGAATTGATTTGCTCTTTTTTTACCTGTTCCCCGAATTTTACTTTCAGGTCGTTGGCCCATTGATAAATTTTGCGTGACGGACTGATGTTATTGATGCTGCTCTTCAGCATAAATTTATAATGATGGAGGTGGAGCATGTTGGCTATTCCCGTATCACTTGTTTTTCCCAGCTTAAGAATATTTATGCGGTGGATCAATACCTTTTTGGCGAGGTGAAGTATATTTTTTATATAATGAAAATAGAATGAAAACAAACCGCTTGGCTTATGCCCGGTTCTGCAGGCAATGCTGTATGGGTTTAATATCAGCAAACATTCAGCGCTTTCAATAAGATATTTCTCTGCATATTCCCTTGTAAGCCTTGACGAGGGAATAAAATGTTTGAACCGCAGCTTTGGTTCATACCATATTTCGTAACCATTAAGGTAGGTGGCAAGGCACAACTCATAATCTTCACCGGAAGTAAATTTCTTACCCTGCCTTCCCGTGAGGTTGAATTCATATTCTTCAAACTGCAGCAACTGGTAAGCTGTTTTTTTATAAACAGAACCTGCGCCATACACCAGCTTGGATTTTACAGGGCCTGACTTACTGGCCTGGGGGCCGATGGCTATCAGTTTAACTTCGTTGAAATAATGAAACCAGCCGGGCGGGTCAACCTCAAATACGGGTTCACCATATCCGCCCAATACACCAATATCGGGGCGGTCTTTTAATATCTTATAGCAAATTGCCAGGTAATCTTTTTGCAGCCAGTTGTCATCATCGCAAAACAGTATGTATTCATACCTTGCTGAACCAAATCCTTTTTTACGTGCTTCGGTAAGGCCGGGGTTTTTTTCAAAAACAACCTGGAGGTTTACGGGAGAGGAGTACCTGCCCCATTCTTCATGCACTACTTCTTCTGTATTATCAGTAGAAGCATTATTTACAATAATTAATTCGCATGGAACAGATGGCGGAATATCAAGCTTAGCAATATGCTTAAGCGTTTCCGGTAAGCGTTTGGCACTGTTATAACAACATATTACTATTGAAAATCCGAAACTCATGTGCGTCCGATAAGCATTTTTACATAAATCTTCGCAATATTAAGATAAACCGGTATTCCCTTCCACAAACTTAATGCTTCTTTTATCTGCGCCCTTATGCCACTTTTGTTTTGTGTTTCATGCCATATCCGGTTTGCCATCCTTATGGCATAAAGCGAATAGAATTTCCTGCTTTTTTTTATGGCTGGTTCATAAATTTCCCCGGGAATATACGCCTTGCACATTTGCATCACTTTTTTTACATCACGCATATTTTCCCCGTTCAGTATGGCCCTTCCGGTAATTATGCTGGTATGCATCCTGTAATCGGCAAGTATTTCAGGAATATAACCTGTTGGATATCTGGCAGCAATCCGCAGCCACATTTCCCAGTCCTCGGCTGATAAAACGCCGTAAAAGCCGCCTAATTGTTCATAAACAGACCTTTTTACAACGATGGATGGGGTTTGAATACGCTGGCGTTCAAGCAGCCTGCTTAGCCAGTTATCAAGTATACCCATCTCCTTTTTTTCAAGATCGGCAGTAAAAAAAACTCTGCTTTCAGAATCCATGTATGTGTGGCGGCAGAAAGCAGCGACGGCTTCAGGGTAAGCATTAAAAAACCTTTCCATGCTTTCATAAAAACCGGGCCTTACAGTATCATCTCCATGCAGCATGTGTATGATGTGGCCCCTTGATCTGTTTAAGCAGGTAACAAAATTCCTGTGGTTGCCTACATTGGTTTCCTGGCAATAATAAGTTACCCTTCCTTTACCAATTTCCTTTACAAGCTCTCCAAGATTAACATCAGTGCTGTGATCGTCTATTACTTCTATCTGCATATTTTCAATACCTCTGTCCTGGGCCAGTACGCTTTCAAGTGTTTGTTTTATGTATTTAGAGCAGTTATATGCAGGGATCATTACAGACCACAGCGGCCTGGGGCCTGAACCGGTAACCGGAAGTATTGTTGGGGGAGAATCAAGTAGCCTGTTGTTGGGTTGCTGCATATTATTGTTTCAGGGTGTAAGCGCCTGCAGTAATGGTTTCAACTCTAAAGTAACATTTTTTTATTATTTGTACTGTTGTGTTTACAATTGTGATCATTCAGTCAAAAGCATACCATATTTTTAGTGCTTTATCAAAGGCATCTGTATCCAGGTTTTTAACAAGAAACCTGGGCAACTCAGTTGGTGATAGCTGTTTATTTATGCTTTCAGGTTTGGTAGTAAATGCATACTTTATACCAAGGCCCTTTATTATCTGCAGGGTTTCGTTATTATAACTTCCGAATGGATACGAATAACATGTGATTTTTTTCCCAAGCCATTGTTCAAGCTGCATGATGCTTGTTCCCGTTTCTTTTTCCTGTATACTTTTATCAAAATGGGCAAGGGCCGGGTGGCTTAAGGTGTGGCCGCCTATTTCAAACAACGTATTTTCTGAAAGTTGTTTGAGTTGTTGCATGTTCATAATGCCCGGCAGCGGAATTTCTTCTTTTTTCAGTTTACTCCATTCCTGAAGAAGGCCAAGCATTTGTTGCTGTAATTCGGGCTGAAGGTAACGCATGTATTCCCATGTTTTAAGAAACAAAGCCTGCCTGTCGGTTAACTGTTTAAGAAAAGAAAGCCAGGCGCCGTATGCATTATAAAGCCTCAGCTTTTCTTCCCTTGCAATTGTTTCAGTATTACATGAAAAATTTATACTGCCTGCCTGAATATTTAAAGTTGATGGCAATGTGCGCCGGTTAAGAAATATGCCTTCAAGCACGTCCCACCAGAAAAGCCTGCTCCTGTCAATAGCGCCGGATGTTATAAAAAAAATAGCAGGACAATTGTATTTGGTGAGGATGGGCGCCGCAGTTTCGTAATTATCAAGGTAGCCATCATCAAATGTAACCAGGATAAAATCTTCTTTTACACTGTTCCCTTCAAAATACTCACCCAGTTGCTGATAGCCGATAACATTGTATTTATTCTTTAAAAGTTTTACCTGGTTTTCGAAACGAGAAGGTGACACGCAGAGGCTCCATGGGTCAAAACCTGTATCAGCAATACGGTGATACATTAAAACCAGTCCTTTCTTTACAGTTCTTTTCTTTTTGAACAGCAGCCTTAAAGACATAACATGAACTTTCTTCTTAGAAAATACTGATTAAAAAATATGAATAAAAAGGACCGTACTGATGTGGTCAAAGCATTCATGCGTTTCATGCATGAAAAACAACCCGAAACTTTCTGATCCCGGCAGCAGGAAAATCTGGGCTGCCTTACCCGGCATAAAAGAAGTTAAATAGTGAATTATCAGTTTATGCGGTTTGAATTTTAAAGCCATCATTATTTCTTTCTTTTTAACTTTTTTTGTTAACTGGCTTTTTTCCGCCTTTAGCTTTTTTATTACCTGCATGCTGTAATAGTTCCGCCACATTTTAATACCTGTATGGTAGGCCCTGAGCTCTTCTTTGGTTTTAAGATGACTTTTTATACGGTGCAAAACACGGGTTACATTGGTAAGTATAAGGTGGGCGTCACCTGACATGTTATTACCATGTATCCTGTATGCGGCAATTTTTTCGGCATGTGTAAATACGGGCCATTCCCTTGTTATCCGCAGGTACATGTCATAATCTTCGCAGGCAGGCAATGAAATATCGTAAGGGAAATGCTTAATGATTTCTGTTTTATACAAAACTGCTGCGTGCATGCCAATGAAATTTATGGTAAGCAGCAGTTTGAAGTGATCTTTTAACGGGGCTGTGTGAGGCCCTTCCGGTATTAAATTTTTATTTGAATCAACTTTATTGTGATAACCTGCAACAAAAGCACATTCAGGGTGCTGAAGAAAATACCCAACGTTTATTTTTATACCGTCAGTGTAAAAATAATCATCTGCATCAAGAAAAGCAATGTACTCCCCGCTGCTATTTGCAATGCCAGTATTTCTTGCGGCAGAAAGCCCCTGGTTTTTCTGCCACACATATTTAACCCCGGGATAAGATAAGGTAACTTCTTTTGTATTATCAGCGGAACCATCGTCAACTACAATCAGTTCAATATTGGTATAACTCTGGTTCAATACGCTTTCTATAGATTCAGGCAGGTATTTTGCGTGGTTATAACAGGTTATAACAACGGTAACAAGGGGATTCCCCGCTGTTATTTTATCAGGTGTTGAACCGGTGTTTTCAGCAATGTTGGTGTTTTGCTGTTCCATAGCGCTGTTTGTTTGTGATTTTTTTTGAAATTCAGTTTTAGAACCAATCATACGGAATTTCAAAAGGCGAAAGGATTTTAAAATCTTCAGGGAGCTGATATCACAGGAACAAGGTATTAGTATTTATTGAGCACAGTCCAGTTTGTGTTTCGCTACGCCATTCCAAACATCATTAAAACCTCTTCTGTTATTGAACTTAAATAAGACATGGCAAACATATAAGGTTTGTACCTGAGCGCCACAAAAAGTTCCTGCCTTGTAGGTGGCCTCAGCTTGGGATTATTTAATTTTTTGTTTTTGAGTTTTTTTATGGCCTGAACGGCGTAATAGTTCCGCCATAATTTCCAGCCTTCGTTATATGCCTTTATTTCCCTCTTTTCTGTTAACTGCAGCCTTATTCTTCTTAATACAAGCCTTACGCTGCCAAGCATAAAAGCAGCATTGGCCGACATATTATTGCCATGGATACGGTAACTCGCAATTTTTTCCGAGTGAGTGAATATGGAATGTTTCCTGCTTATTTTAAGGTACATGTCATAATCTTCACAAGCCCTCAGGGACGTATCAAAGCGGAAATGTTCGAATATCTGCCTTTTATACATTACTTCTGCAGGCATGCCAATGTAATTTACCCTTAGGAGTTTTATAAAATGATTGTCAGACGGGGCTATGTGTTCTGGCATGGGCATTATATTCCTGTCACCATCCACTTTTTCATGGTGTCCTGCCACAAATGCACATTCAGTGTGCTCCAAAAAATATTTCAGATTGGTTTCTACGGCTTCCGGATAATAAATATCATCAGCGTCAATAAACATAAGGTAGTCGCCTCGGCTCACCTCAATACCTGTATTCCTGGCTGCGGAAAGCCCTTCATTCTTTTTGGTTACACACTTTACACCAGGGTAGGACAAAGCAACTTCCCTTGTATTATCCTTCGATCCGTCATCAATTACAATTATCTCAATATTTTTATAGGTTTGATTAAGTATGCTGGGGATGGATTCGTGCAGGTAAGTTGCGTGGTTGTAGCAGGGGATAATTACAGATACAAGCGGTAGCTGCCTGCTGCTTTTGTTGTTTGTTGTATGAACGCCTGCTGGTTCGGGAGTATTCATAACAGAATTATTTACAGGGTAACAGAGTTATGTTATTTCTTTAAATCAATTTCACAGGCAGGGATTTGTTTAATAGTTTATTTTCAATATCAGTTTAATCAGTGCCGTGTGTATATAATTTATTCAGTTGTGGCTGATTTATGCAATCAGCTGTACTGACCTGTTTCCACAAGCGCTTCTTTTTGTTTTATTGTAAACGGGAACCTGGGCCTTATATATCCGAATCGTTTACCGAAATGAACCACATCTTCGTCGTCCTGTTCCACTTCAAAAAACAGGCATTCTTCAAAATAAAACATTTCTTCAGCATTGTCTTTCACAAAAAGAACGGATATGTAATAGAGACCTGTATTGAGGAAATCTCCGGGAATTGCACATTCAGCTTCTATAATACCGCCCTGCACATTCCGTGGCTGTGATGTTGTTTCAAAAATCAGTTCGCCTGCTGAAGTAAACAAATGGATGCAGATGGTAAGGTTTAGTTTTTCAATCAGGTTCCAGAATTCAAGCTTGATCCTGAAAGCCGTTTTTACAGTAATTGATGTTATCAGTTCTGATATTTCCGGTTGAAGGTTTACTTTTTTGATCCTGATCATGTCATTGCCTGGAGCCTGGTTTATACTATCCCATTGGTTCTGTATATAGGAGTTTTTGATAAAGCTCAGGTAGCTTTTTACCACTTTTGCAGGGGAACCGTTTTCAACCAGCTGGCCGCTTCTTAAAAGAATGGCACGTGTGCACAGGCTCTGTACAGCCTGCATATTATGGCTTACGAAAAGAACTGTCCTGTCTTCCTTTTCTGATGCTTCCCTCATTTTAGCAAGGCATTTTTTCTGGAATTCAGAATCGCCTACAGCAAGCACCTCATCAATAATCATGATTTCCGGTTCCAGGTAAATGGCCACCGCAAAGGCCAGGCGAACATACATACCGGATGAATACCTTTTTACCGGAGTATCAATAAATTTTTCCACCCCCGCAAATGTTACAATATCATCAAACTTTTTTCTTATCTCACGGTTGCTCATTCCGAGGATGTTTCCATTGAGAAAAATATTTTCCCTGCCGGTAAGCTCCCCGTGAAAACCTGTGCCAACTTCCAGCAGGCTGGCAATACGGCCTTTGCCTTTTATTTCACCGGTAGTGGGCCTTATAACTTTAGAAAGTATTTTTAGTAAAGTGGATTTGCCTGCACCGTTTGTTCCCACAATGCCCAGTACTTCCCCTTTTTTTACATCAAATGAAATGTTACGCAATGCCCAGTTGTAGCCGGAGTTCATTTCCGGGTTATCCGGGTTAAGCAAAGCCATTGCATCCTTTTTCTTAGCTACGTTCTTAAGCCACCACAAACGCAAATCTTCCTTAAAAGTATTTCCTGAGATGGTGCCCAGCTTAAATACTTTTGAAATTTTGTCAACATGGATTACTGTTTCGCTCATGGTTAATCTCCTTTATATACTTTAAACTACATCCATTACTTTTTCATCAATCTTGTTAAACACCAGTACGCTTGCCATAAATATGAATATGCTTACTATTGTGCTGTACAGAAAAAGTCCGCCATCAAAAACGGCATTGCCGCCCAGCCCCTGTCTGAATACCTGGATGATAGGAGTGAGCGGATTAATGACAATGATCCACTTCCATTCACTGTGTTTGTCAAAAAAAGACATGGGCAGCAAAACAGGTGTAACAAACATAAAGAGCCTTATGCCGAATAGCATTAGGTTGTGCAGGTCCCTGTATTTTGCTGTAAGGGATGCAAAGAATATTCCGAGGCCGAGGCTTAACAAAGTTGTATTGATTAATGCAATGGGCAACAGCAAAAGCCACTCGTTGGGCCTTAACCCTGGTTCTTTGATCATGAAGAAGATGTACACCAGCAGAAAAAGGCCAAGCTGAATGGCAAATTTGATAAACTGTGCAAGGGTCATTGCAGTAGCCGTGATAATCCGCGGGAAATAAACTTTTCCAAAAATGTTTACGTTATTGATGTAAGTGTATGATGTGAGTATAATGGACTCAGAGAAGAAATTCCAGATGATAATTCCTGACAAATAAAAGATAAGATTGGGTAGACCGTCAGGTGGGCCATCGCCTGCACCCCGTGCAACCCTTCCGAAAATAAGTATATAAACAAAAGCGGTGAGCAACGGCTGAAGAAATATCCATACAGGGCCAAGTATAGTTTGCTGGTAAGTGCCAAGAAATTCCCTTCTTATAAACCTTACCAGGAGGTCTTTGTGCTTAAATACTTCTTTTAATTCAAGGTCAAACCAGCCCTTTTTGGGCCTGATTATCCATGTCCAGTTACTATTTTCCGCTATGTTGCTCATAAGGCTTAGTGTCAAAAAATCTGTAAACGGCAAAAACACTGCTTTTGGTATCAGCAGGGTTATTTATTTTCTGTATAATAATTTATTAATCAGTTTATAAGATGATTGCTGTTGCTTTAGCTGCACTTCATTAAAAATAAATCCCCGATTAGTTTAATGGAATAGCAATTGTTTATTTTTAAAGTAACTTTTTAGCAACTATGCACTTTAATAAACAGGGTTTAACTACAGATTGATTATACAACCATACCATCTTGTTTATTCAGCAGCAGCGCTACTTATTATACTGCTTCAGTACATCATCCAATTTTACACCGGTAAGTCTTTCCAGCTCAGCTTTGGCAACATTCAGGTTTCTTTCGGCCAGTTTCTGGCTCATCAGGTCTGCATTGTAAGCCCTGAAAGCTGCAGCATAAATATCATCAGTAATGTCACCGGCTTTGTATTTCTCCTGTGTGGTTAAATATGTGGTGTAAGAATCTTCTGCTATCTGGGCCTGCAGATCATAAACCTGCCTGTAGTATAAATAATCCTCGTATTTGGTAAGTACCTCTGCCTTTAACTTGCGGTAAGCATCATCTTTGGTGGCTTTGGCAAGTGCAATATTGCTTTTGGCAGCTTTTACTTCGCTGCTGGTGCTGTTAAAAATACCCAGAGGAAGCTGTACGCCCAGGTTATATTTCGGGAAGAAGTTATTGAACTGGCTGTTCTTACCCTGTATGTTATATTCATTTAAATTGGCGCTAAGGGCAATTTGATTAAGCCAGATGAGCCTTGCTTTTTGCAGGCTGGCGTTGGCAGCGCCAATGGCGGCATCGCCGATTTTCAACTGCGGGTTATCCATTGCAAGCTGCACCAGCTTATCCCTTACGTCTGCATATTTAACAGAATCCAGTTTTTTCCTGGGATCAGGGCGCAAAGCTTTTTTTTGCGGGGGCTGTGCAACAGCGCTAATACATATTGCCAGGACAGCAAACAGGAACAGAGGTATCTTTTTCATTTTATATTATTTATCTGTTTTGTGGGTTTGTAGGTCTTTATCAAAATCGTATAGCCTGCTTAACATTGCTATAGCAGGAAAAAAGAAAAATATTATCGGAAACTGACGTATGTACGACTGGGCATACTCCACCAGTATCAGTGTAAAACAACAAACGGTAATAGCGAGGTAATATTTTTTAACCTCTGGCGATCTTGCCTTGAAATACAGGTGAATACCCTGGAAAAGCACCAGAAAATAGAATACCATAAGAACGGTGAGGCCAACCCAGCCGATTTCTACAGCTGCTTCAAGTAAACCACTGTCAGGCGGAAAATCTGATAACACATGGCCGGGGTTATAATCTTTACCGGGGTCGCCTGCTGTAGTTAAACCGCCTCCAATGGGATGAGAATAAATATAAGGTTGTATGCCTTTGCGGTTCACATCTCTCACGTCCATTGAAGGATTGGAGTTAATGGAGAATGTTGACCGGAACCTGTTAAGTGTTACATTGCTGTAAACAGGAACGTACATGATGAAGAGGTAAATAAGTACGGAAGCTATTATGAGCAATAAAGTTTTCTTGTTCTGAATAGTAAGCACAGCATAAAATGCAATGCCCGCCGGCATAACAATATTCGCAGACCTTGTTCCTGAATAGGTCATTGAAATGTACATTAACACAGTAAGCCCCAGGTAAATGATTTTGTATTTGGTTCTTTTTTCATAAATGCCCAGGATGAATGTAAACAATGAAATTACAGCCAGCAGCATACCAAAAGAAACGGGGTCAGACAGGAAAGAAAATTTACGCCATTCCCCTACCTGGAAGTAAAGGCCGTAAAGCCTGGGGTCAGCTTCAATATAACGTATTTCAAAAGGCAAAAACCCATAGAACTGCTGCAGGCAACCATATAAGGCTGCCAATACAGAAACACCAATGATGATATTGAAATATTGAACTACTTTTTTATAGGTGTCGAGCAATTTGTATGCACAAAGATAAATTGCAATAATAAAGAGGTATCTTCTCCATGCATGTATCCACCCGGCAACAGAATGAACATTCGGGTTAGCTATTTCCAGCAGCATAATGCACGAAAGCAATATGAAACCAATAGTTATGGGGCTCTTTATAAAAGAAGATGCAGGCTTTACAGGGCTTTTGTGCCGTACAAACAGGGCGCCAATATAACAGGCATAGAGCAATACCTCACATACAATGGCAAAAGATTTCTCTAAAATAAATATGTGACTTGGATAGAATACAAAAAACGAAAGCACTGAAGTGAAATAAAAGCCTATAAGAGGTTTTGAAAAACAGATATAGAACAGGAGTATCAGAACAGCCACGCCAACAATACCTGCATTAATAAGATAAAAATCGGTAGTAGCTGAATAAGCCAGCCCAACACTGAGTATGGCCATGAGCAGGTAACCGGCGGGGGAATTCAGCTTCTGTATGAACAGGCGCTGCCTGAGCCATTGTCCTGGTCCTTTTTTGTATGTTATTGTCTGCGGCATTAAAGTAGTTTTCCGGTTCAGAAAAACAGGATTTTGATATACAATGCCACCAGCACAACAAATACGAAAAGAACAGACGCTGTTTCAAAAAAAGCAGTGGAATCTTTCTGAGTTTTCATTGTAAGCAGCTTTATTTAATAAAATTATCAATTTAAATTATAATGATATTTCTTTTTGTTTATTGTAATGGTCAGGCAACTTTATCGGCCAAAGCATATGTGGCCGGGACTTTTTTCACAGGCACTTGCTGCTGTGTTGCAGTGGCCGGCCTTTCAGGCGAAAACAGCCACCAGGCACCTGCCTGCATACACAATCTGTAAAAAAATACCGGTAAAATAATCCCCATCGTCATTGCGGAAAATACAATAACAGGTACAGATTCAATATGTAATAAGTTAACAAACAAAATTCTGCAGGCTGCGGTTATGGTAACATGCATAATAAAAATATAAAGGGAGTAGCTGCCGATTGTTTGCAGCCATACTGCTTTATTGTACCGTTGCAGAAGGAACGAAAGGTTCAGCATAAATGCCGACCCCACTGCTGCTACAGCTATATATTGAAGGAACAGCGTTTCCTGAACATATACATGGCTGTTGTGTGACAGGTTTGCGTTCAGAAAGAACACCTGCACAATTGCAAACAGGGGGAGCAATATTGCAAAAAACCCCCACGAAGAAAAGAAACGGTAATTGTTCCTGTTGCGCAGGAAATCAGAAACCACATCTCCAATCGCAAAGAACAAATAGTAATGCATGATGTCGTGCAGGAAAAAAGTATCAATGCGCTGGTTTGTAAAGTATGCAGAAATCAGGTAGAATGAAAAACCGAGTGCCAGGTTAACAAGTGGTTTTATTTTCAGCTTTACTTTCAGCAGTGCATATAAAGCGGTAATTGAAAAGAGTGCATACAGGTACCAGAATTGTTCCAGTTCCTGCGGGCTGTATAAAATATAAAGATAATCGTACAGGCTCCTTTTTGCATTTACATAGTCAGAAAAGAACAACTGAACAGTTATTTGGATTGCAGCCCATAACAAATAGGGGTAGAGAATGAGCTTATACTTTTTATGTATAAATTCTTTTATGCCATATTTGGCCAGTGTTATCCCGGCAAAAACTCCGGAAATAATAAAAAACAGCGGCATCCGGAACCCAAACGACATGATGTTGGCTATTTCCATATAATGATAATCTGATACAGAAACCCCCGCTCTTTTTATCCCCTCAAATGCATGCCGGTAAAGCACCAGCAGTATGGCAATCCCCCTCGCATAATCTATCCACGGCAAACGGGAAGTTTTAGGGTATAGCAGATTATGAATAAAACTTTTCATGGTCGGTACGAATTGGTAAGCACAAAAACAAAAGACGCAACTGTAAGCAGGTAATTACTTACATGTCAACATTCTCTAACTGAACTTTATTCAGCACAGCGCCAAGGAACTTATCATTGAGGCTATGCAGGTATTTTATTGATTCTTCATCATTTTGTTTAATTGATGATTCAGCTGAAAACACTGCTATGACGGCATCGCAGTACTGGGCCAGTTCTTTACTGTCAGCATGGTGGTTTAAAGACGCTCCTTCCAGTATGATATAATCGTATTCTGAATCAAGGTTAGAAAGGTGCGCAAGAATATTATTAAAGGGCAACATCTCCGAAGGGGTATAGTTGCCGCCCCTGCAGCCGATAATATCAATGCTGATATCGGGAGTCGGGCTGATTATCTTTTTGATATTCTCGTATGAATAGTTGCTGCCGAGCTTACTTGAGTCTTCAAGAGAAGGCTGGGCCTGGTAAAAACCGGTCAGTTCGTTATTTGAAAAATTAGTATCAACTATAAGTACTTTTTTCTTGCTCAGCTTCATGATATTGGCAAGCGCCTGAATCAGAACAGTCTTCCCTTCACCCGGTTGTGTACTGGTAACCAGTAATATTTTTTTGCCGCTGTTGTCAATCTCATATCTCAGTTTTCTCATGCTTTCTTTAAAAGCAGATTCATGCACCAGAGTTTTATCAGCCTCCTGGTAGTTGTTAGAAATGATGCTTGCTACAACGTCTTTTTTCAGGTTTATGCTGTTTGTTACAGTTAAAAGCTTTAATCCTGTGAGGCGCTGAAATTGCGAAGGCGTTTTAATTGAAGTATCAACCAGTTGTATGAATACAAAAAGCAGGGATGATAAAAAGAGCATGGAGAATCCCCCGATTGCCATTGCAATAAACCTTTTGCGTGAATCATGCGATACTGCTGGTTGTCCCACAAGGGTCTGCTTAAAGTTCATGGTAGCAACTTCTTTCAGCAAGCCCTGGGCCTGGCTGAACTTTTCCTTAATTTCAGATAACTGATTTGTTTCAAGACCTAATTGTGTTTGCAGGGCGCTTAATTTTATTTCACTGCCGGCGCCTATATTTGTTTTGGGTGAAACTTCCCTCATCTGGGCTTCAAGCTCAGCTATATTACGGGCAGTGGCTTGTACAATAGCATCCTGTTCAGCAACTTTCAGGTTCAGGTCAT
The DNA here is from genome assembly GCA_033763355.1 of Chitinophagaceae bacterium. Taxonomy (GTDB): domain Bacteria; phylum Bacteroidota; class Bacteroidia; order Chitinophagales; family Chitinophagaceae; genus JANRKT01. Next base: position 6,930 of record JANRKT010000251.1, on the reverse strand, counting down.
CAATTTTTTCCTTTCTTTTTTGATTAGCTGTTGAAGAATTGCTTCCTGATTTCGCGGCAATCTGGCGTGTCAGCTCGCTGATTTGCTTTTGCAGTTCAGTATCTGTTCCGCCCTTTCTTGTAAGTTCTGTAAGCAGGCTTGACCTTTTATTTTTTAAACTTACAATCTCTTCGTTATTGTTTCCGGTAACACCGCTTATCAGCAGGTCCAGTTGCTTTTTAAGCGATTCAGAACTTTCCTTTGCTGTATTATATTTAGCCTTTTCTTCAGTAACCCTTGATTTAAGGCCATTTAAAGTATTAAGTGCAATGGCACTGAGCTCTTCGGGTTTGATTGCACCCTGGTTCTGTTTTTCCTGTAAAAGCAGCCTTGTAAGAGAATCTACTTTTCTCTGCTGAAGCTGCATGAAGCTTGCAATGGTATCTGCAGACTGCTTTCCCCTTTCTGTACTGAGTGATTCAGAAAAACGGACGTATTCAATTCCCAGCCTGTTAACCACATCGGCTGCCATATAGGGGTTTTCTGATTTGCAGATCACTTCGAGGTAATCAGTATTCTGAATGCGGTTAATTGTAAGCCGCTTTAACATCCTTGTGTAATCATAATTATAAAGTTCCAAAAGGCTGTTCAGATTCCTTTCTTCTGCTGATGCGGAATTGAGCAATTCGCCCTTATTGATTTTCTCCCTTAAGGTAATCCTCGCCTTGTCAAAGTCTATTGATTTATAAGCCTTGGATTCGATATCCTTTTGAGTAAGTTTGTGATATGCTTCAGCAGGCTTATCCAGGTCATGGAGCAGCAACCTGTAAGAGATCATTCCTACAACAATCGGGGATTTAAACGTAACAATTACATTGTTAAGCTTGGCTTCCATTTCAAACAATTCATTACTCCGACCTGCCAGGCTGATCATCTGTGCAGATATACCTGTGGAGTATTGCGCAGCAGATGAATAAACTTTTTTCTGGTATGTTGTAAAAACAAAAGCCAGGACAGCGGCGAGCAGGGTTGACAATAAAATGATCCATTTCCTGCGCCAAAGCACTTTTAAAAGGTAAGCGAAATCCATACGTTTGTTGTTTTATATTAAAGAATTAATGATCAATTATAAATTTACATTTTTATAACCTGAGCAAACACTGTAAAAGGTATATGAATAATTGCTGAAATGAAATATATCCTTATTCGCCTTATGGTCTTTGAAATCTGAAATTCCCGTATTTAACAACGGGCTGTTGTATCTGTTGATTGCTGTGTAATGAAAACTTTTCCGTGAAGCAGACGAAACATAACCAGAAAAAGGCAGCTGCGAATAGCTCCGCAGGGTTCCCTTTTTCAGCAAAAGGGAATGGGGTTGGGCGTTTCGGGTCAAAAGCACTTTACGTTTCATCCGGGTTGATTGAGCTTCTTAAGACTGTTGTGGTTTCCTGGCCATTTTACCTAACGGCTCATTTTGTAATGACCGGCAAGGAGTATCGGAGTGGATGCTAAATTTGCATCAGCTTTTCAGGAAAGAAAAAATAAATGTTAGGGGATTTTCTGAATAGGATTAGGGTAAGCAACTTTAAAAGTAAGTACTGAAATGAGCTTGCAAAATACACATTTTTTTAAATTTTAAAAATATTTGCCTGTTTAATTTTTTTTCGTTAATAGTGCAGGCATCAAAAAACTGAAAGCTGATTATACCAGCTTGTTTATTTTGCCGTTTAATCTGACGTGATAATCATTTTATTATGGACTGGATGAAATTTTTTTTCTGGTTTTTGCTGTTTGGCATTTTTTACAGTTACCTCGGTTATGGGATGGCATTATGGATATACCTTAAAATGAAGAACCTTATTTTTAAAAGAAAAGAATCACCTGATACAACCAAATACCGGCCACATGTTGCCATGGTTGTTGCCGCATACAACGAGCAGGATTTTATACGCAAAAAAATAGAAAACACAATTCACCTGGAATATCCTGCAGATAAGCTGTCTGTTTATTTTGTTACTGACGGATCTACTGATGAAACAATGAATATTGTACAGCAGTTTCCCGGCGTAAAACTGCTGCACCATCCTGAAAGAAAGGGCAAGGTAGCAGCCATGAACCGTGCGTTGGATCATATAACCGATTCCGAGATCCTCATCTTCAGCGATGCCAATACTTTACTTAATAAAGACTGTATTCTCAGGATCACCAGGCATTATATTGATCCTGTGGTTGGGGGGGTGTCGGGTGAAAAGAAGATACTCAGTTCAGGCGATATGATGGTGCAGGGCAAAGGAGAAGGATTATACTGGAAATATGAGTCATTTCTGAAAAAAATTGATTCTGAGTTTTATTCTGTAGTAGGCGCTGCAGGCGAATTATTTTCTGTAAGAAAAAACCTCTTTGAAAAAGTTCCCGAAGACTGCATACTGGATGACTTTATCATTTCACTTAATGTTTGCAGAAAAGGGTATGTAGTAAAATATGAACCACAGGCCTACGCTTCAGAAACACCGTCTGTTTCTATTCTTGACGAACAAAAAAGAAAAGTGAGGATAAGTGCAGGTGGCTTTCAGTCTATGGTTATCATGAAAGACCTGCTGAATATTTTTCGCTATGGCAGACTTTCATTTCTCTATATATCTCACCGGGTTTTAAGATGGGCATTTTGTCCCTTTGCCCTGCCCCTGATGTTTCTTATTAATGGTGCAATTGTGTGGCTTGAGCAGGCAAAACCTTCTGTTTATTTGTATCTTTTCCTCGCACAGGTTGTATTTTATCTTGCTGCTCTGGCAGGCCGGTATTTTGCAGGGAAAAAAGGCACATCAATAAAAATTTTTTACGTGCCTTACTATTTTGTCTTTATGAATCTTTCCGTATGGGCGGGCCTTTTCCGCTTTTTGAAGGGCAACCAAAGTGTGATGTGGGAGAAAGCATCGAGGCAAATGGCGGTTTAAACTTTAAAATAATTAATAAAAATGGGTATTTTAATAAAATTGTACATCCAGTTTGCTTTTTTAAAATTAGTTTTTATATTTACACCGTAATTACTCCGAGAAATATCTCAATTTCCTCTGCTGAGAAACCTCGAACCAGAGCAGCTGACGTATCAGTTGCGTGAAATTCCCTAAGTTTCATATCCATAGTTCAACCCAGAATTCCAATTCCTCTCGAATGAAATTTTCTGATTTCTAACATCAGCAGGTTTCCAGATTCTATGTATTCCCGGGACTACCCAGCCCGATTACTTACCTGTTAATCCCTAAGAAAATGAGAAAGGAAATTCTGGTTATTGATGATAGTAAGGCAATTCGTTTTTTGTTGCACACTATCTTAAAAAAACACTACAAAGTTACCTCTGTTCCTGACGGCCTCAGTGCAATGTATTATTTGCGTAAAGGCAATAACCCACACCTTATTATTCTTGATCCCGATTTGCCCGACCTGCCCGACTGGGAATTAGTGAAACAATTATCGGCAAGCGGCATTTATGGCGCAACTCCGTTAATCGTAATATCTAACCAGGACGATGACTTAACCAAGGCCAATTGTCTTAAGTATAATGTTTTTGAATATTATCTCAAGCCGTTTAACCCGGTAAACTTACTGGAAGCAATTGATAATATATTAATCGGAAACACCCTTCGGAAAGCATAACAATATTCGAAGCCCTAAAAGAAAATAATCATGCAAGTAGAGATTGTACACAAACCGGCGCCTCGCTACAAATTTATTAAGGGTTCAGAATTCCCTGCAATAGCAAATGACTCACCCGAGTCCACCTTTTTTTACATTGGCAACAACCAGCATATATTAAAGAATTTAACTTCGGTATTTCAGTTTGGTTACAGTGCCGATACCATTCAATCAGCAATCAATAATTTAACCCATATCGAAAAGAAGAGCGAACCTTCTTTCCTTGGCATGTTCGTTGACATTTACCTGAATGTTGATGAACTGCAGAAACTGATCAGGTTCCTCGGGTCATCTGCTACTCTGGCGGCAGTTCCCGTTATCTTTAATACCCATAAACTGAACCAGTCTGAAAAAGCATTGTTGCGCAAAACAGAACTGGTTGATGATTTTATTGATCTGTATACTGATCTTTCCCTTATAAAAGAAAAACTTCTTTTTCTTCGCAATATCAAAGGGTCACTCCGTGAAAAAGATGATGAAGTGATTGTTGAAACAGCGGCATCTGCGCCCGGCGGTATTAAGTATATTGTAAAGCGGGCTTTTGATATTGTTGTTTCCGGATTGCTCATCCTGCTTATGGTGCCTGTTTTCCTTTTTATTATACTTGCCATCAAGTTGGAATCAAGAGGCCCCATATTTTACAATTCTTACCGTGCCGGAAGGGGATACAGGATATTCAAATTCTTCAAGTTCCGCACAATGAAAGTGGGTGCAGACCGGATGGTTAATTCACTCAGTCACCTCAACCAGTATAATGTTGCAGGCGGCCCTGTATTTTTCAAGGTGAGCAACGACCCCCGCGTAACTAAAATAGGCTCTTTTTTAAGAAACACAAGCCTTGATGAACTCCCCCAGTTATTTAACGTATTAAAGGGCGATATGTCAATTGTAGGGAACAGGCCCCTTCCATTGTATGAAGCTTCAAGGCTTACCACAGATGAATGGGCTGAGCGTTTTGTAGCGCCGGCAGGCATAACAGGTTTGTGGCAGGTTAAAAGAAGGGGCAAGGCGGAAATGTCAGTTGAAGAAAGGATAGGCCTGGACCTTGACTACGCAAGGAAATTTAACCTGATGATGGATCTCTGGATCATGTTACAAACGCCAAAGGTTTTAATCCAGGAATCAAATGTTTAATTTCAGTAATGCCCTGTAGCCGATAATTATTTTTAGACAGGTACCCCGCTTGTGTTTTCATTAACTTTTTGTAAATGAGGTATTAAGCCCGAAATAGAGCAGGTCCCGGGGGTTCAAATAACTGGTGAGATGTAGCAGTAAAGCATAATGTTGAGGAGAAAGGGCCGTTGTATGAAATCTGTATGAAAGTACAATGTATTGTTTTATAATTCGTTCTTAAGTATCTGAATATATAGTTGTTAATTTATAAACCCAAAAAGAAATTCAGCCATTTGCTTTGGTTGAAGAAAATTGATACGTTTTATGAGCAATAGAAACCCATTGGTCTCTATCGTTACGCTTACCTGGAATACTACTGAGGTAACCTGCGATTTTCTCCGCTCATTGAATGAGCATGGAACCTATAAAAATATTGAAGTTATTGTAGTTGACAATGGTTCCAAAGAAGACCCCACAGCCCTGTTCAAATCTATTTACCCGGATGTAAAAATAATACTCAACGGAAAGAACCTTGGGTTTACTGGTGGCAACAATGTTGGTATAAGGGCCGCCAAAGGCGATTATCTTTTTATAGTAAACAACGATACGGAAGTGACCCCCGGCCTGCTTGAAGGCTTGCTGGAGATTTTCGAAAAACACCCTGATGCAGGAATTGTAAGCCCCAAATTTCACTACTTTTTTCACAAAGGCACCATAGAGTATGCCGGATACAATACAGTGAATATCTTTACAGGGCGAAACGGGATGATTGGCTGTAAAGAAAAAGACGAAGGCCAGTACAACAATGTTAAAGTAACCAATTACGCACATGGCGGCGGTATGATGGTGCCCCGTAAAGTTGTGGAAGAAGTTGGACCTTTGCCGGAACACTTTTTCATTTACTACGAGGAATTTGACTGGTGCGAACAAATTAAAAGGAAAGGGTACAAAGTTTATTATCAGCCCAAATCACTGATTTACCACAAAGAGTCAATGACCACAGGAAAGTCAAGCCCTTTTAAAACTTTTTATCATACCAGGAACCGTATTCTGTTTATGCGCCGTAATGTACCCTGGTACAACTTCATTATTTTCCTGGGATACTTTATGTTTTTTACTGTACCCAAAAACACGCTTACATTTTTCCTGAAAGGGCAAAAGCAGCATTTGCGTTCGTTCTGGAAAGGCATCATGTGGCATTTTAATCCGTCAATTAAGTTTAACTGATTGTATTATGTGTGGAATAGCAGGTTTTATTGATTTTAAGAAGAACACAGGAGCCGATGTGTTGAAGAACATGACGGATTCGATGGTACACCGTGGCCCTGATGATGCAGGGCATGAAGTGTATGATTCCCCTTTTGCTTCAATTGGCTTCGGGCAAAGGCGTTTATCTATTCTTGATCTTTCTCCTTTGGGTCATCAGCCCATGCATTTTGGCGACCTTACTGTGAACTTTAACGGGGAGATATACAATTTCAAAGAAATAAGAAAAGAACTTGAGGTAAAGGGATATACATTCAAATCATGGTCAGATACTGAAGTTATTTTAAAAGGATATCATTGCTGGGGGCTTGATGTATTGCATAAGTTCATTGGCATGTTTGCATTTGCCCTTTATGACAGGAGCAAACAGCAGGTAATATTTGTGAGGGACAGGGCAGGAGTAAAGCCGCTCACTTATTACTGGAAAGATGACATCCTCCTTTTTGGTTCGGAATTTAAAGCAATGTACCAGCACCCCCGGTTTGAAAAAAGCATTGATACCAATGTACTGGCTTTGTTCCTGCAATTCAGTTATACCCCTTCAGACCATACTATTTTCCATAATGCTTTTAAGTTATTGCCGGGGCATTATATGATTGTTGACCTCAAGAATAAATCTCTCGATATAAAAAAATACTGGGACGTATTTGATTATTACAACAAACCCAAGCTCAGTATATCTCCTGAAGAAGCGGTTGATGAAACGGAGCGTTTGCTGAAAGATGCATACGAGTACCGGATGGTGTCGGATGTACCCGTGGGTATTTTCCTGAGCGGCGGATATGACAGTTCAAGCGTTGCGGCATTATTACAAACAGGAAGAACTGAAAAACTGAAAACCTTTACAATTGGTTTTCACGAAAATGAATTTAACGAAGC
>JANRKT010000250.1:0-7736 GCA_033763355.1 Chitinophagaceae bacterium | reverse complement strand
GTCAAGCGACTGAAAGATCTTTAAAAAAGAATTTTCATTGGTAAATGCAACAGGCGCTGCTATGAAAGAAGGTTTGTATTGCTGATAAAACGATGCGATAGTATGCAACCAGCCGGGATAAAATGTGCAGTCGGCATCAGTAGTAACAATTAATTCACCGGCAGCTTTTTTAATGCCGGCCTCAATGCCTCTTTTTTTATGTGCTGCAATAATCTCTTTACTGTTTAAGACATGCTGAAGTGAAATAACAGAAATGTTTTCTTTTTTTACGGATTGAACAATTTCTGCTGTCCGGTCCGTTGAATGGTCATCAACAATAATTGCTTCCCACAAATGGTGCGGGTAAGTTTGCAGCATAAGCGATTGAATGCAGGCCGGAATATTTTTCTCTTCATTGCGTGCAGGTATAATCACTGTTATGCTGGTGCGGGGATGTGCATCATTTGAAGAGATAAAATCCGGGATATCACTCCATGATTTTCTGTAATACAAAATGAGAAGTGAATAAAGGAAGCACAACATTATGGTAAGGAAAACGAGCAGCATGTGTTAAGATAAAACTTTTAGATGGCTGATGTTCTGGTGAAGGGCCCATGCAATCTGTTCTGCATTTTTCCTGTGTAATACCTGGTGGCCGCAGTCCAGTATTACAATTTCACAATGCTCTTTTATATCCTGTGCAAAGCTGAGGCCTGTATGGTAACGGATAATGTGGTCATACCTGCCATATACTATTTTAAATGGGATATTTTTTTCTTTTACCAGTTGTTTTATTTTTTTCAGCGCAGGTTTAAATTTCCGCATTACCGTCCATATGGTATATATTTTTTCCCTCGTTACTTTATCATCAAGATATTTATTTACAAACTTGCTGATACTTTCATTGGCCAGCCCTGTTTTTTTGAGCAAAGCAAGCATGTTCACAAACCACCCCGGGCGCCTCATCGTATAGTTGAAAAGCCGGTTCCCTGCACTGGTTTGTGTAGCAAACCAATACCAGAAGTTTACTTTTAATCCATCCGGGGCCATCAGTAAAATATGCGTTATCCTCGCAGGAATAAACTGAAACAATGAAAGTGCAACCCTTCCGCCCATGCTGTAGCCAATCACCCCAAACATATCCTCTTTTATTTCAGGGAGAGCATTGATGATGCAGAGAAGTTCATCAGGTGTAAAGTCAAGGCCTTCGTTCCATATCGTTTCTCCATGAAAGGGGAGGTCAATAGAAAGTAAAGTGATCTGTTCGGGCAAATGATCTTTAACCTGGTCAAATGTTGCTGCAAATTCACCAAACCCGTGAAAACAAACTGATATATTATGACCTGATCCTATTTTCCTGTAATGTATCCTTGATTGCCGGTATGTAATGTAATGGGAGGTCATGGTTTCGTCCCTAAAATACGCAGGAAAAAGAATCTTTAAAGAAATGACCCGGGAATTGTTTGTGGCTTAAGCGGGTAAGATTATAAATATCTTCTGCGGCCCGCAGACATTACAGGGGTGCCGGATTAATACTCCAAAAATAAATTTGAAAACCCCGGAATTTTTATAACTTTGAATTAGTTGCATAACTAACAATATGCCAAACAACCATTTTAAAAGAGGGGAATTATACAGTTTTACCACAGGTAAAGCATCCACTGCCATGGCCCGGCGGTTGCAGAAAAACTTTAAACAGAACGGGATAGAAATAACCATTGAGCAATGGAGTGTGCTGTATCATTTGTGGAAACAGGATGGCATGAGCCAGCAGGAATTGTGCAATGCCACCTTCAGGGACAAACCCAGCATAACAAGGCTGGTGGACAACCTGGAAAAATTAAAACTGGTTAAAAGGGTGGCTTCCAAAGAAGACAGGCGCATGAACATGATTTACCTTACTGATACGGCAAAGAAATTGCAGGAACAAACGATGGAGCTTGCAGGCCTTACACTGAACGAAGCGCTTGAGGGGGTAACGGCAGACGAGATTGAAGTGTGCAAATCAGTTTTACAAAAAGTGTACGATAACCTTAAATAAAAAAAGTTTTATCACCAGTAAAAACAGTCCATTATGTCAACAACATTGCAAGCCGCTGCAGTCCTGAAAGGCGGGGAATGGCTGATCAAAGAAAGTTCACCTGCGGACACCTACACACCTGAAGATTTTAATGAAGAGCAAAAGATGGTCATGGATATGTGCCAGTCTTTTCTTGATGCCGAAGTGTTGCCGATACTTGAACGTATTGATAACCTTGAGCCCGGCTTAATGCCATCATTGATGGATAAAGCAGGCGAACAGGGTTTGCTTAGTACTTCTATACCTGAAGAATTTGGCGGTTTGGGTAAAGAATTTATTACTTCTACTATAGTAAATGAAGGATTGGGTGGCGGTTTTTCATTTTCTGTTGCCATTGCTGCACATACAGGAATCGGGACACTACCTATTTTATATTTCGGTACGCCTGAGCAAAAAGCAAAATATATTCCCAAACTTGCTACTGGCGAATGGAAAGGATCTTATGGCTTAACAGAACCCAACAGCGGCAGCGATGCATTGAGTGCAAAAACCACTGCCAAACTCAGCACCGATGGAAAGCATTATATTTTAAACGGGCAGAAATGCTGGATAACCAACGGGGGCTTTGCAGATATATATACAGTATTTGCAAAAATTGATGGTGATAAATTCACAGGCTTTATTGTGGAAAGGGGGTTCGAAGGATTTACACAGGGCCCCGAAGAACACAAGATGGGAATTAAAGGTTCATCAACTGTTCAATTATACTTTCAGGATTGTAAAGTGCCTGTTGAAAATGTATTGGGCGAAATTGGAAAAGGGCATGTCATTGCTTTCAACATCCTGAACATTGGCCGTTTAAAATTATGTGCCGCAGCATTGGGTGGCGCAAAAAGAGCGGCAACAACATCAGTTCAGTATGCCAATACACGTGAACAGTTTAAGCAACCCATTGCAAAGTTTGGCGCCATTCAGCACAAGCTCGCAGAAATGGCAATCATGATATGGGTTTGTGAAAGTGCCTTGTACCGCTCTGCACACTGGATTGATGAAAAAGAAAGGCAACTGCTTTCTTCAGGCAAGCCATTTAATGAGTCTTTACTTGGTGCAGCAGAAGAGTATGCTATTGAATGCGCCATGTTAAAAGTTTTCGGAAGCGAGTTGCTGGATTTTGTTGTTGATGAAGGCGTACAGATCCACGGGGGTAATGGTTTCAGCGCTGAATATACCATTTCAAGGGCTTACCGCGACAGCCGCATTAACAGGATATATGAGGGCACCAATGAAATCAACAGGCTGCTTACAGTTGATATGGTATTAAAAAGGGCAATGAAAGGAAGGCTGGATGTAATGAGCGCTGCAATGGCAGTACAAAAAGAACTGATGAGTATTCCTGATTTTGGTTCAGGAGATGATGAAGCTTTTGCTGCAGAAAAGAAACTGATACGGGACATGAAGAAAGCAATTCTCATGGTATCAGGCGCCGCTGCGCAAAAGCTGATGATGAAACTGGAATATGAACAGGAAATACTGATGAATGTTGCCGATATGGCCATTGAAGTATTTCATGCAGAAAGCGCTTTGCTGAGGGCCGTAAAAATTGCTGATAAGCTGGGTGAGCAGGCTGCTTCTTTATATATTGATATAGCCAGAACTTATTTGTATGATGCTGCAGACAGGGTGAATAAATACGGTAAAGATGCCATCAATTCATTTGCTGATGGTGATGAACAGCGCATGATGCTGCTGGGCTTAAAACGCTTTACCAAAGCACAGCCGTTTAACAGCAAAGCGGCACGCAGAAGGATAGCCGCCCACTTCATAAATGAAAATAAATATCCATTTTAAATACCGTAAAACTACGATTCTTTCATTTTCATAACTTACAGAATTCCTTTGTAACCCTTTGCCAGTCAGTATTACAGGGGGCGCAGTGGAAAAAATAAAAAAATAAAAACTGCATACGGAAAATACTAAGCAGGAAAAAACATGCGTTCATATTCCGGTCGCAAAATTAAAGCGGCCGGAATTTTAACCTCAAACCCAAATCTGTATTTATGAAAACAAATGAAAGAGTTTACACCGCAGGACAGGTGTATAAGAAAATTACCATCGCATTTATCGTAGCTTCAATTTGTACTTTATTGTTTGCACAGCTTATCAGGTAGTGTAAAACTATTTTTGTGAAAAGAGGACTGCCCTGGTTTTTCCGGGGCAGTTCTTTTTTTGTGCATATTGTAATTGCAGGCCGGTGTGCCCTGTTTATCAGCGGTAGTAATCTAATACCAATAAGACTTTAAAAGTACACTGTTATTGTCAGCGCCGCCGCTGCCAATGACTACCAGCCAGCGTTGGTGCCTGCCTGTCCGATAGGCGGGTCCCCACTAACACATGATGTATTTTTAGAGTCTAAACGGTATAATATAAAAACAGATTTAATTGAATACACTGCTGTCTTCAAGCCAGGATGGCTCAATATCTTTCTTCATTACATCTTTCTTTTTATTTGGGGCGGGTGGGGCAGCATCTTTTTCTTTTATGGTAAGCAAACCTGCTGACATCACAACACCTGAAATAAGCGAGCTGAGGTAATACATGAAAAAGCAGTCATCGGTGTTTTTTGTTTTTACAATATAAAAGAGAATGTAAAGAATAAGAAAGCAGCTATAAGAAAAAGCGATTGCACTTACCATAAGCCCCTTTGCGGGTTTTATCCTGTCGCTTATGATAATTTTTATGGTGTTGCCAAAAAAGAACAAACTCAAACCAAGTGTAAGTAAAAGGCCAGGCGCAAGAATAACAGTAATTGCGGTTACAGAAATACCCATTGTTATAACTGTTATAATTTCAAAAACAATGAATAAACCCGCAGCCAGGTAAATGGCTTTTGTAATTTTTGTATTGTAGCTGTAAAAGAGGAGGAACAGCAGCATAAGGGGCGTATCAATAAGGTTATTAACAAGGCCGACATAACCTATTGTTTTGGCTGAAGCTTTTACAATACCAATGGTCATTAAATTATAGGCAACAGTGCTGGTATAATAAACCCCTAATGCGGCAAAACTCAGGCGTGTAAACAACCTCCGGTAAAGAATAATCAATACAGGTAAGCATAAAATCATGGTGCTGATAATACCCAGCCAGTAATTCCATTCAGCAAGAATCCCGTTTTTCATAAGTAGTATATCTTATATCTTTTAAATCTCCTGTTTGTTTTAACGGGGTACATATTATTTAAGTGCATAATCCAGTGTATTCCGTTAAAATGGAGAAAAACCACTTTGCCTCATCGTAGAACTACCTGTGTATGGCTTGCGTACTTTTTATATTAACTTTCAGGCATGATGAGAACTGCCTTACTAATGGTTTTCCTTTATTCATCCTGCTTAAAGCTTTGTTCACAGGATGCTGTAAAGTTTATTACGGGAAAAACTTCAGGAAAGCTCCCTTACCTCGAGTATGGATTGGGTGATGACCGACTGGGCGGCGCTAAAATGACCTACCTGGATACCAATATCCTGCTTAAAATAATTGATTCTTCAGGAACAGACTATAAAGTACAGCTTTCTAAATTTCATACCGCTTATATCCCCAAAGCCAGTGTTGAATTATTAAAAGGCAATTTTTTTAAACCTTATTATTTAAGCAACAGCTGGAAGGTTTATGGGGATTCTGCATTTGATTATGTTGCCATCACTGTTGACGAACGCCTGCCATACCGCAGCATTCAGCAAATCAACCCATCAAGAATTGTTGTTGATGTATTTGGGGTAACTTCCAATACCAACTGGATTACCCAGCTTAACACGGTAAAAGAAATAAAAAATGCATGGTATGAGCAGGCAGAGGATGATGTGCTGAGGGTGTTTATTGAATTAAAACACCAGCAGCATTGGGGGCACAGCATCAGCTATGATACAACAGGAAAGAAATTAATTGTGCAGGTAAAACGGCAGCCGGTTGTAACAGATATAAAGAAACTGAAAATAGCCATTGATGCGGGACATGGCGGCGATAACAGCGGTGCAAGCGGTGTTACCAGCGGGATACTGGAGAAAGATTACACTCTTAAAATGGCAAAGGAACTGCAAACATTACTCAGGAAAAACAAGGTAAAAACTTATATGACGAGGACAAAAGATACTTCTTTAAGTATGGTTGAGCGGATTGAAATGCTGCAGAAAGAAAATCCTGATTTGCTTATCAGTATCCATCTCAATTCATCAGGCAAAGACAGCGTACAGGGAACCAGCACGTATTACAGGTACATCGGGTTCCGCCCTTTATCACAATCTGTATTAAAGCGGATGCTCCAATTAAAACTTGCCGAATTTGGAAATGTTGGTAATTTCAATTTTGCGTTAAGCGGACCAACAGATTATGTAAACTGCCTGGTGGAAGTGGCTTTTTTGAGCAATAAGGAAGATGAAAAAAGGATACTTGACCCGAAATTTCACAAAGCGGTTGCAGGAAAAATCATGGACGGCATCAAAGACTGGTTAAAAACACTTAAATAAAATTTTATCATGAATACAACTTCACGCCGGAAATTTATTGCTGATGCAGCAAAGACAACTGCAGCAGCGGGATTTGTTACATTTGAAGGAAATAAAGCAAACCATATGCCTGCAAAAAACGTATTTGTTCACCATGTATATTTCTGGCTGAAAAACCCGGCCAGCAAAGAAGATTACGCCAAACTTATAAAAGGGCTTGAGGGCCTGAGCAAGATACCTTACATTAAAATGTTTCACATCGGCAAACCGGCCGATACCAGCAGGGATGTGATTGATACCACCTACAACGTTTCCTGGCTCCTGCTGTTTAACAATAAAGAAGAGGAAGAAACATACCAGAGGGATCCCATACACCTGAAGTTTGTTGATGAATGTAAGCACCTTTGGACAAAAGTGGTGGTGTACGATGCTGTAGATGTATAAGGAAGAATACCTTTAATTTATTGGAATATTATTGCAATACAGGTATCCCGCTGATGTCTGTGAAGATTTGTTTTTTCAGTTCTTTTCCTGTTCTTACCATTTCATCTGCCCCGGATGAAGGCCCGCCGATGCGCAGCACGGCATCGCATTTTGAAATAAGGCGGATAGCTGAAGGGTGAAACAGTTCATTAAAAATTTCATCTCCCGTCTTTGATGAGCCGGCAGTTTTAATAAGCGGTAACGCAAACCATTCACCTAAAACCGGCAAATGCCCCATCCTGTAAAGCTGAAGGGCTGTTTGTTCCATGTGTTCAACATTAGCGGCTATCAGTTCGGGCTGGTCATTGGTGCCGGAACGGTATGGGCCGGCAACAAGTATCATCATGCAGTAATTGTTATCCATGCCGCTAAACTAATGCGGTTGTATTGCATTGAAAGATTTTTTTTGTGAGAGGCTGGCATCAGGCTACTGCTGCACTGCAGCTTAGCCCGATGGTAACAGTTGTTCCCTTTCCGGGGTTGCGGTTAAAACCGATATACCCGCCCATCCTTTCAATTACATTAAGCACCTGTGCAAAGCTGTATTCATCATAATGGGCGGTAAAAGCGCCGGCATCTTTTAGGCGTATCAGGGCACTGCCATATACCATGGTGGCTTCAATGTGTATGCAGTTGCACTGGTTTTTAACAATCGTGTTGTTCAGCAGGTTCCATAAAACAAATGCCAGCTTGTGTTCATCTGTCCTGATGGTAAACTCAGGGTCAATGTCATTCAGCATAAGGCTTTTTTGTTTTAC
>JANRKT010000249.1:0-23761 GCA_033763355.1 Chitinophagaceae bacterium | reverse complement strand
ATTACACCTGAAAAATTCTTTTTCTCGAAATCATCATTTATTTTCCCGATAACTTTTTGAATCTGGCCTGAATTGGATACCAAATTGTTTGTTTGAATTGCAATAGTTGAAATTATTAGCGCAAATCTTTCATTAACTTCTTTCTCTATTCTCTCAATTTTGTTTTCTTCAATAAAGTCAGATAGCATATAGGCAAAATCAATAAATGATTTATTATCTGTTAATTGCTTCTTGAACTTAAAAATGTTGTTATCGCTGAATTTTCCGACGAAGTCGGTTGTCGTTTTTCGCAATTCATCAATTCTTCCATGAAGTTTTTCATAGTGTACTTCCTTGACTTCATCTACCAGATTCTTCACCCGCTTGTCAGTTTCGTATTCATCGATGGTATCATCGAAATATTCCTGGACTGTCTTAAATAGCTCCAATTCCTGAAAATTGCTGAATGCCTCGTTGTCTTCCTCAATTGCAGCCAATTCTTTTTCCAAAGCATTAATGACATCCTTAACCGTTTCCAAATCCTTCGTAATGCTTTCCCGTTGCTGATTGTGTTTTTTTTGCTCCTGTTCTAATTGCTTCTCATGCTTTTGCTTTTCACTTTTGAACTTGTCGGTTTGATCTAAATATTGTTCCTTGTCATAGTAGTATCGCTCCACTAATCCGCGATTGACCTCAATAAATTCAAGTTCAGCTTTCAGTTCGTCTAAGCGCACTTCGATTTTATTTAGACGATTTGTGTCAGCGCCTTTCTTTGAAAGCTCATTTTCCTTTTCTGCATTTATTTCATCTTTTCTTTTATTTGTAGCGTCTTTTTGAATTTTAATTTCTGCCTCAACAATAACCAAAAGTCTACCAATCCTTTCATTTTCAGATTTAATTTTCTTGTCACGTTCACCTTCTTTATTCTTAACCCATTTAGCTAGTTCGCCTTCAACTCTCATAACCTCATCCCGTGCTTTTAGATCTGCTGCTGTGGCATTACCTATGGCTGATTCTGATTCTTCTAATTGGAGCTTCTTTTCTGATTCTGCTTTCAGAGCAAGTTCATTACGTTTAATAAGTGCTTCTGACTTTCTATTTTGATTTAGCCCCTGAGAGTATTCATTCTCTTTGATTGATTCCTTTTTCTCCCGGATTTTTGGCTGATACTTTCTTTTAAGATTTTCCTTATCCTTCTCTAATTTTTCGGATGCCTCCAAATGACTCTTTCTTAATTCGGCGATTCTTTTCTGTAGCTCTTCCTTTTCAATCTCGTAGTCGGCAACAGTCTTGACAGTCTTGTCTATTTCATTAAGGTCAATTTCAACTCCATAAAAACCGGTTATCTTTCCAATCAGTTTGGGAGAAAGGGCAGAGTTAAATAGAACTGTTTTTTCATCAATCACCTTTCCGATTGTCTTTTCCCAATCGGGGTAATGATCATTCAGCCAACCATAGAGCGAACTTTTGCTGTTTTCAATATAGTTCTCAATCTCAGAAATCTTATTGCCAGCTTCGGTGCTTTGATTATCCAATTTTTCTGCTTCTCTCTCAAATGTTTTCTGCAACTCCTTTTCTTCAAGCTCCCAATGTTTCAGAAAAAGTTCGATTTGTTTTGTCGAACTTTCATTTTCAGAAATTGTCCTTTGAATTTCGTCACCAAACGATTGTATTTCTGAATCAAGTTTCTTGATTTCGTCTTCAAAATACCTTCTGTGCTTTATTCCTTCTCTGGCAATTTTTAGATTATTAGTTGCCTCCTTTTTGTGTTCCCAGTCATCCCTTGCATAGTCAATTTCCTTTTTGTGTTCTATTCGAAAATCGGCTATCTGTTTGCCAAAGTCTTTTGTAGTTTGATTTTGAAAATGAAGAAATTCCGCATTGAGTTTATTCTTTTCTGCATTCTTACTGTTCAGGATCTCGTATAGGTTATTCTCTAGTTTTTCAAGTAATACCTGATATTTTAGAGACAACTCTTTGAACTGAGTTGTTAGCAATTCCTTTTCATCAATCAGGCTTTTTTGCTCCTTTTCCCAAGAGTCTTTTTTCTCAATCCGAACAATAATTTGATGAATATTCTTTTGTTGGTATTCTTCGGTTAATTGTTTTACCTTTTTTAAATGTTCCTCCTGAACTCTGATATCACCCTTGATTTTGTCTTCTTTAAGTTTAAATGCATCAGATAGTTTCTTCAACTTTCCTACCAGAACGCCTTCGTGATCTTTCTGCTTTTCGAATCGATTGATGAGTTTAGGCTCTTCCTGTTCATTCCTGTTTACTGCCCAGGCAAGTTCTTTTAAAGCTCGAATTTTCTCTTTTTCCAGGTTCTTGATTGCAACATGAAGCTTTGAAATGGATTCTGCCTGTGCAGTGGCACTCGGAGTTTTGAATTTTCTGATGTCTGCAAGTTGTGTTTCAAAATCATTCAGGTGATGGGCATATTGGTTCAAATCAATCTGAACATCATTTTCCAGGGACATTATAATGGTCTGTTTGATAAACTCTGCATCCATTTTGGAGTTGAGAAATACATTCTGAATCGTTTTAGGAATGTATTGATATTCCTTGCTTTCAAGTATAGAATAGCGTTTTAGTTCATTCTTTTTGCCGTCATGGTTGCCATAAAGTATGTCCCTGTATTCTTTATGTTCATCAATCTTTCTTTTGGTATAATAAATCTTATTTCTGTCAAGTCGCTCTGCAATGCCCTCCCAATTTTCAGGAACTTTGCCGCTTTCACTTACGAAATAATCTCTATTGTATTCACCGTCAAAAATCCTGAAACAAACTTTATGTTGTGACTTGTAGGATACTACACAGAACTTACCATCATCACGAACAACTTCATATATAATGTAAGCGTTTGAATCTCTGAAGTAGTAGTCAGTATATGTTGATTTCTGCCTGGGAATGCCTAAGCCAAATGTATCAGCATTGTAAAAAAACAGAATGGCCCTCAATAAGGTGCTTTTGCCCACGCCCTGGGTACCTATAAAATGTACATTACCGTTAAGATTTATTTCGGCGTAGCGTATTCTTGCACTGTTGATGAATATGACTTTATTCAGGTATCTCATTCTGGATGTCTTCTGGAATATTGATATTGTTTATGAGTTCTTCAAGATATTTGAAAGACGAAAGAACCTTATAGGATTTTAGAAATTCGTTTTCCATTTCTGCAAAATTGTCATCACAAAGTGTTTTGACTATTTTGTTCACCACCTCGGGGTAGGAGATTTTCTCATCTATTTTGAGAGTTCTTTTTAAGCCATCTGCTTTGTTTTTCAAAACTGCCTGCACACTGATTTCAACAGCAATCCTTGCAGGTGAAAAGGAATACCCTGAGCCGAAAGCGTTATCAAATGTCTTAAAGAAGTCAACTATGTCAATCCACTTACAGGCGGCTTCCAATTTTCTTTCCAGGTCGGCCTTTGATTCATCTTTTCGCGAAAAGTAATAGTATTCATCGCCCTTTTCAAGAACAAAATTGATTGAATTAAAGTAATCATGAAGGAGGTCAAAGTTTTCCTGGTCATCAAGAATTTCATATAGCTTTGAAATTCTTGAGTCGGAACTGTTTGAGCAAATGAATTGTCCTTTGCTTAGTAGTTCAAATATTTCACCTGTTTGCTTTGGAATATTCATTTGATTTTATTTGGGGTAAACTAAGGCATATTCAAGTGTGTCGCTTCTTTCAAAATCTTCTGACACTTCAAACTCATCCTCAAATATTGCGATTAGCTGGCAATAAATTGTTACTCTTTCAGAAAATGGAACTTCTCTTGAGAATTGGTAGTCTGAAATAAAGGCAAATAAGTGTTTACCGGATGTCGAGAAATTCTTTTTCACTTCATGCAAGTTGATATGAATTTCTTTTTCTGTGTCTGCTGTCAATTCCCCAGCTGAAAGATCCTCTGCTAGCCGTTTTTGGGGATTGATTCCCGACTTGTAAGCTTTGCTGACATTTTTGATTAACTGGTAAACATAATCCTGTTGTAAACCCTCCAGAGAAAGTTTCAGAGAATAAAATGGTTTGGATTCAAAAGCAAGTATATGTGTATGGCTCAAGACTTCTATAATGTTCGACTTATGCTTTATTTCGAACTGATCTCTTAAATACTTCAACTGTCTCAATTTCTCAATGAACTTACTTTGATATTTTACCTGGTTGATATATTCTATGATCTGTTTTCTGGTTTCAATCAGATTCTGCCTTGATTCTGTCAGGTTCAAAATCAATTCTGTCTTGATATATTTGAGTTCCTCGTCGGTTGCGGTTTTAAAGAATGTAAGTTCATCCTCATTTAGTAACTTTTCTGTTTGTATAACCATTTGTTGAATGGCTTCCAGTTTCAATTTATAATTTTCAAGTTTTAAAAGCTTGATTTTATAATTGACTTCTGTTTTGAAAGCATTTTCAATATTGCGGTTCAGATCAACAATATTTCTCATCGTGATCCTTCCAATTTTCCGTAGGGCAGATTTAACCGCTTTTAAGTATTTATATCTTTCGCTGTCTGCCGTTGCCTGTAAGTAATAAAGCATGTATTCATCCTTTACCTGCCGGATGTTTTCATTGATATAGGAGGAATTTATTTCTTCATTTACTTCTAGGATGTCTTCAAAAAATTTCAGAAACTGATCATCAAGTTCAAGAAGATTTCCGCTTTGCCTGATAATATTCTTGTTTATCAGGAGATTAATCACATCCTCATTTCCTTCCATAACTTCCAGTGCATACTCATATTTATATGACAACGATTTTCGCTTTTCAAACATTTCGGCCAGGAGCTTATGACCCCTGCTGAGTGTATTAAGTAATTCTCGTATAGAACTAAAATGATTCACTTTGTCTTGTTCGATTGAAAGCCGCCCGGTATTACTCTGAAAACCCCGACAGTAGTTACTCAAACTTATCCAAAATGGCGTAATTTTTGGGTATTTCCGGGTAAATATTTGGGTAATTTCTCATTTTTGGGTATTTTTGGGTAATAATACGGGTAATGATTAATGTTCAAAATATTCAGATTACTCCGGAATTCCTTTCACTGATTGCCGAAATAGATGAATTTAAGGGAGCCTGGAGGGCATTGGGCCAATTGGCTCCTGAACAATTGCAATCGTTAAAGCGGGTAGCTACCATAGAAAGTATCGGTTCCTCTACGAGGATTGAGGGAAGCAAATTGAGCGACCAGCAGGTAGAAGCATTGCTCAGCAATCTTCAAATAAAAAAATTCGATACAAGAGATGAGCAGGAAGTAGCGGGTTATGCTGAAGTAATGAATACTATCTTTCAGCACTACACGGAGATATCGCTTACAGAAAATTATATCAAACAATTTCACAGGGATCTGCTTCAGTATAGCGAAAAAGATAGTTGGCATCGGGGAGAATATAAAAAGAACAATAATTATGTAGAGGCCTTTGACGGTGATGGAAAAAGCCTGGGAATTGTTTTTGAAACAGCAAGCCCGTTTGATACGCCATTTCGAATGGCAGAATTGGTGGAATGGACAAGGGGAGCGATGGAGAAAAAAAGTTTGCACCCATTACTTATCATCTCCGTTTTTATTGTTGAATTCCTAGCCATTCATCCGTTCCAGGATGGTAACGGAAGGCTATCAAGAATTCTAACTACATGGCTTTTGCTTTCGTCAGGGTACGCCTATGTCCCATATAGTTCTTTGGAAGCCGTCATTGAGAATAGCAAAGAAGGATATTATCTTGGACTACGACAAACACAGGGAACGCTGCGTTCGGATGACCCCAACTGGCAACCCTGGATATTATTTTTCCTAAAGGCACTGAAACAACAAAAGCAGCGATTGGAAGTAAAATTGGAAAGGGAAAAATTGTTATTGGGTCAGCTTCCGGAACTATCCCTGAAAATTTTGGAGTTGGTAAAGTCAAGGGGACGTATAACAATCGGTGATATAGTGGTGCTGACAGAGGCTAACCGAAATACTATCAAGAAACACCTTGAAGCACTGGTCGGTGACAAACATTTGCAGAAGCATGGTGTTGGAAAAGGGACCTGGTATTCGCTTGGTTGATCATCGGACTATATGCAATAGCTTAACGCAAGTAACCTGGTGGAAAGATAAAATTATCCGGGCTTGTTTTTGTAATTTTGGACAGATTTGAAAATTGAATTGCTCTTTAGGATAAAGATATTCATTCGGACATTCTACATTTTCGCTTTTGAAAAGATATTAATGGACAAGGATTTATAGAATCGTTCAGGTTCCCGTCCGGTCCGCTAAGAAGCTCTGAAGAAATTCAGGGCTTTGTTGTTTATGGCTTTCTTCGTTTATGGTGTTTTATATTGCTCAGCTCCGGCTGGCTTACATTTCACAAAATAAAAGGGGATCACATTTTTTCTATGCCAGCAATTTCTTTTTTCATAACCTTAAAAAGGACACCGTAAGCTTCAAGGCCAATATCATAATTGCGCTGTTCAAAAGCTGATAATGGCAGGATTTATAAAGCAGCTCCCGAAAGGTTGGAAAAACTCATAAGCCAAATGTTGTGGTAACATCAAAAATAAATTAACAGGCTTTGGTATTACTTAATGCTACTCATCCCAATAAAACGGGGCGGCTGTTGATTGTTACAGGATAGTACGGACGCTACCGGGTACTGAGCCAAAAAATATTTTAACTCACACTTTGTCCGAACGTAAGCAAATTGTTATCAGGGTCAAGTAAGGAAAATTCCTTTTGCCGCCAGGGTTTTATCTGCAAATGACCAGCTTCAGGTAAGTTAATTTTTCTGTCCAATGCCATCTGGTACCATTCATCTATATCGTCAGTCCGGATATACACTTGTCCGTAATTTTCTTTGGGATCAAGTTCTTTAAACTCAAAAAAGTGAATTTGAATACTGTCCTTTTGCACCATCAGGTAGCCTTCGTAATCAGCGTTGCCAAATTCCTGAAAGCCCAATTTGTTTAAATAAAAATCCTTCGTAATTGCTTTATTTCGCATAGGTAGTTTTGGATTGATAGCTGTAAGCATATTAATTTGAATTTAATTTGTAAGGTAGGGTTTCCCGACATGGCAGGCAACACTCTAATTTATATACTTTATGGGTAAAATTTTAGATAGGTTGCAGAGACGGCTTTTCTTTCATACCCCTGGTGTGGGGGCAACGGGTGATGCCCACTGCCAGGGTAGTTCCATTTGATTTGGTAGTCGTAGCATGACGATTGATCAGTTTTCTTCTCTTTCGCCGGTTTTTGGGGCTGTGGCTAATTTATACCTGCCCAGACCGTTGGCCCAACAAATGGGCTGGCGGGAATCCCGAAAATGAAAATGCTGCTTGCCAGATGGTAATTTACAGGGATCATCCTCTCATTTCTTTTACTGCTTTTATCCCTTTTTCCGGCAGGCATACCGAAAACGCTTTCCTGATTTCCCTCTCCCCCAGAATCTTATCTTTGGCAAATTAAAAAATCTGGCATGTTAAAAGTTGGCGTTTTAGGCGCAGGCCACCTGGGGAAATTTCACCTGAATAACTGGAAGGAAATTGAAGGCGTTGAAATAAAGGGCTTTTATGACTCCAATCCCAAAACTGCAAAAGATGTGGCTTCAAAATATGGTATAAAAGCTTATGAAGACCCGGAAAAACTGATTGATGCCTGTGATGTGATTGACATAGCAGCCCCAACCAATTTTCATTTTGAGCTCTGCGAAAAAGCCATACGCAAAGGCAGGCATGTTTTTGTAGAAAAACCGATGGCCGAAACTACTGAACAGGCTGCTGAACTGGTAAAACTGGTACAGGAAGCACAGGTTAAATTCCAGGTGGGGCACGTAGAAAGGTTCAACCCGGCCTTTCTTGCTTTAAACAGCAAAGAGCTGCACCCCATGTTTATTGAAGTGCACCGGCTGGCGCAATTTAATCCCCGTGGCACGGAAGTAAGCGTTATTATGGATTTAATGATCCACGACATTGATATTATACTGAGCATTGTGAAAAGCGAAGTAAAATACATTTCAGCAAGCGGTGTGGCGGTGATTACTGAAACGCCCGATATTGCCAATGTGAGGATTGAATTCAACAATGGCTGTGTGGCCAACCTTACATCATCACGCATTGCCATGAAAAAAATGCGCAAGATGAGGCTGTTTCAGAAAGATGCGTATATCGGAATTGATTTCCTGGAAAAGAAAACCGAGATCATCAGGTTAAAATCAACAGAAGATACGGACGCCTTTACGTTTGATATAGATACTGTTAACGGCAAAAAAACCATTGCCATTACCAGCCCCAAAACAAAAGAGAACAACGCCATTAAAGCTGAGTTGTCTGCCTTTCGTGACGCCATCCTTAACAACAGCTCCCCTCCTGTTTCGGAAATAGAAGGGTTCATGGCCATGGATGTGGCACAACAGATCATCAAAAAAATTGAAACCACTTTCCCGGCAGTTAAATAAGCCCATGACGAACCAGCGGCGCATCCACATCATATGGTATGTTATCAGCGATTATATTACTGCTGCACTGGCATGGGGATGCTTTTACTGGATAAGAAAATACTTGCTGGGCGAAGATATTTTTATACGTGCCGGCCTTGAAAACGACACCCGGTTACAACTGGGTGTATTGCTTATTCCATTTGGGTGGCTCATGTTATATACTCTTGTGGGTTCTTATCATTCCCTCTACCGCAAATCACGTTTAAATGAATTTATCACCACATTGGTGTGCAGCATCGTCGGCGCCATCATCTTATTTTTTCTCTCTTTGCTTGATGATGCTGATGAAGACTATACCTATTATTACAAGGCTTTCTTTTGCCTGCTTGGTTTAAATTTTATTTTCCAGTTTGCAGGAAGGCTGCTGTTTTTAACCCTTGCAAAAAACCAGCTCATAAAAGGTAAGGTGTGGTTCAATTCACTGCTGGTGGGCAATGAGCAGGTGGCAAAAAAAGTATTTGAAGAAATATCGGGCAACCAGAACTGGCTTGGTTACCGCTTTGCTGGCTATCTTTCGCCGGGTAACCATTCCGGCAGTTTCAGCAACGCTGTCAAACATCTTGGCTCTGCTGACGAGCTTGAAAAAATTTTAAAAGAACAACAGGTTGACCAGGTGATCATTGCCATGGAAAAGACGCATACGCAGCAGGTGGAAGACATATTGAACCGGTTAAGTGAAAAAGATGTGGAAGTAAAGGTTGTTCCGGATACTATTGATATCCTCACGGGCTCGGTTAAAACCAGCAACGTGCTTGGCGCCATGCTTATGGATATTAAAACGGGGCTGATGCCGGAGTGGCAACAGAACTTTAAACGCTTGCTGGATATTATGGTATCGCTTTCAGGCCTGGTTATACTTTCACCGCTAATGCTTATTGCAGCCATCCGTGTAAGGCTTTCTTCACCCGGCCCGGTGTTTTATTCGCAGGAAAGGACAGGCTATAAAGGAAAGCCCTTTTACATACACAAATTCAGGTCAATGTATGTAGATGCGGAAAAAAACGGGCCGCAGCTTTCAGTTGAGAATGACCCCCGCATTACCCCATGGGGCAAAACCATGCGGAAATGGAGAATGGATGAACTGCCGCAGTTATGGAACATACTTATTGGCGAAATGAGCCTTGTAGGGCCAAGAGCTGAAAGGCGTTATTATATTGACCAGATCATGAAGACAAACCCCAATTATAGTTTTTTGCTTAAAGTAAAACCCGGATTGACCAGTTGGGGAATGGTAAAATTTGGGTATGCTGAAAATGTACAGGAAATGATTGAACGTATGAAATACGACCTGGTGTATATTGAAAACATTTCTCTTGCCCTTGATTTAAAAATTATGATCCACACCCTGAGGATTATTTTTTTGGGCAAGGGTAAATAATATAGCCGGTTGGTTACGTTAGTAGTAGTAGAGTAAATATTCCATTTTTGAAAATATGCGCCTGATACCACAACTTCTGCTTTTGCTGATATTAACCTGCAACATCTGCAAACCCGCTCGGGCACAAAAAAATTATTGGCAACAGGAGCTGAACTATAAAATTGATGTTACCCTTAATGATACTGAGCATACCCTTGACGGGTTCCTCGATCTCCGGTATAAGAACCTTTCGCCTGATACCCTTCGTTTCATCTGGTTCCATGTATGGCCCAATGCTTTTAAAAACGACCGCACCGCCTTTAGTGACCAGTTACTTGAAAATGGCCGTATTGATTTTTATTTTTCAGATAAAGAACAAAAAGGATACATCAACAGGTTAGACTTTCGGGTGAACGATATTACCGCCAGAACAGAAGACCACCCTAATCATATTGATGTAATTAAACTGTTATTGCCGCAACCGCTGGCGCCGGGTGAAAGTATAAAAATTACCACCCCCTTTCATGTAAAGCTGCCTTACAATTTTTCAAGAGGGGGACATGAAGGCCAGTCGTACCAAATTACCCAATGGTATCCCAAGCCTGCAGTGTACGATCACAAAGGCTGGCACAATATGCCCTATCTTGACCAGGGAGAATTTTACAGTGAGTTTGGGGACTACGAATTGAAAATAACTTTGCCGAAAAATTATGTTGTTACGGCGACGGGTGAATTGCAGAATGAGGAGGAAAAGGAATGGTTGAAAGAAAGAAGCCGGCAGTGGGCAGTCAGCAGTCAGCAGTTGAGAAACAAACAAAAAACTTCTTCATTAAAAGCAAAACCGGACAGAGAAAAAATAAAAACAACCAATAACCCTTCACCCGAAGAATTAAAAACCCTCATTTATAAACAAAATAACGTTCACGACTTTGCCTGGTTTGCAGATAAACGTTTTATTGTAAACTATGATACCTGCAGCCTTGCTTCGGGTAAAATAATTGATGTATTTAGTTTTTACACCCCCTCGCAATCTCTTTACTGGAAAAACAGCATCCGGTCACTTAAAAATGCCGTCCTTGCACATTCATTGCAAACCGGAGAATATCCATACAACATTATTTCTGCTGTTGAAGGTAAGCAAGGGTTTACCGGCGGCATGGAATATCCAACTATAACCATTCTGCACGGTCTAAAAGCCGAACAGGCGGTTGACGAAACCATTTTTCATGAAGTTGGGCACAACTGGTTTTATGGCATCCTTGCCAGCAATGAAAGGGAATTTCCCTGGATGGATGAAGGTTTGAATTCGTTTTATGACAAACGTTATACTTCAGCAAAGAAAAGCAGTGATACAAAAAACAATTCGTCTAAACTGCCTGCAGACTGGCAGAAACTTATTATTGAAAGTATTGCATCAGTAAAAAAGGACCAGCCCATCGCCACTGCTTCAGACCAGATGAGTTTTTACAACTATGGCTTTATTACTTATGGTAAAACCGCTTACTGGATGCAGCATATCGAAAGGCATCTCGGTAAAGATATATTTGATTCCTGCATGAAAACCTATTACCAGCGCTGGCAGTTTAAACATCCCTACCCCGAAAATTTAAAAGCTGTTTTTACAGAAGTGAGCGGCAGGAACATGGATTCCCTGTTCAGTTTATTATATACAACAGGCAACATCGGAGCCCCGAAGAAAAAAACAACAAAGCTTACTGCTTTTTATAGTTTAAAAGACACAGACAAGTATGATTATATTGCTGTATCTCCTTTAACAGGTTTTAATCTTTACGATGGCATTATGATTGGGGGAATCATTCACAACTATAGTCTGCCCTTAAAAAAGTTTCAATTTGCCATGGCCCCGCTTTACGGAACAAAAAGCAAACAATTCAATGGCATTGGCCGGTTATCTTATACATGGTATCCCAACAATACATTTCATAATATCGAATTCTCATTGAACGGAAGCCGCTTTACACAGGATAACTTTACTGATTCAGCAGGCAGAAAATATCATTTCGGTTTCAGGAAACTTACCCCTGCTTTAAGGCTTGAACTGAAAGAGAAAAACCCCCGCAGCACCAGTTATAAGTTTATACAACTGAAAACTTTTATAACGGGTGAGGACCAGCTTTCTTTCAGAAGGGATACCGTACTGAACATTGATGTTATCGGAAAGCAAAAAACAAATTATAACATCGGACAATTAAAGTTTGTATGGGATAATTACAGGGCATTGTACCCTTACCGCATGGAAATGCAGTTTGAATCAGGCAAAGATTTCGGGAGGCTTGCTTTTACCGGAAACTATTTTTTAAACTTTACCAAAAAAGGCGGAATGGCGGTTCGCTGGTTTGCCGGTAAGTTCTTTTATTATGGCGAAAAAACACTAACCAAACAATTCGATAACGACCGCTTTCACCTGAACATGACGGGGCCAAAAGGGAATGAAGATTATACGTACAGCAACTATTTCTTTGGCCGTAATGAATTTGATGGCATCGCTTCGCAACAGATCATGATGCGTGACGGGGCATTTAAAGTAAGAACGGATTTACTGAGTTCAAAAACGGGAAAGACGGATAACTGGCTTACAGCAATGAACTTTTCAGTTGATGTGCCTGATAAATACAATATCCTGAATGCTTTCCCTGTAAAAATACCCTTAAAGATTTTTGCAGATTTCGGCACATATGCAGAAGCGTGGGACAAAGATGCGGAAGGGACACGTTTCCTGTTTGATGCAGGGTTTCAGTTTTCCTTTTTCAAACAAACCCTTAATATCTTCGTACCGGTTTTATACAGCAAACCCTACAGGGATTATTTTAAATCCACACCCGGTAACAGTTTCTGGCAGCGCATATCATTCAGCATAGATATTCAAAACATCTCTGCCCGTAAATGGGTAATACAGTCCTTAAAGTAGCATGGCCAGTATTCACTACCTGCAATGCAAAGACATTGACACAGCAAAATGGGATTCCTGCATAACAAATGCAGGCAACGGATTAATCTATGGCTACTCATTCTATCTTGATACCATGGCAAAAAACTGGGATGCGCTTGTGCTTAACGATTATGAAGCAGTGATGCCGCTGGCCTGGAATAAAAAAATCGGGTTTTATTACCTCTACACTCCTGTATTCACCAGCCCCCTTGCTGTGTTCGGGAAAAGTATTACACCGCAACTCATTGAAAATTTCCTGCACCACATTCCAAAGCATTTTAAACTCTGGGACATTAACCTGAGCGTTGATATTAATCCCTCTACCCCTTCATTAAAAGTAAAAAAAAGGCAAAACCATATACTTGCTTTATCAGGCAGCTATGATTCGCTGCTGCAGAAATTCAGAACAAGCTATAAGCAGATCATTAAAAAAGGGGCCGAAGCCGGTTACACAATAAAAAAAGATATTGCACCCGAACCCATTATTGAATTATCAGTTAAAAAGATGCTTCATACCACCAATATCAGCAAAGATGATTTCAGCCGATTTCAAAAAGTCTTTCATGAAGTAAAAAAACAGCTCAGAGCAACCACTTACGGTTTGTATTCAGCAGATAACAGCTTACTGGCTTCCGGAATTTTCTTTTTTTCCCATAATCGTGCATATTATATGCTTGCAGGAAATACAGTTGAAGGTCGTACAGCAGGCGCTTCGCACCAGGTTATTCACGCTTTTATCAAAGACCATGCAGGTGAAAACATATTACTTGATTTTGAAGGATCGGATGTGCCTGAAATAGCTTTCTTTTTTGAAGGATTCGGGGCCACCAAAGAAATTTATACTCATCTTCACCTCAACAGGCTCCCGTTTCCTTTGAAATATTTCAAGTAAAATAATTTTACTTCCTGCAAATAAAAAAACCTTCATCCGGCTGAAGTGCGAAGCGGGCAAATTCTTTCAAAGTTGCAGGAGGTAAAAATTCAACTTTAAACCCAGCCGATGCCAAACGTGCACTGTAATCCTTAAAAGCATAAATACGCACATGATCCCTTTGGCCAAAAAGGGCCGATTGCTGAACGGGATCATTTATGGAAATATCTTCAATTGTATTTTCCAGCGTTGTTGAATAAGGCACCTGCAGGAAGGCAATTCCGCCGGGCTTCAGTACACGATAGATTTCTTTCATTGCCTTAATGTCATCCGGAATATGTTCCATAATGTGGTTGGCAATCACCATATCAAACTTTTCATTTTTAAAATTCAGGCGGGTTGCGTCGGCATATTGTATATGCTGGTCAATGCCTTCATAAAACCCGGGAACGATATCAACTGAAATAACATTTGCCTTAGCTTTCAGGTATTCACTGATTTTCTTTTCGGGAGAAAAATGAAGTATGTTCATACCGGCGGGATTCAACCGTGATTGCAGCATTGCAAGAACCAATCTTTCCCTTGCGGTTGACATGCAATTGGGGCACCATGTATTTTCACCATAACCCGCAACAACATGGTGTTTCTCTAAAGCAATTTTGTTCTCCGGTTCGGGATAACGTACTGCAAAGCGGGAATAAGAAGCGTTACAAAAATTACAGGTAAACTCCCCGCCTACATATTTCCTGTACCTCCATTTTAATAATGTATTTTGAAAAAACAAAAGCCCTCTCCTGTAATTGCGCTGCAGCAAATGATAAATACCCAGCTTTTTTAATATGCCTTTGAAAAACCATTTCATGCCATTTGCCTCTCTTCAATTATTTTTTCTGCAATCAGCATATCGGCCGGCAATGTGATCTTGATATTGGTTTCTTCGCCTTCTGTAAGAAAAATATCCTTGCCTGAACTTTCTACCACTGTCGCTTCATCAGTAAAAGAATCCCGGTAAGGTTGCTGAAAAGCGGGAAGTATCACATCGCTCCTGAAAGTTTGCGGGGTTTGTATAATGCGTATGTTGTCCCGGTTAATTGCTTTGCTTTTATTCCCTTCCACCATTCTTATACTGTCCCTCGCAGGTACTGCAGGCACAGCGCTTCCTTTCTGCAAAGCCTGCTGATAACAACGTTGTATAAGCTTTTCCGTTACCAGGCACCTGACTGCATCATGCACAAATATCACCGCTTCTCCTTTAAACAGTTTTAATCCGTTTTGTACGGAATGATAACGGGAATTGCCCCCTTCTGCAATCTGAATATTGTTTCCTTCAAAATATCTCTTTATCAAATCACTGCCCTGAAGTATAAAATCCGGCGCCAACACAAGTATAATCTCAATATCAGGAAATGCCCTGAGAAAAGTTTCGACTGTATGTACCAATACCGGTTTGCCTTTCAGCTCAAGAAACTGTTTGGGCACGGGTGTTCCCATCCTTGAGCCGCTGCCACCTGCCACTATTACGGCAACTTTATTCATTAAAAAATTTGGGGCAAATTACAGATTCTCCTTTAACTATTGCTGCAACAGTTTGTATATTGCCCCAATGAAGGCCGGTGTAGTATCCTGTTTGCTGTTTTTCATCTGCTCCTGCAATTCCTCTACAAAAGAGAAAGAACAGGAAGTGCTGGCTTTAAAAGAAATGAGTTCTCTTGCCACTGTTGAATACTTGGTTACCAAAATCATCAAAGCAAGCGACAACCAGAGCTGGTATAAAATAGGAGACCGGAAAATATTAATGAGCTGCCAGGCTTCCCTGAAAGCAGGGATAGATTTTTCAAAGATCAATGCAGACAAAATAAAAATTAACGGCAAAGAGATCAGCCTTGAATTGCCCCGTGCAGAGTTATTATATATTAACATTAAACCTGAAGATATAAAAGTTGAGTATGAGGAAACCGGAGTATTCAGGAACAGCTATTCAGCCGATGAAAAAAATATGCTGATGGCACAGGGAGAAAAGCAAATTAAAAGCAGCGTTGATTCCCTTGGGATTTTACAGACCGCAGAAACCAATGCTTCTGTTTTTGTAAGTAATTTTTTAAGGCAACTGGGTTATAAAAAAATTAACATCAGCTTCAGCAGCATTAAACCTGCTGTGCAGCTCAAATAATACCATGCGAAAGAGAATCCAGAAATATGTTTTGTTTGCAGCGGGCGCCATACTCCTTATTTTTTTAATGCAGCAAATCAACTGGCTTCCCTCATTCAGCGATGTATTTAAAAGTAAACCGGTTGTAATTGACAAAACGCCTGTACTGGTTGAAGAAATAAATGAACTGGCCCAGCTTATAACAGTTACATCATATGATGAAGTAGTGGCCGATTCTGTTGTGATTGATCCCAAAAAAATTACACTCAAAACCATGCCGGGGATATCCATTTATCCTTTCTCTCCTTTATTTGACAGGCTGGTGATTATTGCCAAAGGAAAAGTGGTGGCCGGTATTGAACTCAGCAGCATCAGCGAAAAAGATATTTTTACCAGCGAAGATTCTGCCTCTTTATTAATGCCTGCCGCAAAAATTCTTGATGCAGTGATCAACCCGGCTGATATAGAAACATTCAGTGAAACCGGCACATGGGATAACAATGCTGTAACAAAAGTGAAAATTAAAGCAAGGGAAAAGATGATTAAAAGGGCATTGGATAAAGGTATTATCGGAAAGGCTACTGAAAAGGGGAAAGCCCTGCTTGAAAATTTTCTGCGGAGTGTGGGATATAAAAAGGTGCAGGTGATTGTAAGCGGTTAATCTTTATAAACAGCAATTACCTCTTCTCCCCTGCTGTTCTTCATGGCCCGGTACATGCCTTCTGAATTAAATACCATTACCGTATTCCCCTGCGCATCTGCACCAATCATTCCTCCTTCGCCGCCTATTGAAACCAATTTTTTCATGGTTACTTCCTCAGCGGCTTCCTCCAAACTCATTCCACGGTATTCCATCAAGCAGCTTACATCATAAGCGGCAACGGCTTTTATAAATAATTCACCGTGACCTGTACAGGAAACAGCACATGTTTTATTATTGGCATAAGTGCCTGCACCAATTAAGGGTGTATCGCCTATGCGGCCGTATTTTTTATTCGTCATTCCACCTGTGCTGGTTGCAGCTGCGACATTTCCATAAGCATCACATGCCACAGCGCCAACCGTTCCAAATTTCTTTTCTTTTGCATCCGGCAAAGAATGATCCAATGCATACCCGTCACTGTCTCTCATGGCCACCCACTGATCGTACCTGTATTGTGAAAAGAAATAATCATCATTTTCCATCCTTATCCCCCTTTTCAAAGCAAACTCTTTTGCATCCGCTCCGCTCAAAAAAACATGTCCGCTATGCTGCATGATTTCATAAGCCAGTTCTACAGGATTGCGGATATTGCTGACACCGGCGACAGCCCCGGCATCAAGTGTTTTACCATCCATAACAGATGCATCCATTTCATGCAGCCCTTTATAGGTAAATACAGATCCCCTCCCGGCATTAAAAAGAATATTATCCTCAAGATGTATTACAGCAGTTTTCACGGCATCAACTGATGAACCGCCTTTTTGCAAAACAGTATAACCTGCATAAAGGGCCTCCTGCAAACCTTTATGGTAAGTTTCCTCCAGCGCTTCTGTCATTTTGCTTTTTAAGATGGTGCCTGCACCGCCGTGAATAGCAATAGAGAATACCTGCATACGTTATTGTATTATTTACAGGTCACAAATTAACCAATTTGAATGCGCAAACATTTTAATAATTTTCCTTCATGTTTAAAAGACAACTGACAACAGGCGATATTTTTTTAATATTCATCAACCTGGTTCCCCTTTTTGGCGTTTGGTTCCTGGGCTGGGATGCCGCCCAGATGTTTCTGGTTTATTGCATGGAGACCATCATTGCAGGGCTGATCAATATCCTGAAGATGCTGGTGGTTACTATTATTAAAAAGAAAGACGTGTGGCAGGCACAGGGATCATCAGTTACAATCGTATCAGGTTATTTTTTTATTTTCTTTTTTATTATCCACTATGGGTTTTTTGTCGCTATACAACTGATGTTATTCCTTGCTGTATCCGGGATGATCAGCGACGGTATGAACCCTTTTGTTATCTTCCCGAAGGCATTTCAGTTGCTTGACAGCTACACCTGGAAGCTTTTACTGGGCTTTGCAGTGATATATACAATAAAAGCTTTTAATGATTTTATCCTGA
Source organism: Chitinophagaceae bacterium (assembly GCA_033763355.1). GTDB lineage: Bacteria > Bacteroidota > Bacteroidia > Chitinophagales > Chitinophagaceae > JANRKT01. The sequence continues at coordinate 5,863 of JANRKT010000249.1, read as the reverse complement.
GCGGCGAATACAAAACCATCTCACTGGGCCGGCTGATGTTCTCTCCTTATATAAGGATAGTTATCCAGCAATTTGTTGTGATAACAGGGTCATTGTTCCTGCAGTTTGGCGCCGGAAAAATATTTATGCTGCTGTTTGTATCCGCTAAAATTTTTCTTGAAGTATTTGTGAATTACGACCGGCTGCTGCAGGCAGGCGAAAAAAAAGCAGCGCTTCTTGAAAAAATGAACCGGAATAAAAAAGAAATGCATGATTAACCCAACAGCGCTTTACATTCCTTCAGCAGGCGTTCTTTATTAACGGCAACCGTGCCCACCTCCTCGCAAACCAGTCCCCCGGCTATATTGGCTATTTCCGCCATCATTAATGCATCTCCGGTAGCTGCATAAACCAAAGCGGCTACCGCTATTACCGTATCACCTGCACCGCTCACATCTGAGATGGTCCTGATATGCGATGGGATTATCCTGCTTTCTTTGTCATTCTGATAAAACACACCTTTTTCTGACAAAGTGATAAAAGAGATGTGGTGATTAAGCTTCTCCTTCAGGCTCCGGTGTACCTTTTTTAATCCTTCTTCATAAACAATATCCTCAATAATATTAAGCCCCTCTTTTACTTCTTTAATATTAGGTTTAAAAATAGTAGCATGCTTATAGTTAAAAAAGTTCTTTCTTTTGGGGTCCACCGCAGTAATAATATTCTTTTGCCTGCACAATGCAATTGTTTTCTCAATAACCAGCGGGGTCAATACACCTTTATCATAGTCTTCAAATATGATCACATCGGGGTTTTCCTGGGCAATAAAGTTCTGGATGGCCAGCACCAGCCGGTTTTCATCTTCATACTCCAGTTCTTTGGTTATTTCGCTGTCAAGCCGCATCATTTGCTGGTTCCGGCTGATGATACGTGTTTTATTGGTAGTAATGCGTTTGGCGCTGCTGAGTAAAAAATCAATCCCTATTCCCTGCTCATTAAACATGGCTTTAAGGTGCTTTCCGTCATCATCATTTCCGGCAACAGAAAGCACAGAAACATTTGCACCAAGAGAAGAAATATTCAATGCTACATTGCCGGCACCGCCAATGCGGTATTCTTTTTTATCCAACGCAACAACCGGAACGGGGGCTTCAGGAGATATACGTTCAACATGGCCCCACATATAGGTGTCAAGCATTACATCGCCAATAACGCCGGCTTTGATTTTGGAAAAATCACTGAACAGCTTATCAAAATCAAACTTCGCCATAACTACACAGACGATTTTTTATTTATCACTGCAATATAGTATAACGGGATACCAACCAGCACGATGGCCAATCCCCACCCTGCGTAAACAGGTTTTTGGTAGATAAGGGCAATACAGAAAGCAAGACCCATTAAAATATAAATGAAAGGAAGCACCGGGTATCCAAATGCTTTGTATGGCCTCTCTGTGTCAGGTCTTTTATTGCGCAATACAAATATGCCAATGATGGTAAGTACATAGAAGATTACCACCACAAACGAAACCATATCGAGCAGATCTCCATATTTACCGCTCAAACACAAGCCGCCTGCGACAACGCATTGTGCCCATAGTGCCCATTCAGGAACAGCATTCTTATTTAAACCACCTGCTTTTTTAAAGAATAATCCATCCTGCGCCATCGTATAATACACACGTGCCCCTGCAAGGATCAACCCATTGTTGCAACCGAACGTGCTTATCATAATCATCACCGCAATCACATAAGATCCAACATTGCCGAAGATCACGTTGGCTGCTGCGACCGCTACCCTGTCCTGTTTTGCAAAAGCAATTTCATTTAACGGAAGCACACTGATGTACATCAGATTTGTTACCACATAAATTATGGTAACGATCATCGTTCCAAGGAAAAGACTCAACCCGATATTTCTTTTTGAGTTTTTAATCTCTCCTGCTATAAAGGTCACGTTGTTCCAGGAATCACTGCTGAAAATGGATCCCACCATTGCTGCGGCAATAGCGCCAAGCATGGCCGTTCCGATAATTTCAGCACTGCCTGTTTCACTCACACTTTTCATGGCCCATGCATCGGTCCAGTTTGCATCCCATATATCGCTTTTGGCCGCCAGGAAAAAACCAAACACAATCAAGCCAAACAACGAGATCAACTTCGTAACGGTAAATGTGGTTTGTATCAGTTTGCCTCCTTTAATACCTTTTGTATTAATATAGGTAAGCAATATGATCAGTGCAATGGATAATAATTGTGCAGGATATATTTTTAGCGAACCCATTTGCGTAAGGATATTTTCATCCTTCATCTCCAGCAACGGGAAAAATGTCCCCGCAAATTTGGAAAAGGCTACACCCACTGCCGCAATCGTTGCTGTTTGTATTACTGCAAAAAAACTCCAGCCATACAGGAACCCCGCCAATGGATTAAAAGCTTCTTTTAAATAAACATATTGGCCCCCGGCTTTTGGATACATAGCGCTGAGCTCACCATAACTTACCGCAGCGGTTATCGTCATAAACCCTGTAATCAGCCATACCATTATCAACCACCCTGCTGAACCCACGTTTCTGGTAATATCAGCACTTACAATAAAAATACCCGAGCCTATCATGGAGCCGGCAACAATCATAGTAGCATCCAGCAAACCTAAAGTAGGTTTAAAATTAGTTTGATCTGGCATAAGGAAAGTAAATTAAACAGTCAGTCATTAAAAATAAAAACCCGGCAAATGATACCGGGAACTGAAGATAAGAAATTAACGTGCAACCACATCCTATTTTTTCACTTTGGCTTTGCGGTAGGTTTCGTTTAAACCTGCAATAACTTCCCTGCTGATATTGTAAGCTGTATCTTTATAAAATAACACATTTATGCTGCTGCTGTATGAGAAAATGTAAGAATATCCTTTTGTTTTATTGTACTCATTTAAAAATTCATTGATCCTTTTTTTCAGGTCTTCCATGGTTTTAATGCCCTTTTCCTGTATCTGGTTTTCCATGTTGCGCTGCTGGTTTTTCAGGTCTTCCATTTTACGGGTGTATTCCCGCTGAAAGTTTTCGGCTTCTATCTGTGTTATGCTATTCCCTTTTTGAAGAAAAGCGATGCGTTCGTTCTCAATTTTCTGGTAAGCATTGTTTAAAGACCTGTCAAGCGTTTCTTTTTCTTTTTCAAATTCACCGGTTTTCTCCTTGTAATAATCGTAATGCTCCTGTATGGAGTCCAGGTCAACATAGGCGATTTTTAAAGCCCTTGCGGAATCACTGTTGTGCTGCGAAACAGCGCTGGATATTTTATTTACTTTATCCTGGTGGGAAAAATAGAGATAAAAAAGCACCCCGGTTAAAACCAAAAGTAGTATGTTGAAGGCGAGTAGAAAATTCTTCATGCAACCATTTTTAGCAAGTTATACGAAAGAGCAGGAATGTTATTTTTAATAAGCTCAACTTTAGTAAAGCGTTAACAGAACCGCTGATTACAAATAAAAAAGGAGCAGATTAAAACCTCTGCTCCTGCATTAAATCCTTTAATAATTATTCTTCTTCATCAAAATTCATGGCTTCACGTGTGGTTTGTAACAGTTCATATTCTTCTTTACTTCCCACAATCATGTTTTCAAAATCCCTCAATCCAGTACCTGCAGGTATGGGATGGCCCGTGATTACATTTTCTTTCAATCCCATCATGTCATCACGTTTGCCCTGTATGGCAGCTGAACTGAGCACTTTGGTTGTTTCCTGAAATGATGCAGCAGAAATCCAGCTGTGTGTACCCAATGACGCTTTGGTAATACCCAGCAGCACCGGTTTTGATGTAGCCGGTTTTGCATCACGGAATTCAACCAGTTTCCTGTCGGCCCTTCTTAAAACAGAGTTTTCTTCCCTTACTTCACGAAGGCTTACGATTTGCCCGGCCCTGAGTTTTGCAGATTCGCCCGGATTAGTAATTACCTTCTTGTCGTATATCCAGTCGTTCTCTTCTATAAACTCAAACCTGTCAAACAAATCTTCTTCGAGGAATTTGGTATCACCCGGATCAACAATCTCAATCTTTCTCATCATCTGCCTAACGATTACCTCAATGTGCTTGTCGTTGATCTTTACACCCTGCAGGCGGTAAACCTCCTGTATTTCATTCACCACATATTCCTGCACTGCAAATGGCCCTTTGATGTTGAGGATGTCTCCCGGCGCCGTTTGCCCGTCAGAAAGAGAAGTCCCCGCTTTCACAAAGTCGCCATCCTGGGCAAGGATTTGTCTTGTGAGCGGAACAAGGTATTTTTTAATCACACCGTCTTTCGCTTCAATAATGATCTCCCTGTTTCCGCGTTTGATTGCGCCGAAAGTAACCACACCATCAATTTCAGATACAATGGCGGGGTTGCTGGGGTTACGGGCTTCAAATAATTCCGTAACACGTGGCAAACCACCGGTAATATCACGGAGTTTACCAAGGATACGCGGAATCTTAACAAGTACCTGCCCTGCTTTCACTTCATCAGCTTCTTCAATAACAATATGTGAACCCACGGGAAGGTTATAAGACCTGGCATCTTTTCCGCCTTCAATAATGATTGACGGTATCTTGGTTTTATCCTTTGTATCAATTACCACTTTTTCGCGGTGGCCGGTTTGTTCATCCGCTTCTTCACGGTAGGTTACACCTTCAATTACATTTTCAAACTTAACAGTACCTGCAAGCTCTGCAAGCACCACATTGTTAAACGGATCCCATGTACAGATCACCTCGCCTTTGCTTACCTTCTGCCCGTCTTTTACTTTTAACGTAGCGCCATACGGAACGTTGTTGGTAATAAGCAGCCTGTCGTTTTTCAAATCCATTATCCTTACTTCACCCGTACGGCCAATCACCACTTCAACATGGTTGCCTTCATTATTTAGTGATTTAACTGTACGCAAACCGTCAAACTGAATGGTTCCGTCAAATTTGGCAGTAAGTTGCGAATCAACAGCTGCAGAACCCGCAACACCACCCACGTGGAAGGTACGGAGCGTAAGCTGTGTACCCGGTTCACCAATGGATTGCGCTGCCACAATTCCCACTGCATCGCCCTTTTGTGCCAGGTTATTGTTTGTAAGGTTGCGTCCGTAACATTTTACGCAAACACCGCGTTTGCTTTCGCAGGTTAACACGGAGCGTATCTCTACCACTTCAATTCCTGAATCTTCAATAGCCTGCGCCACATCTTCATTGATTTCTTCGCCGGCATGTATGATGATCTCATCTGTAAGCGGATGGTAAACATCATGTACAGAAGTGCGGCCAAGGATACGGTCATACAATGGCTCTACAATATCTTCATTATCTTTTAATGCGCTGATGGCAATACCCCTTAAGGTACCGCAGTCTTCTTCTGTTATCACCACATCCTGTGCCACGTCAACCAAACGGCGGGTAAGGTAACCGGCATCTGCTGTTTTAAGAGCGGTATCGGCCAGACCTTTACGTGCACCATGTGTAGAGATAAAATATTCCAATACACTCAATCCGTCTTTAAAGTTGGAAAGAATGGGGTTCTCAATAATTTCAGAACCCGAAGAGCCGCTTTTGCGGGGCTTGGCCATCAGACCTCTTAACCCTGCAAGCTGTTTTACCTGCTGCTTACTGCCACGTGCACCTGAATCAAGCATCATGTATACCGAGTTAAAGCCCTGGTTATCCTTAGACAGGATATCCATTACGTTGGCCGTTAAACGGTTGTTGATACGGGTCCAGATATCGATGATCTGGTTATAACGCTCATTGTCAGTAATCAACCCCATGAGGTAGTTCTCCTGCACTGCATTCACATCTTTTTGCGCTTGCTCAATCAATTCATACTTGATAGCAGGTACTTTGATATCATCTAGTGCAAAACT
>JANRKT010000248.1:0-2333 GCA_033763355.1 Chitinophagaceae bacterium | reverse complement strand
TGTATTTTTTTGTAATGGAAGCAAGTGGCTTAATGGAAGATTGTCCTGCATCCAGCTGGCGTCCGCCATGATTGGATACAATAATGCCATCCAAACCCAAACGTATTGCCATTTCAGTATCTTCATCACTGGCCACGCCTTTCAATACCAGTTTACCTTTCCACATGTCACGGATAGGTTTTATCTTTTCTTCATTCAGCCTGCCTGAAAAAGTCTGGTTCATGTACAGGCCAAGCTGTTTCATGTTCAGGCCTTTTGGCATATAAGGTTTCATCGTGGCAAAAGCCGGCTGGCCATGCACCAAAGTTTTCAAAGCCCAATCCGGTCTTCCCATAATCTGGATGATATTTTTCAAGGTCATCCGCGGCGGCATAGCAAGGCCATTTCTTATATCACGTGGACGGTAACCAAATGTTGGTACATCACAAAGAATAACAAGCACAGGGCACCCGGCCGATGCAGCCCTTTTGATAATATCATTTCTTAATTTATTTTCTGCAGGATGGTACAACTGAAACCATGCCCTTCCCTCAGTCAGCTCACTGATCTTTTCAATAGATGATGTGGTAACAGTGCTTAGAATAAAAGGGATGTTGTGTTCAAAAGCTGCCTTTGCCAGTATCTCAGGTGCTTTGGGCCACATCAGCCCCTGCAGGCCAACAGGGGCAATACCAAAAGGTGCATCATACACCTGGCCGAATAATTCAGTTTTCATATCCGAACCTGCATGTTTGCTTAAGTAAAGCGGTTTTAATTCTACTTCACGTATCTCCGCAGTATTCTTATACAGGTTCACATCTTCATTGCATCCGCCATCAAGGTATTCAAATGCGAAACGCGGTATTTTACTTTTCGCCTTTTGCCTCAGGTCATCAGCAGAAGGATACCTGCTGTTGTATTTCCATTTCATCAGGTTCTATTTATTGCTTATAAAATTTTCAGGTCAAAAGAAAACAATATCCGGGAATTTACCGCTTAAATTTTCATGCTGTAAGCGGCGGGATACAACCTGAGGGTAACAACATCAGCGGGCAATGATTTTGTGTTCCAGTAACGGTGAACGGCCAGCGCTGCTCCGATGGCGCTTGCCTGCGCTACAGTTGCTGCGGATACTTCCAGTTGCGGAAATGCATTGGCAAGCATGTTCATATACACCGGGTTGTTTCCAAATCCGCCATCAACAAAAATCCTTTTAACAGGGCTGCCATTTAACACAAGGCCTGTAGAAATTACCTGCTGGCTGATGATATCCGCCAGCAACTGATGATAAGCTGTTTCGCTATCAGCAAACACAGATAAGTCCCTTTGTGAAAAAGCAGATTGCTGAACCATTGCAGTGGGAGCTTTGTTTATTGCAGCAGTTTTGGTTGCAGATAAAGCTGCGAATGCGGTTTCACTAAACTTTATTGATTTGTAAAAATCATCTGCAACGTTAAAATGCACAGCAAGGCGTTTCACCTGCTTTTCATGTTCATTGCCTGCAAAAAGACGGGATGCTTTAATGGGCTTGCCCCTGTATTCCATATAACACAAACAATCCTGCGCAAGTTCATCTTCAGTTAACGGGGTTTGATTAAACGGGTTCAAACTGATACACCATGTGCCTGTTGACAAAAGAATAAAAGGTTCTTTAAAAACAGAAAGATAAGGTATGAGCGCTGCAGAACTGTCGTGGAGGCCGGTACCCGCAAGAAGCGGATGATTTTGCCGGCTCACCTTCATCACCTGGTCGCAGGGAAAAATACCCGCCAGTTTGCCGATAATGCTTTCCTCATAAACCCAGCGGTGATAATGGTTCTTTGAAAAGTTCCACAGACCGGTATGGCACCCAATGCTTGTTATATCAGAATAATTTCTGCCTGTAACCAGCATGCTGAGGTATTGGGGTAAATGAAGCGAACAACTGATCTTTTCAAATACTGAAGGCTGTTCGTATTTTAACAGGTAAAGCTGCAGGCCAGAATTTAAATTGCCCAGCAAAGGTGAAGCGGTTTCACGGGAGAAAGAAACAGCGCCGCCGTATTTATCGTAAAATTCCTCCTCCAGTTTTCGGGGATAAGGCTTCAGGTAGTTGTATAAATGGGTTATGGGCTTCCCTGAATTGTCAATATGAACAAAACTTGCACCATATGCTGAAAAATTTATAGCCCTTACATCTGTATCCTTTCGCTCAATTATGCGGTTTAGTGAATCGTTAACCCAGCCGGTAAGTGCATGAACATCCTCACAGGGAAAACCATCTTCATCTGCAGTTTCCTTTAACCGGATGGTTTCTTCAGAAATGATCCTGTAATCTTCATCAAACAGGAAGAGTTTTTTATTGGTTTTACCTA
>JANRKT010000247.1:0-7698 GCA_033763355.1 Chitinophagaceae bacterium | reverse complement strand
CAGCAATAAATACAAGCCCGCCATATTTTACAGAACCTGAAAAAAGCGGCACTTCCTGGTCGGTCTCCACATTAAATACTTCTTTTTCGGGAGCGGAAGTGGTATTGGTATTAGCTTTTGCAGCTGCTCCAATCCCTGTTAAAGCGGCCAGTGAGGCAAAAAGTTTTTTCAATACAGATCTGCGTTGTGTTTGCATGTTAAAAGTTTTTAGGAATAAACAAATGAGGGTTACGGGCTTTGCTTTCTTCAATGAAATGGCAGGCAGGCAGGGATATTATTGTCCGGAAATTTAAAAATTAAAATTGAGAAAAGGGGTTTTAGTTATTCAGCATGTTTCCCCCGCTGTGAAAACTGAAGAGAAAATTATATTTGAAAACGCTGACTGACGCCGGCACTAAAAAGCGGGGAGCGTACACAACCATTGTTAGGCCATGATCGCCGCTTTCATCTATGAAGAGATATGTTTTCTTTGATACTGCCATTTTAAATTTTATACTTTCCAAACTCCTCCTCACCCAATCCCGCATCTATCAGCCTGGCCTCTTCATAGCTCAGGCCGTATAAATGATATACCAATAAATCTATCTCTCTTTCATATTTGCTGGTATCAGCTTGTGGATTTTTACTTTTTGCTGAAAGGATTTTATCAACAAGGGCGATGAGAGGTTTTTGTTGGTTAGAGGTAATTTTCTTAATCGGAATTGTATGTATTTCATATATACCTATAGTTGGCATACGATATTTATTACAATACCAATAATTAATCAACTTGGAATTTAAAGTTGCACATAAAAACTTCAATGATGTTTGCTTATCCCACGTTTCATATCTCGATAGATTTGTAGTATCAAGAAAATAGTTTTGCTCATGGTCATAAGCACATAACAACTGCATTGAACTGTTTACTCTTTGAGTTACCAGTTTTTCAGGAACTTCAAAAAAAGATTTCGTATAAGATACCGAACCGACCTTTTCTTTCATTAAGTCTGGCCTATACCACACAAATTCACCATCCCAATTCATTTGATATCTCTTAATGTTCTTGCCCCTGAAAACTTTTTTGCAATCTTTGTTTCTTGCTTCCATTAAAATGAATCGATCATCGTCACTGGTTTTAATGCCTCTTGAAAATTGAATTACTTTTTCAAGTTTAACTGTATCATTTTCAATTTTTTTAAAAATCAATTTCTGATTCTGGCCTATTGAGGTATTAAGTGACAAAGAAGAATCCTGAAGTATTTCATCTAAGTCAATTTCATAAACATGCTCAAAAGAATCATTAAGAACTTGTATTGATTTATACTTTCCAAATTGATTTGAAATCAAAACCACCATTGGCTTAACTATCGCATCAAAAGTTCCAAAATCTAAATCCACAACTTTTCCCAATGACTTTTCCTTAAAAATTATTTCACGAAGTTTGGAAAAGCTATCAGTTGCTTTCCAAGTTTGAGGAATAATGTAACTTAGAATACCGTTGTTTTGGAGTTTAGAAAAGCCACTTTCCAGAAAGAAGGCATAAGTGTCTGATTTGTTTTTTGCTGAACGAAATAAAGAACGCAACAGCAAGCGATACTCATTAGGCTTCAAGTTAGAAATATTGATATAGGGCGGGTTTCCAATCACCACATCAAAGCCATCTGTAACTGCCGGAAAGAAATAACGGGTGTTAAAGAAATCAACTTTGTGGTTGTTGAAGATATTTTTATAGCTCTGCCACAGGCTCCGTTCCCATTCGTATTCCTGCTGCTTTTGTTTCAGTGTATTCAGCCGGGCTTTATTGCTGCTGTTTTTCTCTTTACGTATCTGTTCCTGCCAGCGGTCAATGGCTATTGCATGTAATTCGGTGATTCTGTTAATACAGTTTTCAATGGCCCGCTTCAGTTCTGTCTTTTCTTCCAATGAGGAATTAAAATATTCTTCTGTTAGTTCTTCGAACTCCTTTAGCTCATTGTATGCCATATTTTCCACATATTCATTGGCCGGCACATCTATAAGGCTATTGGCGCAAACAAACCGGAAATCGAGATTAGGCAATGCAGCAATTCCATAATTATTCTTCCGGTCGGCCGGGTTATAATCGGCATCAAGCACCAGACTCAGCCATGCACGGAGGCGGGCAATCTCTACTGCCATCGGCATAATGTCAATGCCAAAAATATTTTTGCTCAGAATTTCATTCTTCAGGTCATAAGTGCTTTTATGGCTGTGCCCGACAATTTGCCTTAACTCCTTTAATCGGAACAGCATCCCCATTGGAAAGGCGCCGGAGCCACAGGCGGGGTCCAGCACTTTTATGTTCGTTAATGTTTTTCTTACTTTCTGTGTTTCTTCCTTGTCAAACGGGCTTTCGGCACAGGCAGGGGAAAGAAATTTTTCAATTTTTTCCTTCAGTTTTTCTCTTTTCTTTTCTGCTTCTGATACCTCAGCTCTTTGTTTATCGCTCAGGTTCATCCGCAGTTGTTGCGGTTCATGCTGCTGAAACAAAGTACCGCTATATGCAACTTCCGGCTCACTTACTATAGTTTCATCCGGCTGATACGGTAACGATGGAAGAAGACGCGTTTCCAAATAAGCCTTCAGACTTTCATTGACCATATAGTCCACAATTTCCCTCGGCGTATAAAAAGCGCCGTAAGCATTGCGCTGGTTGGCCATCTTTTCCGTTTCGGGGTTCTGGCTGGCCAACAGGTTTTCAAATATCCGGCCCAGCATTTCGGGGTCAATAGCCACCTGCTGGTATTGGCTGCTGCTTTCATCTACGGTAAAATCAAAACCCTCCAGTATCTCTACAAATTTTTTCAACCATGCATCAAGGTCAAGATGTTCAAACAAATCATCTTCGGGGTGCTTCTCAAAAAGGCCTCCGTTCAGGTAGGGAATTCTATCAAGGTCTTTCTTTACTGGTGTGAAGCTTTGCGCAAAATCCCGTTCTGCAATTGGGGTATTCAGTATATTAAAAAATAAAGGAACCAGTATGGTTTTATCAAAAGACGGAGTTTGTGAGATATTGGCCGATGATAATAAGTTTGGCGGGATAACACCCTTTTCTTTCAGGAACCAGCAAAAGATATAACGGCCAATCAGGCGAACGGTGAATTGTTTGATATCGTTTTCAGCCGCACCGGATTGTTCTGCTTTTAAAATCCCTACCAGTGCATCAAAACGTTCCTTTACCTGTTTATAAAATTCTTTGTTTACCTCTTTTATATCGAGGCTTTTCCATAGTATGGCAGTTATTTCCGCTTTGCTTTTTTTATTAATGCCTTGCCATTGGGAAACGATTTTGCTGAACTGTGTTTGGGTAAGCCTGTTGCGGAAACTAATAAGGCGTTTTTGTTCGCCGCGGGTAAATATCAGCACCAGCCTGTCATAATCTGGTGTGGTGACAAAATGAATAAAGTAAGGCTGTGAAGGAACATAACCGTGGCCGGCGGGTATGGTCAGATTTTTTGTAAAAGCCTGGTAACTGGTAAGGCCTGGGTCATTATCCACCAATTGGCTGATATACTCTTTCTTCAGTTTTTTCAATACAGCAAAACGGATACGGATATTCTCTGTATTGGCCGACATGCGGTAAAGCTGTCCCTGTTTTGTAAGCGGTGCATGCAGCAGGTATTCATGCAGGCGTTGTGTTTTGGGCGCCACTATTTGCGGAAGATAGTCGCCATTGGGAGCAATGCCCATCCAGTCCATGATGGCAAAAGAAAGCTCCAGCAGTTTGCTTCTCCTGTTGAGGGCAACGGTTTCTTCAGCTACCTGCGCCAGTTTATCATTTATCGCCTCAATGGTCATTATGCAAATATTTGAATTATTTCAGAAAGCTGGAGCCTTCCCGAAGGATCATCGGGCCGGTGTTGTGATGCCAAAGCTAAGAAACGGTCTATGAGTTCGCTGCGGATGGGCTCGCCGCGGCGGTTCTTCCGGTTCACTTCTTTTACCAGCCTCAGATTTTCTTTATTGATATACGCATTTTGTGAATGTAACACAGCGTTTGTTACCATCTCTACATCTTTTTCTGCATAACCATAATCCATCATCGTGGCAATTAATAAAGCAATTGCATTTTCCTGTTGCTTGTTGTACCGCACATTGTATTCATCCTCTGAAAACTGGAAGCTGCGTATAAAGTTATTGATGTAAGCCTCCGCTGTTGCCTTGTTCCTGAAATTATCCTTGAACCGCTGGTTTTGTTCACTGGTAGCTTTGATGGATAATAAACCTTCTGTTGTGCTGAGCAATTCGCCAACCTGTTCTGCTCCGAATGCAAGAAAATAACCGGCTTCCAGTTCATCATCTTCGCCTGATGCCACATGGGCAAGATGAATATAGTTATCCTCTTCTTTCCGCATTTGAATTTTACCCCATTTGCCTTTAGGAAGATTTTTGATTTTTTCTTTATAGGCCGCATTAAATTTTTCGCTGCGGTCAAATTCTCTCAAATCATCCATGAACAAATCTTCGGCGGCCAGCAACTCTGATGTTTCAAATATTTTTTGAAAAGCAGCGAGGCGTTTCTTTTCATCACGGCTGTAGAGGTCTTCGGTAAAATCCTGCGGAATCGGTTGTTCATTTAAGATAGACTGGTCGGTACCGATGGTGTATCGTATCAGGTCAATCTTGCTTTGCAGTTTGTTGACGAGTTGCAGGTAGTTTTCCAGTTGCTCTGTTGGGCGGAAATTGTAAATAAAGATTTCATCAAACTCCGAACCGAGGCGGTTGATGCGTCCGTTGCGCTGAATCATTCGCACAGGGTTCCAGTGCAGGTCATAGTTCACAATCATGCCGCAATCCTGCAGGTTCTGGCCTTCGGATAATTTATCAGTAGCCACGAGGTAGTCAATTTCTTTTTCACCGGGTTTCAGTTGATATTTTTTGGAGACGGGTGCAAACCTGTTGGCATAATTTTCAATATCAGCTTTTGTACCCAGAGCAAACTCTGCATTTTTTCCTTTGATTAAAAATTTCGGCAATTCGTCCTTTAGGTATTGCAGCGTATCGGCAAAATAGGTAAAGATTAAAACCTTGCGGTCATCATTCTGGTTCAGGTGTTTGGCAAGCACCTGCATTTTATCGTCTTTGCGGGTTAAAAATTCTACCTGCTTTTTCAGCACATGGATGATGGCAAGGTCTTTATCAATATCTTCTTTGAGTTGTGCCACATTAAAAGTTCCTGTATCAGCAGTGATGGATACAAATCCTTCTTCTGTTGTTTCAAAACTATCAATATCAAAATCCAGTTCATCTTCATCCGCATTTTGTTCGTTGTAAGCATCAATGGCTTTATTCAGCGCTGTGAGATTTTTTACTGATACTATTTTATTGAACTGCTCCAGTTTGGTTTTAAAATCAATTAGCTTATTTTCATAATTAACAATGGAATGCTGGATCGCCTTCATGGATGATTCAAGCCGCTTCAGGAAAACCGTGCGGAATATTCCGTAAATACCTATCTGCCTGCTGAGTTCACGGTTTTCATCTACGGAAAGTTTCAGGGGCTTTTTGGCTTCATCTTTTCCGTTGTAGCGGTTATAATAAGCATGACGGTAAATATTATAGCGGTAACAGGGAAAGCCCAATGCCAGCAAACCGGTATAGACAATTTCAAGCGAAGAATGAATGGGTTCTTCCCTTTTTTCATATTGCTGAAACAGGTCAAGCGGATGAGCCAGGTATTCAAGCTGTGCCAAACTATTGACTGAATATTCAAAGGCTTTAGTTAATAAAGGATATGTTGCGGCAATCTTGAATAATTCAGATTTATACTGGTTGGATACTTCGTATTCTAAGTTATCAGGAATTGATTTCGGGAATTTTTGTGGTTTCCCATTTATCAGTAAACCTTCTGGAAAATCCTTTTCAATACTTTGCCGGGTACGTTTTACAATAAATTTATTCAGCAGCGGAGTTAATTGTTCCCGCAAAGACGGATAATCCACAATGCCTTCCTTTATCTGCGCCTTGATGTTTTTCTGAATCAGGTCAAGTCTTTCCTTTAATGTTTCCAGGTTGCCTCTGTCATTTAAAAAACTTCCGAGCCGGCGTATTTCACCGCCAGTTCCTAACATTACCTGGTTGGTTAAATCAGCCAATTGGTTATTGATAGGTGTGGCTGTTAATAAAAGTGTGTGGGCATTTTCATTTTCCATTTTCCAGTTGATAAACACATCAAACCGGCCGCCGCCTGAATTGCGGAGGTTATGGCTTTCATCAAAAACAAAAAGACCTACCGGGATGGTTCGATAGGTTTCTCTTCGTTCCTCTATTTTCTTTACATCCTGTAAGGAAAGAATTTCCGGTATATGCAGGAATTGGAATTCTGCAAATGCTTTTTCCCACTGCGGTTTCAAACCTGCCGGAGTGATGACAACCACTCTTTGATTTTTTACTTGCCTGTAATATTCAATTACTTTGATGGCAGTATAGGTTTTACCAAGCCCAACCGAATCAGAAAGCATGGCTACACCCTGCCGTTCTAATTTTTTAATCAGACTGTTTGCATTCTGCACCTGGAAGGTTAGCAACTGTGGTTTATTTGCAGCCGGGTCATCCGGCAAAATGATACTTTCCTTTTCGTCCTGTAAATCGTTGCTATAAACCCTGTATAATGCATGTATGTACATTTCATAAGGGCTAAAACAAATATTTCCGTGTTTACTGACATCCAATAGTTCTTCTTTGAAGAACATGTTCCAATCATCGCTTTCTTTCCAGAGTTCTTCAAACCAACTGCGGTGTGAGGGGTGCTGATTAATATTCAGGCGGCGATAATTGACCGTGGCATTGGAGTCTTCTAATGCATTCAATTCAAGATTGCCTGACAATCCTTTTTGTGTAAAGTTGGAACTGCCGATGATGCCAATCGCATTCTCTTGTTCTGAACCAAAGAGGTAGCATTTGGCATGAAGAAAATCTTTTCTATAAACCTTTATTTGAAACTTTGCATGACCGGTTTCATCCTTTACCAGGTGTTGAGCAAGTAAGCTGACTACTTTTTGAAATTCCGGTTTCAGGTCCAAATCTTCCAAATCTTTCTTGAGATATTTTTGCGGGAAATCAGGGTCAACTTGTGATGGTTTTTTAACCTGATAGGATTTAACTGAAGGTTCTTCACCTAACAATAATCTGAATGATACTCCTGGTTTTTGAAGGAAAATAGAAAGCTCGTCAAAAATTTCAACAATAGCAGGTAAATCCCAATAGCCGGTTGCCACAGCTATTTCTGAATAATAACCTGATTTGAGCAGGTCTTTGAAAAATGTTTTAAGCTGGTATTGCTCCGAGGAATTATCAAGGATTTTTGAAGGCATTTGATTGCATTAAAGAATGGATGAGGCAATAAATTAAAGCGGAAAATACAACAAAATAGTATTGCTGTTTCATGCCTTCAGCATCATGTGAATAAGAAATGAAATCAGGGCCTTTCAAAATTTAATTTCTGACAATTGTAATGTTTACAGGTTTGCAATGAAACCGTATTATGTTTTTCAAATGTTTTATATTTCTGTCAAATAGAAAAGAGAAATTGACTTAAAACAGTTGTTCCGGGGTGTTTTTTGTAGCCTCGACAGGAATCGAACCTGTATCTGGAGCTTCGGAAACTCTTATACTATCCATTGTACTACGAGGCCAATTTTTAAAAGAACCAAATAACAAGAAACAAATTGAAAAACCGGAAACTCCGGATTTGGTTCTTGT